>URHH01000006.1 GCA_900547615.1 uncultured Blautia sp. | reverse complement strand
TTTCACGCTCTTTTCCACATCTTCTGCAAGTTTTACTGCGTCTATACTGGCTCCTGCCTGTACAGGCGCCAGGGAAATAATTACCTTTCTCATTATACAACCTCCCGTTATATCAATTCTTCTACAATTTCTTTTAATGTACTTACTTCTCCTACATTCCCTGGAAAAATGATATATGGCATTCCTGGAAATTTACTTTCTTCTCCGGTCATCCATACCGGAATTCCCTTTTTTACCTGTCCCATAACACGGGCCTTTTTCACCTGAAGCGCTTTCGTTCCAACATCAGAGGAAGTAATTCCTCCTTTGGCGATGATAAATTTCGGCTTCACGGAAAGCTTGCCGATAATGCTTGTCACTGCATTGGAAATTTTCACAGAAATCTGGAGTTTCTCTTCCGTAGTCATATTCTCCGGAGCCAGAAGCTGTCTGCTTGTATAAATTACAACCGTTCTGCCTGAAAGGATTTTCTCCTCTGCTGCCTTTACCGTTTTCTCTGCTTCTTTTTCCAGACCGTTTTCTTCAAAAACAGTATTTACCTGAAACTCCATGAAATCAGCCTGTCCTCCAAGCTCTTTCAGACAGTTCAGCTGGTCTGTGGTCTTCTTAACATGAGAACCGATGAGTACAATTCCACCATTTTTCGTCTCGCCTTCCAACTGTTTTCTTTCCAAAAGAGGCTGATTGGAAACGCGGCCCAGCACCTTTGTAAATGCAGCCGCTGTCCTTGCCATATAACGCTTTCCATCCTTCATTGCGAGCACAAGTGCAGCACAGAAAACCTTCAAATCTGCATAGGAAACTGCATTAACAATGATCTTCGCCATATCCCTGGCTGCCATCAGCTTGTCCTTGATTCCCTGGATATCCAACGCGTTCAGTTCCTCAAGGGAAACGGTAATACAGTCCTCTTTTTTGTATTTTCCTTCCGTTTTTTCCTCTACATATTCTGTAAGGTCGGAGGATTTATAGCCAAAGGTTTTATCTTTTGCGAACTCTGTCATTCCTGCTGGTACCAGATTATCCTGTTCTTTTACATAGTGAATATTGTCCATTGTATATCGACCGCCTTCCGGGAAAAACGGGCAGATAATCTCACCATCCACAACACCTAAGCCGTCTGCCAGAATCTGTGTTTCCAACGGATAGTGCCCTCTCAAGGTGGAATCTCCACGAGAAATAAGCATAAAATCCTGCCCCTTTTCCCAGGCAACTTTTTTCACTCTTTCTGCAATATCCTGGTGAACCTTTGTTGTTTCCTCAATGGAGAAGCTTCGGGAATTTGTAAGAATAAAGAACATGGATTCCTTTTCTTCAAAGCCGCTTCCAATGGATTCTTCTTCCCAGTCTGTATAAACTGACACATCATGAACAGTCTGCACTCCTGTTGGATCATCATCCAGAACTACCAGTTTTTTATGAAATCCTTCCATTGCCCGGGAAAGAAGTTCTTCTGCCTTTGAATTATCTGTTTTGCTTCTCTCTTCCACAGTCCGGAAAGGAATAATCTTGTATTTCATATTTGTAAAAATCTCCATTCTTTCATACTGTATACGCAATCGGGAACCAGATACGCATTTCCCCATAGTCACGGTTATCCCATGCGTAATATGGAATCAGACGCAGACGTTCCTTTCTCATACCATGATATTTCAGCGGCTGATACAGTGCACTTCTGTCAAATTCCGAACGATCAATGGCATATTCCTCTGTTTCCAAAACAGTCATTTTTCTTCCCTGAATTTCATATTCTACAGGAGTAAATTTTGCATTCAGATCCAGATAAATATCATCCAGAGTGGCAGCCTGTGTGTCCACACTCTCACAGCAATATACAAGCGGCCCACGCTCAACAGCAGCCTGCCCTACGGTCTCTTCTACCATATTGTTAGCTACTGTATATCTGATTTCCATATTCAGAACAAGCTGTACATCCATATTCTGCAGATCCTCTACCAGAATATCCAGATAGGTTCCTGCATCCTGTTTTCCAAGTTCTCTGTCTATATTTGCACCTTTTACAGAACCGCCAGCTGCCCAGCCAGGAACACGCAGTCTCAAATGTACCGGTGCATTTGTTTTAATATCTTTTGCTGTGAACCGAATTTTTCCATCAAACGGGTAGTTCGTTTCCTGAACCAGAGTAAATTCTCCACCGTTTTCCAGCTTTACCTGAGCCTCGCTGGCACCATACATACCAGTCCATACGCTGTTGTCTGAGGTCAGATATGCATATTCACTGGACTGTGCGATAGTTCTTGCAAGATTTGGAGGACAACAGTAACTAAGAATATATTCACTTCTGGTAAGAGGCCAGATTAGCTTATAATCAAGCTCTTTGGCACGTCTTAGCATATTTTCATAGAAGAATCTCTTGCCATCCAGGCTAAGTGCAGCCAGATTTGTATTTAACATCATGCGCTCAAGAATATCAAAATACTCTGCCTTCGGTTCAAGCTGGAACATACGATATGCCCAGAAAACGCCACCAAGAGAGGCACAAGTTTCATTGTAAGCTGTGACATTCGGAAGCTGATATTCATAACCATATGCCTGATGAACAAGCTGGTGATCGAAAAAATATCCATATGGAGAAGCACCATTGTACAATGCTCCACATCCACCTGTAATATAAAGCTTTTTATCCACAAGACTTCTCCATACTTTATGGAGAACCTCAATATAGTCTGCATCTTTTTCTTCCAGACAAATGTCAGCTACACCTGCATAAAGATAGTTGGCACGCACTGCATGTCCCAGAATTTTTTCGTGCTGTTTCAGAGGGATTTTATCCTGATTATCATCCATACCATTTTTTACACTGTCTCGAAGAGTAACAGCCAGCTTCGCCAGTTTCAGATAACGCTCCTCACCAGTGGTACGGTACATTTCCACAAGTCCCATATAATGAGATGGACAGACAGCAGTCTGAACCTCTCCGGTGCGTTCTGCTTCTTCATAGAGATGTTCCAGATAATCTGCTGTTTTTGCAGCAATTGCAAGAAAATTGTCTTTTCCTGTGATTCTCTTATGTACGCAGGCCGCTGTAAACATATGCCCGAAATTATAAACCTCGAAATCATTAATATCACCCATTCTGGAAACACCATTCCGGTTTTTCTCTCCAATAATCTGTTTTGTGGAAAGGTAACCATCTGACTGCTGTGCTCTGCCGATAAGAGCTATGTACTCTTCAATTTCATCCTTTAGCTTCTGATTATCCGTCTGGTAAGCTGTATAAATAGCAGACTCCATCCATTTATAAAAATCTCCATCACCAAAAACGGTTCCGTCAAAGCCGCCCTCTGCATCGCCTGCACAGATCTTAAAATTTTCTACCACATGGCTGATCTCCTTGCTGTCAAACATGTGCTTCAGTTGTGGAACTGTACTGTTTGCACAAGTGTCAAAGCGCTCTTTCCAAAGACCACCTGTCCATTTCACTTTCATTCCGTCCAGAGCATGGACCTTCGCATACGGGGATCTGGTTGTATCTGTAAGCATTGTTGTTCTCCTTTTGTGTGTTTTTCAATTATAAGCAGTAGTTTTCATCTTTATCCTTATCATCTACCATACTACTCGTATTTTAGGACAGCTACATCTCTGGATTTAAGATGTAGTTTTCCATCTTCCGGCTGTTTTCCAATCAGATTTTTCCACTTTCCTTCTGGAAGTATAACCTGCTTTTCTGCCTGATTATGATTTAATATAAAATAAAATTTACCATTTTCGTTTTCTCTGCATGTTACTTCAATTCCCTCTTCCGTTTCAAGCGTTGGGTGTACCCCTTCCTCCTGACAGACATTCTCTATGAATACTTTAAGAAATTCTTCGTCTGGCTGTGTTCCCAGATAATATGCTTTTCCTTTTCCATAAGCATTCTCTGTCACACAAGCTTCTCCGGCATAAAAATCACTTCCATAGGTACCAATAACTTTTGCTCTCTCCAGTCTCAGGCGATCGCATAAGAAACTGCATGTATATGTTTGATGCTCGCCCGTTTCCATAATAATCTGATTTTTTTCTTCTGGATAAAGCGCATCTGTCTCTTCCACCCAGAGTCCGAATAATTCACGCAACGGTCCGGGATATGCCCCCCAAATACAACGATCTGTTTCGTCAGCCAGACCTGTCATATATGTTCCTATCAAAGTTCCTCCGTTGTTTACAAACTGAATAAGGTGTTCTGCCAGCCCGGGCTTTATCATATATACAAGTGGTGCTACCAGTATTTTATAAGAATCAAAGGCGCTCGTAAACTTTACCAGATCCACCGCAATATTCTGTTTATGAAAAGCTCTGTAATAATGTGCCACTTGAAGCAGATAATCCATATCTTTAGTCGGACCACTGCAGAGCTCCAATGCCCACCAATTATCCCAGTCAAGCAAAATTCCCACATCTGCTTTTATTCTGGCATCTAATATCTGACCTCCCAGCTGATGCAGTTCTGAGCCAAGTTGCTCAAATTCACGAAAAATTCTGGTGTCATCTGTTCCTGCATGTGAAATAATTGCACCATGAAACTTTTCCTGTCCTCCTATTGACTGGCGCATCTGGAAATATAAGGAGCTGTCTGCACCATGAGCAATTCCCTGATATGCCAGAAGTCTTACCTCGCCCGGTTTCTTCAGTTTATTATATGGCTGCCAGTTCTGCTGATTTGGGGACTGCTCTGCGACCATATAAGAGGCCCCATCTTTAAGCGCTCTCATAATATCGTGCTTCAGTGCAGGAAAAGCCGCATCGTCTTTTGGTGACGGATAATTATCCCAACCAACAACATCCATATTTCTGGTAAGCTGAAATTGATTCAGTTTTTTAATAAATCCGGAAATATTACTGAAAACCGGAATATCCGGAGTAATCCGGCGAAGTACATTAGCTTCATTTAAGAAACATTCCTCTGTGGTATCTGTAACAAACCTCTGATAATCCAGTTGTTTTGCAGGAAAGAATCTATCATCATCATTGCGTTCTGTAGGAAGCATAATTGTATCAAAATTATAAATGGTTCTTCCCCAGAAAGAAGTATTCCATCTCTTATTCAATTCTTCCACAGTTCCATACTTCTTTTTCAACCACAAGCGAAATTTTTTCTCACAGTTTTCGCAGTGACAGAAAGTACTATATTCGTTTGCTACATGCCATGCTACAAGTCCCGGATAATCTTTATAGCGAAGAGCCATCTGTTCTGCAAGAGCCGCAGCTTTTTCCCTGTATTTTTCACTGTTTACACAATAAAAATTACGCATACCATGTGTTCGCTTCAGCCCATTATTATCTACAGGCATGATTTCCGGATATTTCTTACTCATCCATTCCGGTTGTGCAGCTGTAGATGTTGCAAGGCAAACATATATCTTGTTTTCCCAGAGAATATCCAGAATTTTATCCAACCATTCAAAATTGTAAACACCATCCTCCGGCTCTAGTTTTGCCCATGAAAAAACCGGAAGAGCCACATAATTAATATTGCATTTTTTGAAATATTCCATATCTTTGCGGATTGTTGCTTCATCCCACTGGTCTGGATTATAATCTCCGCCAAAATAAATTTCCCGTATTTTCTGTCCCTTCATGTATATACCTCCTCGTAATCTTTAAGGCAAATCTCAGATTTTCTGTCTTTATTTCACAGCCCCGGTCTCTCTAACCCCTTTACTTTCAATGCAGCAGCAAGAGCCTGTGCACCAAAGCGTGGACTGGAAAGTACCGGCTTGCCAATCTTCTCATGAATCTTATCCTCAGCATATGCCATGGAACCCTGAGCAAGAAGAATTACATCTACCTGATCTGCAATTTCTTCTGCCTTAGCACAAAGCAGTGCTTTGAATTTATCCTGATCCGCACCAAATGCATCCACCAGACCGTCTACCAGGTCTATATGTTTGTTCATTTCCCTTGCAACACGTGCAACTGTATTCTTGGTTGGCTCAAGAGTAGTCGAAAGAGTTGCCAGTACACCAACACGCAATCCCAAACGTGCCGCTTCACGACACATTTCCTCATCTATACGTACGATTGGAATTCCGGTGTAACGTCCGATACTCTGTGCGGCATCTGCAACTTCTCCAACAGAAGAGCAACAGTTAAGAATCGCATCTGCACCATCAGAAACAGCCTGCATATACATACCAACTAATCGAGCAGCAGCTCCTGATGTTACATATCCATGCTCTCTCACTTCTGCAAGGATGGATGGATCCTGATAGTTTAAAATTTCCGGTGTATCTCCAAGATTTTTTCTGATTTCTTCATTTACACATTCAATAAGTTCTGGGGTTGTACTCGTATAAACAATTCCTACTTTCATTATTATGTAACTCCTTATTTTTTATAGATATGTGATTGATAACGTTCCTTTATTTCCTGGTAATCACAGACGCAACCGCCTTTTTCCATCCTGCATATTTCTGTCGGCGAAGCTCTGATTCCATGTCCGGTTTATAGGAAGTGCGGTTCAGTTTTCCAAAAATACTCTCATCCCACACCCCCAGTCGAAGGCCTGCTGCGTAGGCCGGACCGATGGCGGAAAGCTCCTCAAAATCCGGTACGAGAACCCCGGCATCTATAATATTACTCTGGAACTGCATCAGATAATCGTTCTTAGTCGGACCACCGTCTACACGAAGCTCTTTTACCGGAATGCCAGCATCCTCAGCCATTCCAAGTACAACGTCTGTAATCTGGTAAGCAATACACTCCAGTGCTGCACGTACAAACTCCGCTTTGCGCGTAGTACGGCTCATTCCCACAACAGAAGCTCTTGCCTCACTATCCCAGTAAGGTGCGCCAAGGCCACTGAAAGCCGGCACCAGATACAGGCTATCCTCCTTGATTGCCTTCTTCGCAAGAGCTCCAGTTTCATCAGGAGATTCGATAATCTGAAGGTCATCCTTCAACCATGTGATAACAGCACCTGTATAGTTCAGATTTCCTTCCAGTACATAGTTCACCTTACCGCCAATCTTCCATGCCAGAGAAGTTACAACACCATGAGTACTGAGAATCGGTTTTTCTCCGATATTCATCATAATAGAAGAACCAGTTCCGTAGGTAGATTTGATCATTCCAGACTGGAGGCAGCCCTGTCCGAAAAGAGAACCGTGGGAGTCCCCAAGCACACCGTGAATCGGAATTTTATTTGGAAGAAGTCCCTCAAAATCAGTCTCTCCGAAGCAGGAATCAGAATCTGTTATCTCTGCCATATTAGCCGGATCAATTCCGAATAATTTGCAGATTTCCTCATCCCACGTCAAGTCAAAAATATTGAACAGCTGTGTTCTGGATGCATTGGAATAGTCGGTTCTGTATTCTTTTCCACCGGTAAGCTTATAAACAATCCAGCTGTCAATGGTGCCATGACAGATTTCGTGGCTCTCTGCAGCTTCTTTTACACCTTCTTCATTTTCCAAAAGCCATGCAATTTTGGAAGCCGGAAAATATGGGGAAAGGTTCATTCCTGTTTTCTTGCGAATCATCTCTGCTGCACCGGCTTTCTCTACACGGGCACAGATTTCAAGGGCTCGGGCACACTGCCATACAACAGCATTTCCATAAGGCTTACCGGTGACACGGTTCCATGCAAGGGAAGTTTCACGCTGATTGCTGATTCCAAGTCCAACCACACATTTCTTCTCGACTCCCTCCAGAAGCTCTTTCACAACCTCCAGAACATTTCTGTAAATTTCCTCCGGATTATGGGAAACCCAGCCTTTTTCGTTAACAATCTGCCTGTGTGGACGGTCAGCACGGCGCATAATGCTTCCTGTCTCATCAAAAAGAAGTGCCTTGGTACCCTGAGTACTCTGATCAATACTAATAATATATTTTGCCATTTTACTATCCTCTTAGATTGTTTTTTATTTACTCCAGAGCCTCAACAATCTTCTTTGCAATACCCTCTGCATTTAATCCATAATAATCAAATACCTCCTGAGAGTTACCTGTGATAACCGGAGCATCCGGAAGTGCCATATTCAGTACTTTTCTTGGGCACTTTGCTCCAACTACCTGAGCCACCATAGAACCAAGTCCTCCAAATAGAGTATGTTCTTCAACTGTGAACACTGCTTTTGCATTCTTGGCAGCCTTTACAACGCCTTCAGAATCAAGAGGCTTCACACAGTACATATCCAGTACAGTTGCTGAAATTCCCTGCGTCTCCAGTAATTTTGCAGCCTCATAAGCCGGACGAACCATCTCGCCGCAGGCAATAATTGCTATATCTGTTCCTTCTTTCAGAACAGTTGCCTTGTCCATTTCAAACGGGCAGTTGTCTTCTGTATAAATATCTTCAACCGGGTTTCTTCCTACACGGACGTAAGATGGTTTCTCATCCTTTAACAGAGCCTCAATCAAATGTTTTGTCTGATGACGGTCACTTGGAAGGTAAACTCTCATATTCGGAATTGCAGACATAGCCGCGATGTCCTGTACGGAATGATGGCTCATTCCAAGTGTGCCGTAGCTGATTCCGCCGCTGATACCGATAAGAGTAACATTTGTATTGGAATATGACACATCAACCTTAGCCTGCTCGTAGCTTCTTGTGGATAAGAAACAAGCCGGGGAGCATGCAAATGGTTTCTTTCCACATTTTGCAAGACCTGCGGAAATACTTACCAGGTTCTGCTCTGCAATACCGGTTTCAACAAACTGATCCGGAAAATCATCTGCAAATGGTGTCATGGAAGCAGATCCTCTGGAATCACTGCAAAGCACCATAATATCTTTATCCTCTTTTGCCCTATCCATTAATACTTCACAGATAGCCTGTCTGTTTGGAATCTTATTCATGAAGAGCGGCCTCCTTTCTTGCAGCAAAATCCACAATAATCTGATCATATTCTTCCTGAGTCGGAACCTTATGATGCCAGTTTGCCTTGTTCTCCATTACGGAAGATCCGAAGCCTTTTACAGTATTGGCAATTACAGCCGTTGGTTTGCCTTTCACTGTTTTTGCTTCTTTAAAAGCGACATTTAGCTGGTCAATATCATTTCCGTCTTTTACATCGACTACATGCCATCCAAAGGAACGAATACGTTCATGGAGATCGTCATGTCCCATAACGTCTTCTGTATTTCCGGAAATCTGAAGACGGTTACGATCAATTACTGCACAAAGGTTGTCCAGTCTGTACTGATGACCTGCCATGAAGCCTTCCCATACAGACCCCTCCGCCAGCTCACCGTCACCCATTACAGTGTAAACACGGTAATCTCTGTTATCTTTTTTGCCTGCAAGAGCCATCCCTACGCATACCGGAAGCCCATGCCCCAGGGACCCCGTGTTCATCTCGATTCCCGGAAGCTTGTTATTCGGGTGTCCGATATACTTAGAACCAAATTTTGAAAAATGTGCTTTAACATCATTCAAATCCAGAAAACCCTTTGCTGCAAGTACAGCATAGTAAGCCTCTACAGAATGACCTTTACTGAGTACGAAACGATCCCGGTCCGGATCATCCATGTTTTCCGGTGAAATGTTCATCTGACAGAAATACAGGCTTATCAAAATATCAATCACACTCATGTCACCGCCGATATGACCACCCTTTCCGGCAACAATAATGTCTACAGTATCTTTTCTTAAGTCAAAAGATTTTGCCTTTAAATTTTCCATTCTCATTCACCTCTTAAATATGCTTTCACATCTTCTTCAATAGGATCATATAAATCAGGGGTGATTCCCATGTATTTGCATGCCTCGTAAAGTACCGGAACTACATCTTTATGGATACCTACACAGTGATGGATGTATGGACCTTCTACAATCTTAGCTTCCAGACGTTTGATGTTCTCAACCTCAACCCAGAGATAAGTTCCCATTCCTTTCGGTCCGTCAACGCCTTTGGCTTTTCCAAGAAGCATGGAATATTCTCCGTTATCACCATCAAAACGTGCCAGAGTCACTTCTCCATGCTTTGCTTCTGCTGTAATGCTTCCCGGATGGCTGAATGCCAGCGGATAAGTAAGCTTCGGTGTCTCTCTTGCAACAGAGATTGGCCACGGTCCGCAGTGCTGAAGAAGCTCACCATTCTCAATGTCAGGATGACGGATGGTCCAGTCTGCAAAGAAGCTTCTTGTGCCATCCAGCGCTGCTGCCTCAATAAGAAGAGAGGTAATTGCACCGTGAATATCCGTCTCACATACAACCGGAATTCCCTCTTCGTTCAGAAGTGCATTTGCTGCACATGGCATAATTCCTATCTCACTCTGCAGCTGATTCCAGCACTGGATTGCAGCTGCCTGGCAGCCATATTTCTTAATAAGATTTCCCATAGCGACCTTAAGAGCTGCTACATTCTCAAGCTCATTGTCTTTTACACAGATTTCCATATTCTGGCGACAGTATTCAACAACCTTTGCAACTTCTGTTCCTTCTGCTTTTGCTTTCTTCATCTCATCTGTCAGCTCCGGCATTGGAATTGGTGTCAGCTGGATGTTAAATTTCTCAAGGAGCTCTCCCTCATTGCACATGGTGGACCAAAACTCGTATGGTCTTGTGGAAATTTGAAGAATTCTTATGTTGCGGAAGGTTTTTACTACATTACAGACAGCTATGAAATCACGAATGCCACGTTCAAATACAGGATCGTTCAGTCTGCAGTTTGTCATGTATGTAAATGGAACACGGAATCTTCTTAATACTTTTCCTGTTGCAAAAAGTCCACACTGAGTATCACGAAGACGAACACCATTCTCGTCTGGTCTCTCATCTAAAGGTCCCCATAGAAGAACCGGTACATTTAATTCTTTTGCCAGTCTTGCACATTCAAACTCTGTTCCAAAGTTGCAATGTGGAAGGAAAAGTCCGTCGATTTTTTCTTTTTTGAATTTCTCTGCAATCTTGATGCGGCCTGTCTCGTCATAAAGAAGACCTTCATCATTTACATCTGTGATGTCTACAAATTCAACTCCTAATTCTCTTAATCTGTCTGCAGTAAGTCCACGATACTTAACTGCGTCCGGTGCACTGAAAATACTTCGTCTTGTTGGCGCGTAGCCGATTTTAATGTTTCCCATTGCCTGCATTCCTCCTTATAAGCTTTTATTTTTCATATTTTTTGAGAAAAAACTCAGATTTCAACAAACAGGCTTTCCTCTTTTTTCATAGTCTGCCGACGTTTTTTCCTGAAGTACCAGGATGTCCATAGAATCTATTTCTACTGTTCCATGAACATTTTGATCAGTAATCATATTTTTTCCAGAAAGGCCGGAAAGCACAGCTTTCTTTTCACCATAGTTCATCCAAAAATGATAGCGATACGCCTCATCCTCACGGCAATGATGTTCTACTTCCAAAGGCAGCGGACAAATCCTGATACCCGCCTCATTACATACCTGACACAGCAATCCCTTCATTGTTCTGTCATCTAACCGTGCGCCCACATACCAGGCGCCTCCCGGGGCTTTCCCTCCATTTGTACAGCTTTTTGAGATATGTTTTTTAGTAACAGCAGCTTCCCCCGCATAAAAATCATCGGTATAAGTTCCAAGTACCTGTGCATCAACCACCTTCAAAAGTTCTGCAAAATCTCGTACCTCTCCACAAGTCCCATCACAGAACTTCACATAATTTCTATCCGATGGATAAAGACTGTCAATCTCTTCACTATAAACCCCAAACAGCTCCTTTAATCCTGCTCCCGGAAATCCTCCCAGATAACAAAGAGTGTTTTGATCTACATAACCGGTGAAATATGTAGCTAAAAACTGCCCTCCCTGATTTACATAAGCTTTAATCCGCTCTCCTGTCTCTTCTTCTATCAGGTAAAGCATCGGTGCAAAAACTGCCTTATACTCCTCCAACCGATCTTTACGTGAGATAATATCTGCTTCCACTCCTAACTCTGCCAGGAGACGATACAAAGACATACAGGTTTTCTCATATAATTTTTTCTTCTGGCTTAATCCTTTCATATCTTCTATAGCCCAGCGATTGTCCCAGTCAAAGAGTACAGCAGCTTCTGCTTTCACAACACTTCCCGTCACTGATTTTAATTTTTCAAGAATCGTTCCTGTTTCCTCCACCTCCTGAAAGATTCTGGTATCATCCCTGCCCAGATGGTCAACCACTGCTCCGTGATATTGTTCAAAAGACCCTCGACTTTTTCTCCACTGAAAATACTGCACACTGTCTGAACCACAGGCTATCGTCTGTATCGCTGCCAGTTTATGCATTCCCGGGCGCTTCACTTTGTTAAACTCATGCCAGTTTACTGCTCCGGGAACACTCTCCATCAAAAGGAACGGGCAACCCTTTTTCATACTCCGCATCACAGCATGATCGAAAGAATTTTCCATACAGGTGTCATACAGACTTTCGTAATCATTATGGTATCTGGGATAGCTGTCCCAGGAAATAAGATCCAGTTCCTTTGCCAGTACCCGGTAGTCCAGACCTGGATATAACTTCATGAAATTGGTTGTTACAGGAATCTCCGGTGTTATCCGCTTCAGAACAGCAATTTCTGTTTTCATATAATCTGTCATATTCCAGGTAGTAAACCGTTTCCATTCCAGATTCAGCCCCATAATGCTTCCTTCCCCATTGGCAAACGGCGGTTCTATCTGATTAAAGCGCTGATACCTGTGGCTCCAAAAGGTAGTCCACCAGGCTTTATTCAGTGCATCAATATCTCCATTAAATTTCTTTTCCAGATAATCCTGGAATTTTTTCTGGCAAAGAGAACACCAACAGCTTCCACCCAACTCATTAGAAATATGCCACAAAAGCAATCCCGGATGTTTTCCAAAATGCTCTGCCAGCCTTGTATCCATTTCTTCCACTTTTTTTCGATAAACCGGAGAAGTAATACAATGGTTGTGGCGAACTCCATGATGGCGTCTCCGCCCCCATTCATCTACCCGCAAGACCTCCGGATATTTTTCATCAATCCAGATTGGCTTTGCTCCAGACGGGGTAGCAAGTATGATATAAATCCCATTTTCATAGAGCCTATCCATAATATCTGACAGCCAATCAAACTGATAGTTTCCTTCCTCCGGTTCCAATACAGACCAGGAAAACACTCCCAATGTCACCACGTTTACTTTTGCTTTTTTCATCATACGAATATCCTCTTTCAGAATATCCGGTCGATCCAGCCATTGTTCCGGATTATAATCGCCTCCATGAAGCAATTCCAAATTTCCCAGTGTCAAAGTACCATCCTCACGTCTCGTTCGCGAAATCGGTTTCATAAGAACTTTTCTTTCTTCTTTCATTTTCATCTCCTGTATACTTTCACTCATACTCTTCTAACACCGGTGCCTCCCAAAGTCCTGTTGGGCTAATCTGCAAATGTGTAGAAGCTCCATCTTTTCTTTCCCAAACAAGCGTAGTTGTCACTTCCATGCACAGCATATTTTTTCCGTGTACAAGAATATCTGTCACCTCCACATGATTTGGAAAACCAGCCATGTACCCAAGATCTTTTCCATTCAGGAACAAACGTGCCGTATCTCCAGCCCCTGGAATTTTAAGCAAAAAACGGGACTGCTGCTCAGGCTCTTTTGCAAAAGAAAATGTTCCTTCATAGCGGTAAGTTCCTGTAAAACCAGGATCACCTTGCGGACCATTCATATTTGGATAATTTTCTCCACTGATTGTCCCAATCGGTTCAAATTCTTTTTGCAATCTTCCTCTGCGGCTTACCTGCCATTCCAGTTTTAGTATTTGCTCCCTTTTCTTTTGCGGAATGAAAGGAAACTCATTTTTTTCTCCCTCTGAATCATCCGGATCCATCTTTTCCAGAATCCAAAAAACAGCTTCCCCAGTTTCCAAAGACAGTGGTAGCATCTGATCCTGAATTTTAAATGTCTCTGCCGTATTTCTCCATAAATCCACCCTGACTGCCTTATTAAAGCTTCCCCATCTCTGGCTTATATGCAAAACAAGCTCTGCTTTTTCAGTAACGCTCTCATTAAAAAACATACAGATTAATCCCTGTTCCTGAGGCAACGCAAAGCTTCGTAATTCGGAGAATTTCTGATCTGCTATAAAAAGAGGTTCTATATATTCACTTAATTTCTCTGCCAAACTATCCAAATTTACCAACTGGACTTTTCGGTAGAAATTCCCAGAAAGAATATTTCCATCCGTATCCTTTTCTGGCAGAAAATCAACAATAAATACAGGAAATCCGTCCAATTCTGTCTGTTCCAGAAAACGTGCAGTCCGTACTGGCAGCCTTTTACATCCGGGAAGAATCAGGGCAGGATAACTTTCCGTTCCCAGTTTCAGATTTCCGTTCTGCACAATGGCTTTATCAAACCAGTCATCTGAAACTACATCCGCATCCATTTGGTTCTCCATAAGGACTCTCATAGGTTTTTGGAAAAACATAGTCTCCTCCCCGCTCCATTCCGACTCAGCATGATAGAGTATTGCTGCCTCACGGACAGGTTTTCCTCCGGACAGCAGATAAGCCGCTCGATTCATATATTTCATCAGGCAGGTAAAAACCGGAAACTGCGGATTGTTGCCACTGGCATAAAAGTGAGGCGGACAGTCTGCATCCGGATAGCTCATTGCAAAAGCGTGTGGTGTGAAACGATTAATCCCCCGCACCAGCATATGGTCTGCCAGCCATTTCATAAAAGATACACCTTCTGCCCATCCATAATTTCCAAAGATTTCACAAAGTGCCCTTCCTTTTTTCTCTTCATCCAGATGGGCTGAAGAACTGGCCAGCTTAGCCAGTCCGAAATGAAAAAATTCGCCATCTGAATCGCCTGCAATCCATTGATGGATCTTTTTTGTAAAACCAGGCACAATCTGATGGTGCACCACATCGATTCCTGCCATTTGCCGGCCTTTCATTTCCCTGAAATAATGCCCGATACTGCATCCCAGTCTCCCATGTGCATTGTCATCCTCTATGATATGACCAATGTATTCTACCCCATGCTTCCGACACCACTCTCCCACTTGACCACTGAAACACCGGTATACCAGTTTCGTGACGAAATCCATATATTGCACCCGAATCTCTCCTGTTTTTTCCCCCCGGTCATACCACAAAGCCACAAGATTTTCCAGAAATTCTTTTCCCCAGCGATTCCTCAGTTCTTTTTCCAGTTCCTTACTCCAAGGAAGCCGAATATCCGGCTGTCCCGGCAGACAGTCAAAGGGATAGCCTGGAACATTTCCGATTTCCGGTTCGTCTGAAAAGAATCCCGCAAAGGTTTTTCCGAACTCTTCCCCGTATCTCTCATAATGTTTTTCATATACTTCATCCAAAAACACCTTGACAGACTCCTGATCCAACAGATTCATATAATGTTCTCTTCCCCCTCCGGTACGAGTTGTAAAAATAACGAACAGACGATATGCTCCCTTTGGAAGATCATAAAAAACAAAACCATCCTTGAAAGAATCTGTTAAATCCAATACCCCCTCCCCGGACACTGCCAGAGTCTCTCCATCAGGCTTCGGACAAGCCAGAATTCCCAGAAGGCAGCCATCCGGCGGAAGAAAGTTCTCCACCAGAGAAGCACCGCCACGGCATGGCCCCATAATATCCACATGACGCTGGGCTATATAAAGCTTGGAAAGCTCTGGATATTTTTCTTCAAAAGCCCCATTCGCATATCCCGTTGGGAATTTTTTATCATCTAATACCCAGACCTTCATTCCCCATTGTTTCGCTTCTTCTATAATGAAATCCAGATTTTCCCACCATCCCTCACGGCAAAATTCTGGATGGGGTCTTGCTTCCAGGCAAATCTCTCGAATACCGCATTCTCTGATTTTTTCTAATTCCTCACGGATTCTTTCATTATCTTCTCCTTTAAGCCACAGAAATGGCAAAATGCAACTCTCATCCTGTCCTTCCAAGACCTTTTTCAAGTTCTCCATACTTCTTTTTTCACACCCCCTGTTTTTTCGTTGGAATCCGAAACTGCCAGTTTCCACTTCCCACTGTTATTTTTTCCTTCTCTTCTGTTTTGACATATGCAGTCAAATTGGGAGGAATCTGTATTTCCAAACAGATTTCTGCCTCTTCCCGCTTCCAATATACACCGATTAATCCGTAGGGATGACGCAGCTTCACCTTGCAATATTCCATGTCTTCAGGAAAATACGGCTCGATTTCCACCTCTCCAAAAGCTTTGTCTGAATGAAGAAGACGAATTCCTCCCAATCCTCCGTAAAACCACTCTTCAATCCCACCCAACATAAAATGATTCTGAGATCCATGACAGTTTCCAGGCTTGGGACCATCCCATTCCTCTGTAAGAGTTGTTGCTCCATTCACCACCTGATATCCGTAACCCGGAGTATCTGTCTGCTCTGTCATTTCATTAATTAAATCAGATAATCCGTTCTGAATTGCAGCAGTAATCAGGAAAGGATGTCCTATATCACCTGCTGTAACAGCATAATTTCGGTTCACAATATCTTTGCGCAAGCGGTCTGTCACTTTCTCCCGGTATTTGTCCGGAACAAGCCCTGTTACCAGACTCATTGCCTGGGCCGCCTGACTGCCTGTTGCATAGCAAAAGGTCTGATCATCAAAAAATTGAAGATTATATTCTCTATATACCTCCTGGCGAAGCTTCTCCAACTCCTGAACCTCATCTTTCTTTCCTAGATATTCCGCAATCTTCTTCATAATACAAATATCGTAATAATAAATGCACGTGGCTGTTACCGGCACTGGCGTATTTTGAGAAGCAGGCTTATTAGGTCCAATGTCCAGCCAATCGCCCAAGCCATGATGCAGCACATGATGATGCGTTCTTGAAGTTAAGTAATCCAAATACCGTCTCATCGTTTCATAACAACGCTCCATTGTTGCAGTGTCGCCATATCGTTGATATAAATACCAGGGATTTAGAATACAGGCACTTCCCCATTCCGGAGAATCTACAAATCCCTCATGGTATCCAAACACCACGTATTCCGGACAAATATCAGGAACCAAACCATTTTCCCTTTGGGAATCTGACATATCTTGTTCCTGCTTCTGATAAATGTTCTGCGTGTCATAGTTGTACATAACTCCCGGCGCAATCAGATGCGTCTGTTCCAGCCAGGGAAGACGTTCTCTGTGAGGACAGTCCGTGGTATAGCTTTTCAGGTTGCTTAAAATTGCCTGACAGATAATCTTATGAATATCATTGAACAACGGTTTGGAGCAATGAAACTCTCCTGTCTGTTCAACATCCGGATAAATAAATTCTCCAACGATTTTCTCTATAACCGGCATATTTCCCTTATTTTTCTCCAAATCCGGAACCGCCCCCTGGATTTGTACATATCGAAATCCTGTATATGTAAAATCAGGGGCGAATTCCTGTTCTGACTCATCACTGATCAAATAAGTCCAGGCATATCCCTTCCCTGTCACACTCTGATCAGGTACAAAAGAATCGTCAATGATTTCCCCGGGCGTCATAATAATCTTCGAGCCTGCCGGTGCACTGTTTTTGTTGATATAAATTCTTGCCCATCCGGAAAAATTTGTTCCAAAGTCATAAAGCCAGGTATTCTCACCAGTCTTTCTCACGCTTACCGGACAATATTTTTTCATTACACGGACAGGAGCAATTGGCGACGCAATCAATTTACCATCAGGAGGCTGTACCTGCACTGCCGGCTCCCATGACGCATCCTCTGCAAAATCCGGACATGAAAATTTTCTCTGTCTGACAGCAATCCTTCCATCATAATCTTCTCCTCCGTACATACAGCAGAATCGGATAGGACTTTCTCCCATTTTCCAGGATGCATCTGTAAATACACAGTCCCTGGTGCCATCTTCATAGGTAAGATTCAACTGGATATTCACTTTCATCTTGCCATAGGAGCGTTTGTAATATAAATAACGTCCTCCCGGAAGATTATACATCCCGTCCCCAAGCTTTACACCGATTCCGTTTTTTCCCTTCTGTATTTCCCCTGTCACATCATACACAGAATAACTGTATGTACTTCTATAATCTGTCCAGCCAGGCTCCAGTACCCGATCGGAAATCTGTTTTCCGTTTATATAACATACATGATGTCCCAGTCCACTCACATACATACGAGCCCGCACGACTCTTTTTTTTGCCTGAAAAATCCCTCGATAAAGATGATAACTGTGATCCTTAGTCTCCCCGATATAAATCCCTTTCCAGTCCTCTTTCTCATAAAGTCCTGTTTCAAACCAGGTTTTTTCACTTTTGCTGCATTCCCCCCTGGTTCCCTGTACCTCTACCTGCCATTCATACCGGGTATCTGACTGAAGTGACTCTCCCTCATAAGGAATCTGCACCATCCTGTCCGACATCACCTTACCACTGTCCCACACACACTTTCCGTCTTTCTCTACACAAATCCGATAACTTTTCTGCTTCCAGTTTTGCTCTTCCGCAAAAATATTCCAGCTAAATACTGGATTTTTCACGTCTATTCCATATGGATGTTCCCTGTTTTCTGTTCGAAGTCTGATAATCTTCATATCTGTTTCTATCCTTTTCTTCTATTTTTGCAGAATATAGGAAAGTCCGGGAAAGTCGGAGAAACCCTTGTTTCCTTTCCTTTCCCGGACATCTTTATCCTATATGTGGTTTTTTGTCTGTAAAATGTAAACCATTATTTTTTCACTTATTCCGGTTTTACTGTATTCTCATTAAGCATGGTAATGATGTCGTCAAAGTTTGTGTCTGTCTGACTCTTAATATCTTCTACATAGGATGCCCATACGTCATCGTCATTAATATCCATCTCTCCTGTTATAAACTGAACAGACAATTCTCTTGCACGTTTGTCACAGGTGCCCTCATAAGAAAGCTGAGCCTTCTGTCCGGATTCCTCCGGTGTCAGGTAAGCTACCGGAGGACGGTCATAAGGAGCAACCGATTCTTCTCCTCCGAGTTTATTTGTTTCTACCCAGTATTTGCTTATATAGTAACCTTCTTCTGGATTCCACCACGGTTCTGGTTTTGCAGATACGTCCAGTAATGCGTTAAAGTCCATAGGATTAAACACCATACCGGTACGGCATACACTGGAAGCAGTAAGTCCGTAATTTCCAGTCTGTACTGCCGGATCTTCTGCAGATGTGATGTCATCAGAGTATACCTTTTTACCATCTTCGGCCGCTGTATATGTCTGTCCCTCAACACCCCAGTTCATCAGATTGACCATCTCATCTGAATACTGATAGTCAAGCATAGCTACTACATGTTCCGGATGCTCGGTAGCTGCACTGACATAAATACCCATTCCAGCATTCAGAGATTTTCCGCCCTGTCTGGAACCCCATTTCCACGGAGTTCCATAATCTTCGTTCTCCGGCAGGAAAGCAAGTCCCCATTCCTGACCTTCTTCCATCATGGCATCATTCCATCCCTGTACGCTTCCTGACCAAAGGGTCGGGCAAAGCACACCCACGCCTGTGGTAGCCTTAGTTGTGGCTGCATTTGTGTCTGCAGTTGCAAATTCCGGATCGATATATCCTTCTTTATAAAGACCGTTCAGGTATTTCAGCATCTCACGGTAATTATCTTCAATCGGACCAAATCTCCAGGTACCCTCATCATAGTACAGACAATCCCAGGTATGGAAAATTCCAACAAAACCTCTCTGAAGACCATAATCCAATGTGCTGTTGATGATTGGATACTGAGCATCAATCTCACCTGCATCAATTTTTTCTTTTACAGTCTTACAAAGCTCCGTAAATTCATCTAACGTAGTTGCCGGATCAAGACCAAGTTCCTTCAGAACATCAAAGCGATATGCAAAAGAGGTAAAGGACTGTGCTCCCTGGATATTATCCGGATTGTAAAAGCCATCCATAAAGTAATACATGGAACCATCTTCCATCTTCGCGTAATCTTCCCCGCCCGACGTACTCTGCATATATTCCGGATAGTACTTCATATAGTCCATATAATCACTTAAATTCAGAAGAATTCCATCATCGCCGTATTCATTTACTGCCGCTCCCTTGGTTACAGTAGCCATATCCGGAATTGCACCTGACTGAAGTACTACCAGCTCATTGCTCGCGTAATCTAAGGAGTTTGTTCTTTGCCATTCAATCTCTACCTTACAACCAAGATAATGCTCCATCGCTTCCTGCCACAGTTTCTGGATCTGTGTTCCTTCAGAAGACATCTGATAGGTGGCAATACTTGCTTTCAGCTTTAAAGTTCCGTCCTCGAGTTCCGGAAGTTCTATCCCATTATCCTTTGCCGTTGCCAAAGTACTCACATCCATTGTAAGCTCCGGTACGGAATTGGGATCAAACTTTGAGGTTTCAGCAGCAAAAACAGTTGCTGCAGTACTTGCTGACATTGCTGCTGTCAGAGCAAGCGCCGTAAATTGTTTCACTCTCTTTTTCATCTTTTTTGATAGCCTCTCTTTCTCTTTTTATTTTTTGATATATAATCTTATGAATCGCCACTGAATCATCCTGTCAAGACGATCATAAAACTTCCGATGCTTTTATCCAGCGTCAGCCTTTCACTGCGCCTACCTGCATACCTTGGGCAAAATATTTCTGCAGGAATGGATATAGGATTAATACTGGAAGGATTGTTGCAATAACACAGGCATACTGTACATTCAATTTATTTAATTCTCCGTTTCCAATCATTTGCTGAGAATTACTCATAGCTGCCAGGCCGGAGTTTACAAATACAATCTTTCTCAAAATCATCTGGATAGGCAACAGCTTGTCCGTTTTGATATAAAGCAGAGCATCGTAGTAACTGTTCCATACATTCACGATTGAAAACAGACCAAAGGTCGCATACAAAGCCTTGGAAAGAGGAACATAGATACCTGTAAGAATCTTAAATTCTGAAGCTCCGTCTATTTTAGCTGCTTCCCGGATTTCTGTGGAAATCCCATTATAGAATGAACGATATACAAAGACATTATAAGCTAACACTGCATTTGGAAGAATCAACGCCCACCAACTATCCATCAGATGCAGGTTCTGAATCAATATATAGGTAGGAACAGTTCCGCCACCAAAAAACATTGTGATTAAAAGCGCCACGGTAAGAAACTTCTTCAACACAAAATTCGGATATGTAAGCGCATAAGCTATGCCGGAGGTACATACCAGATTGACTGCTGTAGAGCCTAACGCAATAATGATTGTGTTAAAATAAGCCCCCCAAATGTTCTGCTCCTGAAACAGCATTTTATATCCTTCCAGTATAATTTCTTTTGGGAAAAAGCTAACCTGTCCAGTTGAAATCATCTGATTGCTGGACAAAGATACTGCTATTACATTCAGAAATGGATACAAAAATACAATTGAAATCATTGCCATCAGGATAATCAGAGCTACGTCAAAAACCCGGCTGCCATAGTGTATCTTATTCTTTCTCGTTGTTCTTACTGCTTTTGACATTTTCTTTTCCCTCCATTACCACAGACTATTCTCTGGATTCATTTTCCGAACAATCATGTTCGTACCAAATACCAGCGCAAAGCATACAACTGACAGGAACAGATTGACTGCTGTTGAATAGGAGAACTGTCCTTCCACAATACCTTTCTGATATACAAAAGTAGAAATAACATCCAACGCGCTGCGGTTTGTATCATTCTGCATTAAAAGAATCTTCGTAAAATCCATATTTAATACTGTTCCCACATTCATAATCAGAAGAATTGTGGCTGTTGGTTTTATGGTTGGCCATGCAATATTTTTTATCTTCTGCCAACGATTTGCTCCATCAATATTTGCCACATCGTAAAGCGTTGTATCTATGTTGGATAAAGCTGCCAAATAAATAATCGACCCCCATCCTACTCCCTGCCACACTGCAGATCCTACATATTCTAATAGGAAATATGCGCTTCCTGAATTCATGTTCACTCTTGCCATTCCGAAAAATTCTCGAATATCATTGAACAGTCCTGTTGTGGATCCAAAACCATTAAGCATGGAACAAATAACTACAATAGAGATAAAATGTGGTATATAAGAAATCGTCTGTACAGTCTTCTTGTACCACTTTCCTTTCAACTCATTAAGTAAAAGAGCAAAAATAATTGGTGTAGGAAAGGTAAAAAGCAAGGTCATCGCACCTACTTTAAATGTATTCCAGATAATTTTCGAACTGTTTACATTTTTAAAAAATGTCACAAAATTTTTCCATAAAGGATCCAGCCATTCACTTCCCCAGACCCCCTTTGCTGCACTGTAGTCTTTAAAGCCAATAAGGATTCCGTAAATCGGTATATACTTGAAAATAAATATCAGAATGATTGCCGGAAGAGCTAGAAAGACCAATTGCCTCTGCCTGTATAGCTGTTTCCAAAATGAAACTTTTGATGTAGCTGCAGCGGGCGTTGTTTTTTGTTTTCTCATCCCGTTTTCCCCTCTCTCTTTTTTATTTAATTTTAGCAGTTTTAGGGGAGAAAACAATGGAACGGTTATGTCTGTTTTATGCAAGTTTCTCATCTGTTACCGAAAATTTTCCATAGCAAATCGTAGATTTTTCCATGCTATCTGTCCAGATGTTCAGGTATAATAGAAGATGTTTTTCAGATTTACATCACATATAAATATGAAGCAATTATTACCCCCCCCCCCCATTTTTTTCTGACAATTTTAAAAAATGGTAAATGCTTCAGGAGGAGCGGCAATGTTTCAAATCTCATTTTTAAAAAAACAATTTATATTTCCCCTGAAAAAGCAGTTTTTATTTATTATTTCCTTCCTTTTTTTGTGTATCGGACTGATCACATCGTTTACGTGTAAGGAATATATACAACTGCATACCACTGTCGTACGCCAAAATATGGATCTGTATTCCTCTCAGCTTTCCCGCTCTGTAGGAGATATGTATCAGATTTGCCGCAACATTGCCAATTCGCTGGCGTATAATCAAATCCTGCAAAACTATCTGACTGCCGAAGTTCCTTCCGACAAATATAACCATTATAATCCGGCATATAATCAGCTTACCAGCATGATGGAACTTTCCCCTTATATCCGGGATATTGCAGCCATTAATAACAACGGTAATTTTATTGCTGTATATGGTTCCAAACAAACCTACACGGACCAGGAAGATTCCATTTCACTGCTTTGTCATTCTCTTCATTCTTTAGGAATGGCAGAAATCCAAAATTCGAACTGCCAGATTTTAGGTATGCCTGTATTCCAGTTAAAAGAGAATGCGCCAAAGCAGATTGGAACACTATTCCTTGCAGTTGACATCAGTATGTTTTTTCAGGAACGACCCGTCATGGATATTGGTTACGTTCCGGAATATCTCCTGATTGATCAAAATAAAAATATCCTTTATGGGGAGCAGGCTTATTATGATTCTATTGCCTCCAACCCGGAAACTGCAGAGGTTCAGATAAACTCCCATACCTATTATGTAAGTCAGTATTCCCTTCCCCTGGCTGATACAAGTTTTTATATGTTTATCGATAAAGATATTTTTTCTTCAGCCGGAAAACGCATCGGCATACTGCAGCTTAGAAGTATGGGAATTCTGCTGCTGATAGTAAGCATTGTCATGTTTCAGATTTACCGGCCACTGATTAAATCTTTGCAGAAACTTACCAGTTTCATGATGGATATTACCGGGGATAATCAAAACTGCAAAACTGGCATTGTGCTTCGGCAAGGACTGATAGGCTCCACGGAAATCAAGGAAATTACCGATGCATTTAATGCCATGCTCCTGCATACCTATGAGCTAAATCATACAATATTTGAAAACTATACCCATATGTATGAAATGGATCTTAATAATAAAGAAACAGAAATTGCCTATCTGCGCAGCCAGATTAATCCTCATTTTCTTTATAATACTCTGACAATGATCTGTGGAATGGCTTCTGCAAATTTACAAAAGGAAATCATTGATACTGCCGGTGCGCTTTCTTCTATTTTCCGCTACAGTATCAAGGGAGAAGCTATGGTTTCCCTTCGTGAAGAAATGGAAATTGTCCAATCCTATATAAAAATTCAAACATATCGATTTGGAAATCGTTTCACAGTAACCTATGAACTTCCTGAAGAATTTCATAAATGTCTGATTCCCAAAATGGTGATACAGCCCCTCGTAGAAAATGCTATTGTACATGGTCTTGAGCCAAGCCTCAAACCCGGAACTCTTCTAATCGGAGCCGGACGTAATCCGGAAAAAGGGTATCTGGCAATTTGGATTTATGATACCGGAGTTGGAATGAAGCCCGAAAAGCTGGCGCAGCTGCAAAAAATGCTGCAAAAACCTGTTCATTCTTCTGATACGATTATGGATTCCTATAATACTATGGATATACAGCATCATGACAGCATTGGTCTTTTAAACGTCAACAGTCGCATGGTTCTTTCTTTTGGAAATGAATATCATCTTCTTTTGGATTCTGAAGAAGGTATTGGTACAAATATACAACTTCGAATTCCTTACCGGACTAAGGATTAATGCAGCAACTGGAAATTTTACACATCAGAAAAGGAGAACTACGTATGTACCAGGCAATTATTATAGACGATGAACAATGGGTGATTAAAAGTCTGATCGCCATTATTGAAGACCAGGAATATTTTGAAATTGTGGGAGAATTTTATGATGGCTTTTCTGCTTTTTCCTACATCCAGGAGCACAAGCCGGATTTGGCCTTTATTGATGTTCAGCTGCCTGGAATGAATGGGCTGGAGCTTCTCCAGTCTGCAAAGCAGCAAAATCTTCCTACATTATTCATTGTTATCAGCGGCCACGCAGAATTTGCTTACGCCCAAAAAGCACTATTTAACAATGCTGTAAGCTACTGCCTGAAACCATTTTCCAGAAATGAACTGATGGATTCCATGCAAAAAGCTTATCGCATTCTGGAAAATCATAACTCCAGTCTTTCCGTTTCTGATAGCGATGCCTGCCAGGAGGAAGAAAAACTTCCTGGAATTCCAGAAGATTTCCTTCCTCCTGAGCATCTGAAAACAGAAAATAAGCTGATACAATCCATGTTAGATTACATCTCGGAATATTATACGGAAGACATTTCCATCCAGCTGCTCGCGGATCTTACCTGCATTACTCCTAATTATGCCAGCCAGCTTTTTAAGGAGGAAGTTGGAAATACTTTCAGCAGTTATTTAACGAATACACGTATTTATCATGCTTCAAAGCTTCTTCTGCATACAAATATGCAGATTTTCATGATTGCAAGCCAGGTAGGATATAAAGACTATTTTTATTTTGCAAAAGTGTTCAAGCGTTTTACTGGTTATACACCGACTTCCTACCGCAGCACCTTCCGCCAGGAAAACGCTCCCCACTCTAATAGTCTGATATAAATTCTTATTTTACGATTTGACGAGGAAAGGAAATCTATTTATGAAGCCTCAGAAACTTATAGGAATAACAGCACTTTTATGCCTTTGTACAGTTCTTGTTATAGGTTATGCACATTCAAAACAATCTGCTGGAGATAAAAAAGAAAATAAAATTCCCGAAATCAGTTTCGGTTACTGGGATATCGACCAAATGCAGAACTCCGCAGGATCAGATGGAATCACTCAGTATCTGGAAGAAAAATTCGGTTTTCTTGCCAACGCCCAGTCCTTTAACTGGAGCAATTACAAGCAGCAATATCAGATTCTGTCATCTACAGGAGAACTTCCTGATGTTTTCACCACAGTTCTGCTTTCCTCCAACAATTCAGAGGATACTGCTATGTTTAAACAGATGGTTGCAGACAAGATGATTCAGGCTTTACCAAAGGATCTCTCAGCCTACCCCAACCTGGAAAAGCTTTTATCTCAATTTCCAGAGCTGCGTCAAAAGGACGGCTGCTTTTATGCTATACCTCACCCTACTTTTACAGAAACTAGTCTTTCCAGTTCTGATGCCGCCATGATTGTTCGAAGAGACTGGATGGATAGCCTGGGCATTGACGATCCCCAAAACGTCCAGGAATTTATCCAGATGACTGCCGCGTTTGCCTCTATGGATCCAGACGGAAACGGAAAAGATGATACTGCTGGCTACAATGTAAATAATCTTGCAGCTCTTGGAAAATGGGTCATGCTTGGTATTGCACCCAAATGCAATGTTTATTCCTGGTTGGAAGAACCGGATGGAACATTCTGCCCGGCCTGGAATACAGATGAGTTCCGTGATGTCGTCGCAATCTATCGCCAGCTTTATGAGTGCGGAGGCTTAGACCCTGATTTTTATGTCAAAAATCCTTCCTCTGTATTGGATGATTTTGCATCAGGACGTTTAGGCGCTTTAGAATACAAATCTTCCGCTCTGGCTCTTGCAGAACTAAAAGAAGAATGGGACGCAAAAAATACCAAGCCCTTTTCTGAGTGCGTAGACATACTCCCTGTTTTCCCTGCATCTGATGGAATTCGATACAGTAATTCCAGCAACAGTTACTGGGCAGAAACTTATATCAACGTCTCTGTTACCAAAGAAGAACTGCATATTATCCTAAAGATTCTTGACTATCTTCTTTCTGATGAAGGAATTGCTTTATGTAGTCAGGGAATCGAAGGAGTAGATTACCGAATTTCTTCAGATGGTTGCCCTGTTTCCCTCATTACAGACGCTGACTCCAGTCATGTAACGGCCTTACAGAAAAAATACCATTCTATTGAACTCTGGTCTAATATTGTATATCGAGGCTGGGATTCTTCCTATTTTTCAGATACTCCTTATATGAATTTTCTTTATGGAAAAGACTGCATGCATCTCGTTGAGAAATCATTAAAGTTTTGCCGTGAGAATACAGTTCAGGTGTCACGCCCTTATAGTTTTCTGACTTTTCCCAAAGAAAATGCCTCTTTTGACAGTACTGCTTTTCAATCTTTTGTTCGATGTATTATCGGTACAGAGCCCCCTCTTAAAATGTGGGAAGAGACTCTTGATAAGCTTCGTATTCAGGGACTGGATGAATATATTCACGTACAAAACCAGCGATTCATAAGCTACTTTCTAAGTCATCGCTTTTGAACAATCTTCTGCAAAATACAAATACCGTAAAATCTACATATAGTCTTATAGTTTTCTCCATGTTTTTTCTTTTTATTTTCAAGTACAATTCTTACAAGAGGGGGCATAGGATATGCCTTCCCTCCCATATTCTGTTATTTCTCATATTTTAATATACAAGGAGGGCAATTATGCATGGCATTACACTTACAGAACGGCCTGCCGACTGGGAAATCCTTCAGCAGACAGACGATTTTGCTTCAGTCATCTTAAAAGGGACCTACCAGGTACACCCTGCTGCAATTGAAGTAGGTGTGGAACAGGTTCAGCCTGTTGTCCGGGTTATGCGGGAGGATGATAATACCTGCGTGATTCCATGGACTCAAATGGAACATGACACTCAGCCTGATTTCTCTGGTGTATTTTCTCATACACTTTTGATTCCAGCAGGAGGACTTTACCGCATTGAGACCAGCTTGGAAACCAAAAGTACCGTCCCTGAACTTACCTGGCTATATCGCGGAGACTGTGTACTCCATCTGGGTGTTGGGGATCTTTTCATCATTGCCGGACAGTCTAATTCTTCCGGTTACAGCCGGGACTATGCATTCGATCCTCCAGATCTTCTTGTGCATCTGTTCCGCAACAGAAGCTGTTGGGATCTTGCCTGCCACCCCATGAATGAAAGTACAGATGCAGGATCTCTTCCCAATGAAGAAATGGGAATTCCCGGCGTATCTCCCTACCTTTCCTTTGGAAAAACTTTTCAAAAGCTCTCTGGACGTCCAGTTGGTTTTATCCAGACTTCCCTGGGCGGATCTCCGCTTTCCCGTTGGATGCCGACAAGCGGAGATTTATACCAGAATCTTATAGAAAAAATCCAGCTTACAAAAGGTAAATATGCAGGGATTCTCTGGTATCAGGGATGTTCCGATACGGATCCTGAAAATGCTCCTGCTTATCTGGAAAGGTTCAGAACTCTTGTAGAAGCAGTGCGAAGAGAACTTGGATACAAGATTCCATTCTTTACCTTCCAGCTTAATCGCCAGATTGGGGGGCTTCACGATGAATGTTGGGGACAGATTCGTGAAGCTCAGAGAAAGGCTGCCAGAGAATTATCGGAAGTATATATTCTTCCCACTGTCACCTGTTCTCTTTCCGATGGAATCCATAACAGTGCCCACTCTAATGTAATGCTGGGTGAGCGTATGGCAAAGCTCTGTGCCCATGTGATCTTAGGAACACCAGAATTTTCAGCACCGGAACTTCTTTCCATAAAAAAGGAAAGCACGACTTCTCTGCGGCTTGTGTTTTCCCATATGTCTCTTGGTTTTATTCTTTACTCCGGTTCTGGAAAAGACAGCGGTTTCTTTCTGGAAGATGAAAATGGTTCTGTTCCCATTGCAGAACTCCACAGTACCAGACAGGACAAAAATACACTCCTGCTGATTTTAGAAAGACCGATTGGCAAGGGAGCTAAGCTTTCCTTCTGCTGGGAGGCAAATCCTACTATGATTCCTCCTGTAGATGAAATTACTTATCTTCCTCCCCTGTCCTTTTTCCAGGCAGATATAGAGAAATTCATAAAATAGTCACCGGGCTTAAAATTAGAATAGGAAGGAATGAACTTATGCAAACAACCACAACAAGTATCAACTGGAACACTGTAATGCATCAGCCCCCTGAATGGTTTGCAGATGCAAAATTTGGAATATTTATTCATTGGGGACCTTACAGCGTCCCTGCTTTTAAGGACGAATGGTATTCCCGCCATATGTATGCCAAAGGAATGCCGCATAATCTTTACCATGAAAAAACCTACGGAAATCTCAAAAACTTCGGTTATAAAGATTTTTATCCTATGATGACAGGTAAAAATTTCGATCCGGATTTCTGGGCGGATTTGATTCTTCGCTCCGGTGCAAAATATGCAGGTCCTGTATCAGAACATGCCGATAATTTTTCTCTTTGGAACAGCAAGGTAAATCCAGTAAACAGCGTCAATTATGGTCCTCACAGAGACGTTGTTGGCGAATGTTTTCATGCACTCCGCAAACGTGGAATCAAGACACTTGCCACCTTCCATCACCAATGGCTGTGGGGATGGTTCATGTCTACTGATCCCGATGCGGATGTATATGATCCCAAAAACGAAAAATTTTATGGTCCTGCCCTGCCTTTAGAGACAAACCGATATGAACCTTACCGCCTTCCCGATGAAACCTTTTGTCGTACCTGGCGTGAAAAGGTTGCTGAAGTAGTGGAAAAATATTCTCCTGATGCTCTCTACTTTGACAGCAGAAGTTTCCTGATTCGTGAAGAAGACCGTTATCGTATGGCTGAGCATTATTATCGTCACTGCTCTGATAACCAGGGAGTGATTACATATAAACAGGAGGATTTTCCAGAGGGAATCGGCGTACTGGATTTAGAACGAGGATGTTTTTCTGAACCCAAACCTTTTGTCTGGCAGTGCGATGACCGGCTGGAGGATAATATCACCTGGTGTATGGTACAAAATCCGGCATACAGAACCGCAACTTCTGTTATTCATCAGCTTTGTGACATTGTATCCAAAAATGGAAATCTTCTTCTAAATGTCGGTCCTTATGCAGACGGCTCTTTTCATCCAGATGCTGTTCAAAAACTGTATGACATCGGCGATTGGCTCAAATTAAACGGAGAAGCAATTTATGGAAGTCGTCCTTATAAATCAGCTATGGAAGGACCTACTTATGTAAAAGACATTAATTATGATATAGAAAAGATACAGAAACAGCTTGCCACAGGAGAAGAGGCTGCTGTAGAACAGCAAGCGCTTACCGAAAATGATTTCCGCTTTACCACTCGAGATGGATTTTTGTATGTCATCGCTATGGGCTGGCCTCAAAACGGTGAATGGAAAATCAGAACTTTAAAATCCGGAACAGAAAATATCAAAAGCATATCTCTTCTTGGATATTCAGAAGCTCTTTCTTTTACACAAGTGGGAGAGGCTCTTTTCGTTTCTGCTCCCAAAGAACGTCCCTGCAGCCATGCATACGTCCTAAAACTGACACTCCAGTAAAATATAAAAGTGAGGAAAATATTATGAACAGTATCGAACGCTTTTATGCGACTATCAATCGGGAAAAAACGGATCGCCCAGCCGCATGGCTGGGTATGCCGGATATTCATTCCCAGGCGGCACTTTTTGATTATTATAAAGTCAAAAATCTCCACGAACTTAAATTGGCTATCGGAGATGATTTTTACGCTGTGGATGTTCCCTATCAATCACCAAATGCCAGTGCAATCTTTGCAGCTTTTGATTGGTATATGGATGGAAATGTAGATGCAGAGGTCCGTACTCTGACCGCTGATGGCTGCTTTAAAGACGCTGAAGATTTAGAGGATCTGAGCTTCTTCCAGTGGCCCGATCCGGAAAAATATATAGATCCGGCTGAATGCCGCCGCCGTGTAGATATGGCCCCCAAAGACAAAGCAGTTATTGGCATGTCATGGTCTGCCCATTTCCAGGATACCTGTGCCTCCTTTGGAATGGAAACTGCTCTTATGAATATGATTGCGAACCCAGAGATTTATGAAGCAGTAGATAAAAAGATTCTGGAATTTTATCTGAAGGCCAATGAAATTTTTTACGAAGCAACAAAAGGACGCTTAAACGCTGTGCTTATTGGAAACGACATGGGCAGCCAGCGAGGACTTATAATATCTCCGGATATGATAAGACGCTTTATAATCCCCGGCTGCAAAAAGCTGGTTGAGCAGGCGCATAGTTACGGGTTGAAGGTAATCTATCATTCCTGCGGCTCCATTGTAGATGTGATTCCTGACCTCATTGAGTCAGGCGTAGATGCCATACATCCTATTCAAGCTCTTGCAGCGGGTATGGATGCCCAAAATCTAAAGGAAAAATTCAGTGGAAAGGTAGCCTTCTGTGGCGGCGTGGATACCCAGGAGCTTTTGGTCCACGGCTCACCGAAACAGGTACAGGAAAAAGTTGAAGAGCTGCGCACCCTGTTTCCCACCGGGCTGATTATTTCTCCCAGTCATGAGGCAATCATGCCTGATGTACCACCTGCAAACATTCATGCATTATTTAAGGAGGCTACGAGAATCTATGAATAAAAAAGAAATACATTTACTTTTTACCGGAGACAGCATCACAGATGGAAACCGATATAAAGATCCTGATAAAGAATGGGACTTAAATCATCAGATTGGACACAGCTTTGTTTATGTAATCAATGCACTGCTGGGCAGTCTCTATCCCGAAAAGCACTTCCGCTTCACAAACCGGGGAGTTTCCGGCAACCGGGCAATCGATGTTTATTCCCGTCTGGATATGGATTTTCTGCGTTTTAAGCCGGACATTGCAAGTTTTCTTCTTGGAATCAATGATGGACCCGATCGAAGTCATAATTATCATCCAAACAGCCCTAAGAAATATGCGCAGATTTATCGGCTTATGCTGTCCGAAATTCTGGAAACTCTTCCAAACATCCGGCTTGTTATCTGCGAACCCTTTGTATTAGATAATCCCCGATTGGACCCTGAGTTTTCCATCTGGAACAAATGTATTCATGGTTTCCAGGAAGAAACCCGTAGAATTGCCGAAGATTATGACGCCGTTTTTGTACCACTTCAGGAAATTTTTGACACTGCCTGCCAGATTCGGGAGCCTTCCTACTGGTCTTGGGACGGCGTTCATCCAACAGAAAACGGACATGGGCTGATTGCCCGCCAATGGCTTCGCCATACCGCTCATCTGCTGGATATACCTGAAACAATTACCCTTCGTTAAAAAGGTGATTTCAATTCTGTCTTTTCTGCAGACAGATCCATTCTGTTGCTGAAGAAAGCCAATTTTGACAGTGTAGTTCTACACCACCTGTTCCATCCGCCATCCCGGTCTCACGGTCTGCCAATGCCAGTCCGTGAGGTCCATGTGGATAAATATGCATTTCCAAAGAAATCCCCTGTTTTTTTAAGGCATTTGCCAGCAACAGACTGTTTTCCACCGGAACCAGATTATCTTCGTATGTATGCCAAAGAAAAACCCGGGGCATATATTCTGTCACTTGCTCCTCTAAAGATAACTTTTTCCAGAGTTTCTTAACTCCTCCTGAAAGATTCCAAATGGAGTCTTTGTGTGCAAAATTTCCAGCAGTTATAACCGGATAGCCCAAAATCAATCCATTTGGTCTAAACTCCTCATTGTCTCTTCCAATCGCTTTGGAAATCCATTTTTCGTGCCAGAAAGTTCCCAGACTGCAAGCCAAATGTCCGCCGGCAGAAAAACCGCAGACAATCACCCTTTCCGAATCCACATCCCATTCTTTTGCATGGTCCCTGATCAGGCATACTGCCTTTGCAAGTTCTAAAAGAGCCTGAGGAAATACTGCCGGCTTCACACTGTATTTCAGCACAAAAGCATGAAATCCAGCTGCATTCATTCGTATGGCAATCGGTTCCCCCTCTCTGTCAGACAAATTCTCATATCCTCCCCCAGGACAAATAATTACTGCCGGACGTTTCCGTTTGGGATTTACCCGAAGGGTATCCAGTATATAAGTCTCTAAAATCGCTCTATCTTCTCCTATTTCCACTATCATTTGTTTCTGTATCACAATTCTTCTCCTCTATAAAATCAAATCTTCCATATCTTTTACCTATTCCGTTATTCTCCTATTTCTCTGGAGCAGGCAACGGCGATTCCTCTTCCTTTACTTCCCACTGCACAATAAAAATGGTAAACAATTCCTTCATGCTTCAGCACATATGGCTTATGAGCAAACATTTTATCGTAACTTTCCGATGGGCTGATCAGCGGCTGTCCTTCCCATTTTGTCCAATGTACTAAATCTCTGGAGCAGGCAAAGGTATCAAAAGCACTGTTTCCTATTCCAACAAAATAATGCATTACCCACAAATCTTTGAAACGAATAATCTGCGGATCTCCGGAAATATTCCAGCGGTCTTCAACCCCCTGATCAATTATCGCTCCGTCTCCATATCTAATCCAGTTATGCATATCCCGGCTCACTGCCATACCGATACGTTCTACCCAGATTCCCTCCTGCTTCGCATTGTAATACATTACAAAAGGATAGCCTAGCTGTTCTTCTTTGTCCCAAAGTACAGTACTTTTATAAAGCGTCGCTTTCTCAAAGTCCCGTACATTCGGATCATCAATCCTCAAAATAGGCTTCTCCTCTCGTTCCCATGTTCCGGGAAGAAGATCAGATGACCAGGCCAGTCCCATGTGCAAGGGGTCCGGCTCATATCCCGGAAGTTTTCCTCCAATATAGGTCATCCAATATTTTCCTTCAAATCTTTGGACATCCTGCGCCCCTTCCCATTGAGGATTCAAAAGACAAAGCCCTCCATCTGCCTGAAGGCAGTCCCAACCGGATTCTCTCTGAGCAAGAATCCTTCCTTCCGGCTCCCAGTGCAGCAGATCACGGCTTCTGGCTATCCATGTTTCATAGCCTTCCCGTTCAGCACCGGGTACATGTCTCGCATACACCATTCTCCAGGTTCCATCTTCAAGGCGAATCACATTAGGACAATCTATATCTGCTCCATCCTCCTGCAGTACCATGCCATATTTTACAGGAGTCTTCATTTCTTCATAGACTGCTTTCATTTCCGTTTCTGTTATAAAATTCTTTTTTTTCATCGTTCTTCTCTCTTTTCTCACGGCTCCGAAATTTCTCCGAAGCCGTGCGTAATTTCTTGTCTTCTTCACTTCACTTTTCTGGAAAATATGCTTCCAGACGAATTACTGCATGATTTTCATATCCTTCCTGTATCATGATTGGAGGTCGGCAATAGTTTCCCCAGGATATAAAAGGATATGCACATCTATTATTAATATAAAAGCGTACTGGTTCAGGATTTCCATCCTTCAGAATACGAAACTTTTCTAAGATAATATATGTATCCTGAGAATCCACTGTTCCATCTCCCAGCGCCTCTATGCGAATGGTATGTCTTCCCTGAGGCAATCCTTCCACAGAATAAATGGGGTAATGAAATTTTTTATCATATCCATCAGCAGAGCCAGGGAAATCCACCCCGGCAACCCGCTGAATAATTCTCGCATCCATTAACACATTATCTACGTAAACCCGCGCACACCCACACACAAGATCTACAGGCCCGTACCATATAATCCCTGTTCCATCAAATGAAAATTCTGCTGCACATCCCGGCTTCTTTGCCCACATTTCCCGGTATTCCTCTCCTGCTCTCGGATCGTCCTGACAACTCCATTCTCCTGTATAGCGGATCTGCTCATCCAGACAGGAAATCATCCCCTCCTCAGGCTCTTCCACCTGAACTCTTACACTATGACTACCCTCAGAAAAAACAGTCAGACCACTTTTTTTCTGGGAATCCCACAAAACACTCCAGTTAATATTTTCTTTCTGAGACCGGAAATCATTTGTCCCTAAATACTTTACATCGTATTTTCCATTCAAAATCCAATTCTGCATCTCATCTTTCCAGGCAATTTCCGGTTCCTGACCAAACACGCTGCCTCTGCTGAAGCGATAGGCGGTTCCCTGATTCCGTCCAATATGGTCTTTCGGATAAACTGTCCACGCTCCCCTTCTCTCCCAGGTCAGAGCATCCATGTTCGGTGCGCAGAGGAAAGACTGACCAATCTCATTTAATCCTCCCGGCGATACGCTGACACGCAGTTTCATTCGATCAGGCATGGAAAGTCCCAGCTTATCAATGTGATAGGTACTAAGAATTTCTCCGTTTCTCATAAACCTCATAGTAAAAGTCACTTTTACCTTTTTTCCATACCATCCTTTCATAACCGCAGCCGGTTCTTCTCCTTCCAGAATTCGAAATTCTTCCTTTCTCCATCTGCCCAGCTGTACACCATTCATATTCAGATCCGGACCTCCAATCAGAACCAGCTTTCCTGCATGTCTGCCTTCCTGAATCCTTGCTGTCTCCCTGTCAAATATTACCTGGTCTTCCCTCCATGTGAAAACTGCCTGATGATTCTCATTTCGAACCTTCCACGATTCCATAAGAAGAGGCTCTTTTTTTATCCGTGCTAAATCCGTTTCCCTTGTTTCAGGTATCCCGGAGTTTTTAAGCTGTAAGCTATACTCATCCACACACCGTCCCCATGCATCTCTCCAGAGCAGTTCCAGTGTTTCCCCCTCAGGTATCTCTTTCAGGCACAAAACACCGGTGCAGCGCGGCGGAATCCGCGGACCGGAAACTGTTCCGCTTTTTTCTCCCACCTTCCAGTGGACACTGGTTTCAGAAAGATCCGTATGACAGAAGCGGTTTTCCACTTCTATTACCGTAAGTTTGTCTGATGTCTGCTTTGCCTCTCTTCCATGTATCACGATTGGAGAGTATGCTTTTCTCACCAGATAAAATTCAGGTTTTCTTCTTCTCCATACATCAATAATTCCCCATTCCAGCTGAGTATTCCCTCCAGAGTACACATCAGTCTCATCAATTCCTGCCCAGATAGCTCCTCCAAGCGCTCCTTTTGTATTCCATATTTTATCCCAAAATCGTTTAATACTTTCTCCCCAGAAGTTCCGTACGTTCGGATCTCTTCTGTGTTCTTCTCTGTTATAGCATGGAATATGTGCATATTCATCATGAAGTACAGGAACGTCTTTCCCCTCTGCTGCCCCCACACTTACATTATCTCTCTTTTCAGACAGATCCACATCCTGGTTTGTGTAATGAATACTCCACACATCTACAGGCTCATGTTCCAGCTGCATAGTCATTGGATAGCTGAATTTTGTCAGCCGTGTAGGGTCAGTCTCATGTACCAGACGATTAAGCTGATCAAAATTATAACCTCCAAAGGATTCATTACATAAAGACCAGATTAAAACACATGGATGACTGTAATCCCTGGCCATTGCTTCTCGAAAATGAGAGAAAAAGCGTTCTGTCTCACCAGGGTCTCTCTGGGTAAAATCCGTATTTTTTGCTATAAAAGCCAGCCCCAGCTCATCTTCCACATAAATTCCTTCTCTGTCGCAGACATCCAGAAAATATTCGCTCGGAGAATAATGAGAGGTTCGAATATAATTGCAGTTTGCCTCTTTAAAAAGCTTTACGTCACGCTCAATCAGTTCCGGAGTAATGCATCTGCCATGAAGAGCTGATACTTCGTGGCGACATACACCGCGAAGCTTTACCTCCCTGCCATTTACAAACACCTGATTTGCCCGACGTTCAATCTGACGAAAGCCAAATTTTTTTTCAACTGTTTCCAGAACTGCTCCCCCTTGGCAAATTCGAATGCACATAGTATAAAGCCTTGGGTGTTCTGCATCCCACAAAAGAGGGGAAAGAATCTTTACTGATACCCGTTCGTCTATTTCAGACCCGGAAAGCGATTTGCAAAATCCACCTTCAGGCACAACCATTCCGAATGGATCTAACAGAGTTCCCTCTGCCATACAGTCTGGCAGAGATGCCTGAACAGAATAATCTGTTGTCAGCACTGCATCTTTATATTCTTCATCAAGTGAAACTGACATATGAAGCATAGAAATATAAGTTTTCGGCAAAAGATACAACCAGGTGCTGTGTATAATCCCTCCATGATAAAAGGTTCCGATTCGTTCTGTCAGTTCTTCCACATCCACCTGAAGAGTAATTTGCTTCTTTCCCCGACACGCTTCTGTAATATCCATTGTCCAGGTCAGAAATCCATTTCTGTGCTCTCCTGTCAGTTTTTCATCCACGTAAACCTTCGCGTGACCATTAATTCCTTCAAATTTTAGTATTTTTACCGTATCCTCCCATTCCAAAAGCAGAGAAATTGTTCTCCTGTAGCTGTATACACCGGTAAATCCTTCTGCTCTGTCTGCAGTGGCGCTGATAAAAGAAGGAACTTCTATACAATTCCAGTTGTTTCCTTCTGCTGGTCCATCGCTTTTACAAACCTCCTCTTTACTCCTGTGACAAAATTCCCATATTCCGTCCAGACACTGGATATTCTGCCGAAATGTCTCTGACGGCTCCGGTCTTGGTGCAATACGCGGAATATTTTTATCAAACTTTCCAATTCCTCCCATTTTACCATTTCCTCCTGTCTGTCAGATACAATCTCACCTGATGTGTTTTTCCAGGTTCGATTTTCACCTGATTTCTCATATAATTACCTCGTACGAGGCGTGTATAATTATATCCATGATTTAATATCATACGAATCTGTCTGCTTTCTTTCCCATTTATTACTTCTATATAATCTATAGATACCCAGGTGTCATTGCCTCCTCTTGCCCGTTCACCTAAAACCTCCAGGCGAATTGTATGGCATCCCATATGCAGCCCCTGGACCTCTGCCATGCACACTCTGTAACGTTTTTCGTAGCCTCGACTGGCAGCGTCAATATCCACCGGAAGCGGATAACTGCTGCCATAATTTTTTATAGTCTGCCCGTCCAGTATGATACGATAAAGACCGCCGATACGATCCACAGGACCATACATACGAATTCCTGTTCCTTCAAATGAAAACTCTAAGAAATCTCCTGCATTTCTGCTGGCAGTCTCTGTATTCTTCCAGTTTCCTGACGGATCTTCCGTCCGTATCCAGTCCCCATGATAAAGTATCCTGCTATCCCTATCATCAATCACATAATCTAACGCCGGTTCTTCCTTCATGCGAATACTGCACTCTTCCATTGGCTTTACAAAAACAGCATTTTCTCCTTCTCCACTCACCTGTGTATATGAGATATGGTGCTTCATACTTTCAAAGTCTCTCCTATTACCCTTATGAGCTTTTCCTCTCCCTCTTCCGGGATTCATCTCAGTGTACTCCTTCCACAATGCATGTCTCTCCCATTGAATCGTATCCATCTCATAAGGAAGAATATAAGAAATTCCCAGTTCATCCAATCCTCCCGGATCCAGACCAATCTGAGCCTTTACCCTTGGAGGCATATGACGGTAAAGCTCTGTCACTGTATATGCTGTATCAAAAACGCCTTCCCCCGTCACAGAAAGCTCAAATTCCACACTGCACACTCCCTCATAGCATCCAGACAGACAAATATGTAAATTCCGATCTGATTTTTCCACATATGGCGCCCTGGGTATCCATTTTCCTAACAGGAGCTTTTCTGTATGAAGATATGGTCCGCTTTCTATTAGTTTCTCTCCATTTCTCCATACACCAGAAAGAAGCCCCGTCTTTTTCGAAACGGAAACTTTTATCCCCTGATTTTCTTCCAGACACAAATAATTCTCCTGTTCTTCCCGAATCACAAATGAGTCATCCTCTGCAATTTTATAGTCTTTCCCAAAGATTTTTTTGACGCTTCGCCTTTCCTCCTTTTCCCTTTGAGCTTCCACCGCTATTCCCTCCAGACACTGTGGTTTCTGTCCTGAAAAAACCATTTTCAAATGATAATACTCCGGCTTTGGTCTATGATCTGAATCCAAAATCCCCCATTCACAGCCTTCCAGTAACCAGGAAAAACTTCCGTCTTCATCATATCCTGCCATTACAGAACCGCCAAGAGCACCTTCTGTTTTTTCCATACTTTTCTGAAAGCGTACCAGACTCTCTCCCCAGAATTCATGAATTCCATAGTCCCGGAGAATCTGATCCCGGTTATAACAAGGCAAATGCGCGTAAATTTCATGAAGCACCGGTCGAATTTCCCTGTAAGTATGTCCGGTTACATAACCGATTTCGTTATCACAGACATTTGCATGTCCGATTTCCATATGATCATACATCTTATCCAGTGGCTGTTTCCAATCTGCATACAGCACACTCCACACATCCATCTGTATAGCTTCCTCTTTAGGAATTGTCATAGGATAACTAAAATTCAATAGCTGCTTCGGAGCAAGCGCTTCCGCCATCTGTGCACACAGAAAAAAATTCCTTCCCCATATGCTCTCACTTCCTAAGCTCCACAACAATACACTTACATGGTTTCTGGAGCTTTTCAGTAATTCTGAAAACTGTTCCCCATATAGTCTACGGCAGTCAGGGAGGTCCTGACTTGCTCTGCATCCTTTTCCCACTTTGTAAACAGAGGCAGACTGCTCGGTCAGAATTCCCAAACGGTCACAAATTTCTAATGCTTTCTCACTAAAAGGATAAAAAAGGCTTCGCATATAGTTAATTCCTGCCTCTTTAAACAGACGCAGATCTGTTTCCAGAAAATGCCCCTCCTCTCCTAAAGGCTCCCTGTAGCAGATTCCCCTTAACTTTAACGGAACTTCATTCCAAAATATCTGATTTCCTTTTCTTTCAATCCTGCGAAAGCCTATCTTGGTTTGATATTCCTCTAAAAACTCCTTACCCTGAAATAATTGAAGCGTCAATTCGTAAAGCACTGGATTTTCTGTGCTCCACGGTTGAACCTCCGACATATTTAAAACCAATTCTGTCTCCGCATTTTCAGGTGCAATTTCCCATTCTTCATATACCAGATGCTTTTTATTTTCCGCATCTGTCAGTAAAACACGAAGCTGAACCGCTTCTTTTCTCCGTCCAAAATCTGCTTCCACAGCAACCTTCAGCTTCCATCCTTCCTGATAATCCGTATCAATTCTCACATCTTTAAGAAATATCTCTGGCAGCGATACTAAAAAAACATCTCCAAAAAGCCCTGCTTTTTCAAAGGGACTTAAATTTCCCTCATCTCCTTTAAGAACAAGTCTGATTTCGCTTTCCAAATCTCCACTGGCTTTTAACTCTTCCTGCCATTCTGTAAAACTTCCATAATGATCGCCCAAAAGTTCTCCATTCTCATATAGCCAAGCCTTGCAGCCTGCTCTCTGAAAACGCAAAAACAGTCTTTCCCCAGTATCCTTATTTTCGCGGATGATTTTTGTCTCATATTCCAGAATGTCATTTTTTTCTGTTTTTTTCCACTGTTCCGGATTCAACACACGAACCGGATGTTCTGTCCATCCTGTTTTATAAGGAAGCGGCATAAGTAATTTATTATATTTCTCCCAACATTCCATATCGTTCCTCCCTGCATCCTCTAAACGATCGGTACTCTTTATAGACAAGAGCAGACCATTTTCTTCCGGTATGGTAACCAGAAAATTCTTGTCCTACTCTATTATATTTCACCAATTTTTCTTTTTATATGGAAATGATATGGATATTTATGTAAATTTCATCACTAGAAGTAATGAACATCACGCCGACATCTACAGATAGCCGCAAAGAATTACGTGTTATGCTATTTTTTATATGCAAGTCTCATCTTTAACAGTTTGGAAACACAAAACGGCTACACTCCCAGTAAACGTGGGTTCCGTAGCCGTTTTTCTTTTTATAACAACGAGTCACTTTCTGTATTAAGCAAATAAACGGTACTTCGAGACGCACCACACTTCTTCAGTAAGCCTTTTTTTACCATTTTGCTAAGTATCTCTCTTGCTCTGCGCTGCTTTACACCTGCACATTCCGCCGCCTGTGCTGTTGTTATTGAATTGTTCTTTTGTATATAATCATAAATATTCTTTTCCTGTACGTTTATCAGAACTTTATCGGCGATTTCCGGCACTTTATCGGCACTTTCCGGCATTTTATCGGCATTTTTGCCAATACCATTCATATCGAAATGGTAATCAGTCTCATTTTGATCTCGATAAAGATTGATACGAAATGCTACTTCCATATCAATAAATTCCGGTTCACGCAGTCCATATTCCTGCATAGCCTGCATAAGCTTTGGAATACCGCTTCCCCATGCTTCTACAAGATTCATATAGACGAAAGCATTTGCAAGAGAACGATTTCGGATTTTTGAAAACCCTTCTTTCATCAAATCAATCGTCACACCCGGAAGCAATCCTCCGGGAGAGGTAATTTCCAGCCGATCATCATAAATTGCCACCTGAATATTTGAAGCCTGAATGTAACTACAGTTCATAACTGCATTAACAATCAACTCACGAATACTATCCGGCGGCAGTTCATAAATATCCTGACGATATATGCCTTCCAGCCGACAGCCCATACGAATATTTCTAAGGACAAACTGTACCGCTTCATCTACCTGTTCCCATAACGGTCCTTCATAATTGCGCCGATCCAAAAATACGGTACGCGTCGTCCCTTTAAACACGGCACACTGTATCATGGAACGTAACCCACCTTGTCCAGTTAAATACACATATGCATTAGTTGGATAGATTTTTTCATTTTCATCTTTTTTCAAAATCCCCCAGCTGAGCAAAACATTTTTCGTTACATCTTTGACTGAAGATCGCTGAAGATTTGACTTGCTATTAGCAATAGCGACCTCTTTCATTTGCTCACAAAGATTCTTAATATCTTCATCTGTCACTTCAACATCTCTGCGGATTACTGAATCAAAAGAGCGAGCATCACATTCATAATATAGCTCTCTTGACATATCACGGTCAGCGGGGCGTGTTGTTCCAGAAACTCGAATATATACACCATTCTCCAGCCCATCTGCCTTAATATAATATGGTTTCTGACGTCCAGCTCTGATTTCTGCGACAATTACAGGCTTATCATTTATGTTCTGCAAATAAACATCAGGAATAATCGTCGGCTCGCAGCTATCCGAAATAGCATTTGTAATAGCATCAATTTCCTGAAAAACTTTATCTTCCGGAACACCAACAACTTCTCTGGTTTTATCATCAATGCCGAATACAATCTGCCCACCCTTACCATTAGCAAAAGCAACGACTGTTTTCATATATTTAATGCTTTTGTCCGGGCGTTGTACCTTGAACTCTATATTCTTTGACTCCCCGGCAAGGATTTCTTCTATTGTCATGTGACTACCTCCATTATTTTCATTTACCAGAAACTCCCCCTCACAATCCCGCGAAAAACAGCTCGTAAAAATCGTCCTCTCCCTCCAATACAGGAGAATTTTCCCCTCCGCCGTTTGTACTGCGCTTCATTTCCGCGTAAAAGCCCTCTCCGGCGCCGATCAGCTCCATCTCATAAACAGGATACCCAAGTTCTCTGCATTTTTTACAAAAAGCAGACAGGGGATATGCAGCTTTTCTTGTTTCCAGAAATTCTTCTCTCAATTTGCTGTCCTGCTGTGCTTTCTGTTTTAAAATATCAAGCATTTCCGGTATTTCCATATAAATCCACTCCTCTTCAAGAATCTATTGTTAAACGTATTACCATTGTATCTCATTTTTTCATTCCTGCCTACTGCTTTCTGTGACGCACAGAAAGGGATACTCAGTTTTTTATACCTGAATATCCCTTTCTCCATATTTTAATTTATTGATGAATGCTGCGGCATCTGAACCTGTACCGTCACATACTGATCCCCGCGTACAGAAGGATTTTTCATGGAAACAATTCCTTTTCCCCGCAGACGTATCTTCGTGCCGTTTTTCGTTCCCTCCCGGATTTTGCACAGTACGTCTCCTGAAATGGTTTTTACCCGGATCTCGCCGCCGCATGAGGCGGTCGAAAACGGAACCTGAACCGTTGTGTAAATATCCATTCCTTTTCGCGTAAATCCCGGTTTTCCAAGAACCGTTACACGGAGAAGCAGATCTCCGTTTTCCCCTCCGTTTCTTCCGGCTCCTCCCTTTCCTCTCAGGCGGATTGCCTTTCCCGTATCAATGCCTGCCGGAATGCGGATTTTCAGAGATTGCGTATGACCTGCCTCGTCCCGTAAGGTAACAATCCGCTCTCCTCCAAAAGCAGCTTCGTCAAAACTGATTTTCAAAGAAGCTTCTATATCAGAACCTTTTTCCGGGTAATTCCTTCTGTAAAAGCTTCCATTTCCAAAACCGTTTTCAAATCCCTTTCCTGAAAATCCGCTTTCGTGAAAGCCTCCTCTGAACAGATCCCCGAAAATATCTCTGAAAATATCGTCTGCATTTCCGCCTTCAAAATGAAACTCCCTGTAATTTGCTCCCGGATTTTCATACGCGCTGCCACCGCTTCCCATACTGCCGTCAAAAGCAGAATGCCCGAACTGATCGTAAAGTTTTCTTTTTTCAGAGTCACTGAGGACATTATACGCCTCTGTGATCTCTTTGAACTTCTGCTCTGCCTGCGGATTTCCTCCGTTTGTATCCGGGTGGTATTTCTTCGCCAGTTTTCTGTATGCTTTTTTTATGGAACCCTCGTCTGCATTTCTTGAAATTCCCAGGATTTCATAATAATCCCTTTTCTGCACCGCTGTCACCTCCTCCGCATTTAAGAATGCCCCGGGAAAATCTCCCGGGGACTCTGTTTTTTACTTCTATATTATTCGATGGAAATATATTTATTTTCCTCTGCTGCCGGTTTTGCTTCTTTTTTCGGCACCTGAAGTCTCAGGATTCCGTCTTTAAATTCAGCTTTAATATCTTCCTGCATCACATCTTTGCCCACAAAAAAGCTTCGCTGGCAGGAACCTGAATACCGCTCGCGGCGGATATATTTTCCTTCTTCTTTTTTCTGCTCTGCTGTTTTCACTGCGCGGATTGTTAAATATCCTTCTTTCAGTTCCGCCTGGATTTCTTCTTTTTTATATCCCGGAAGGTCAATTTCCAGTTCATATCCTTTTTCCAGTTCTTTGATGTCTGTCTTCATCAGACCGTTTGTATTCTGTCGTTTCTCCTGTTTATCATCAAAAAATGGAAAATCAAAAAAGTCATCAAATACATCTCCTGTAAAAAATCCCGGTCTTAACATAAGTCCAGTCCCCTTTCTCTATATCTCTTTTTGTTTTATTTGTTATCTTTGTTCTATATATGTTATAACACTTGTATTTTGTCATGTCAAGCGCAAATTTTATTTTTTATAAAATCTTTTCTCTATAAACCAAAACCGTGACATCATCACAGAACTTTCTCAAAAATCTGGATATAATACGTACATAAACAAGAGCACAGGAGGATTTCTATATGAGATTAAAAGATAAAGTTGCCATTATTACAGGAGGAAGCCGCGGCATCGGTTTCGCCACAGCAGATAAATTTTTACAGGAAGGAGCTACTGTAATCATTACAGCCAGTTCACAGGACTCGGCTGACAAAGCGGTTTCTCTTTTAAAAGAAAAATATCCTGAAAGTATTGTGGCAGG
>URHH01000005.1 GCA_900547615.1 uncultured Blautia sp. | reverse complement strand
TCTTCCCAGCCGCCGCAGTGCAATCCCGCGGAGCGTTTTATTTACTGGGAAAGTCAGTGCAAAATACGCTGCTTTCCCAGTAAATAAAAAGTACCCGGTTCCTGTCCATTTTAGGACGAGAACCGGGTCCCGCGTTACCACCTAAATTCGCAGAAAACTCGCATTCTCTGCCTCCGCAAGTGACTCCTTCCGAAATTCCGGTTTTTATCACTCCAGCACAGTAACGGGTGCCATTCCGTCGCAGCCTACTAAAATTTCAGTGCGAAGCTCCGAGATGTATTCACATCCCTTCCACCTGCGCCTCTCACCTGCCGGCTGCTCTCTGTCCGCTTCTTTGTATGCTACTGGTTCTCTTCCACGCTTTTTCTTATACTATTAGCAAGTATACAAATCCCCATTCTATTTGTCAAGGAATTTCCCCTGTATTTTAACAACTTAAAGCGTCACACCATTAATCCGGCATCGTCAATTAAATCGTCCCCGTCTGCTGCTGTTGTGGCAAGCGTGTCGCATCTTTCATTCTCCGGGTGCCCGTCATGACCTTTTACCCAGTGAAAGGTCACATGATGTGGAGCTTTCGCTTCCAGAAGGCGTTTCCATAAATCCACATTTTTTACAGGCTCGTTTTTTCCTCTTTTCCAGCCTTTTTTTAACCAGGAATCAATCCAGTGCTGGTTAAAAGCGTCCACAAGATATTTGGAATCAGAGTACAGTTCCACCTCGCACGGACGGGTCAGAGCCTCCAGACCCACAATGGCAGCCATCAGCTCCATTCTATTGTTTGTTGTTTTTTTATATCCCTGGGAAAATTCCCGTGTGTGAAGCTGTCCTTTGGAATCCGTATAATGAAGAACCGTTCCGTATCCGCCCGGTCCGTCCGGATTTCCTCTTGCCGCTCCATCTGTATAAACTTTTACAAGCATCTTATTCTCCTTTTTTGCTTTTTATTTTTCCCCACACGCCTGTGCGCTCAAAATCTGCCGCTGCCAGAGAAGCTTCCTCAACCACCTCTTTTTCATATCCCAGCATATCGAGAAGACGTATGGCATTTCTAGTAGTTGCCATTCCCTCTTTCAGGAGATAATTGAAGATCACCTGATTTCCCTCAATTTCTTCCTCAAAGTGATAATTGGTATAAATATCCTTCAGAATATACGAAAGCTCTATATCATGCGTGGCAGCAAATGGAAGAATCCATTTTTTATTCAGTCTGCCGAGAATCCTTGAGGAAGCGGCAATTCGTTCAATGGTATTGGTTCCTCTTAACACCTCATCAATAATGCAGAGAAGCGGCTCTTCTTTTCTGCTCTCATCAAGGATCCGTTTCAGAGATTTGATCTCCACAATAAAATAGCTGTCTCCCCCTCCGATGTCATCGCGAAGCGCCATCGAAGTCATCACCTTTAAAAATGGCGCCTGATAAGAGCTCGCCGTACAGGTATAAAGAGTCTGCGCCAGAATGGTGTTGACTGCCATGTTCTTTAAAAAAGTGGATTTTCCGGAGGCATTAGAGCCTGTCACAAGGGTACCTCCCTTTGCCGTAATGCTGTTTGCCACCGGCTCCTGGATCAGAGGATGATACATATCCTCCACCGAAAGTTGGATTTCCTGTCCTCTGTAGAGCGTAAATTCCGGCTTACACTTCAGAGGAAGAAGCTCCCGGAACGAGGCAATAGAAATCGCCGCGTCCAGCTCTCCCATATTGTCAATGAGGCTCATGATCACGTCCGCCTTATCTTTCGTCTCCTTCAAAACAGAGTTATACGCCAGAAAATCCACATGTGTGATCATTCTCACATAATCGAGAAACGCGTCCAGAAAGTTATCAAAACCTTTTCCTGATCCAGTCACAAAAATCGCTTTTTTCCGAAGTCTTGAAAAAACTTTTCTAGCCTCCCGGATTGCATTCATCTGCGGCTCTACCTCTTTCCAGGAAATGTGCTTCATCTCATCTGCTGTTTTCAGCATTCCCAGAAGATTGGAAAAACAATCCATATAGATTTCTGTTATTTTATGAGATTTTCCTGCATAATAGGCGGAAATATTTCCCGTACACAGCACAAGAAGTGCAAGCATTCCCTGAAGCGGCGCAAATGGCACGACAACAAACAGGGTAAAAAGAAGGACGATCAGCATTGCCACATGGATTCCCGTTTTAATAGTGGGCGCCTCTTTAAGAGCAAGAACGGTATCGGAAAGAGAACCAAGTCTTGTCTTTCCCACCCGAAAAAGACAGAGCTGCATTTCCACACGCTCCTTTTCATGAGTGGCAAAAAACTCGACAAGCCTGTCTCTTCGCTTCATTTCCTCTTCTGAAAAAACAGGACGGCGCATCATATCGTAAAGAACGTCCTCTCCCGGCGAAGAAACCGTCTGATTGACCAGCATATACACTCTGTCCATATCAAGGTCGTTCCAGGTAATATCATCAATGACAAAGCCTTCTTTTTCCCTTCTTCTGAAATAATGAGAAATCCGTTCTATGTCCCCCGTCTCATACTCCTGCTCCGGTACATTTCCGTAAATACGCCGTACCTTCCTCTCAATGTTTCGTTTCTGTTTTCTGTTCTCTCGAAAAATTAAAAGTGCAAACAGCAGGACAAAGCCTGCTGCGCACAAAACTGCTATTACATTTGGATTCAAAGTTTTTCCTTTCCGGTATTTATACCCAATCTACAAAAAACATATGATCTTTATAGAGGAACTTGTCCACCCTCTTAAAGTCTAAGGGCTGCTTCCAGAAGCTTTCTTCCATCATAAAATACTTGAAATTAAAGTCTTTTCTGTCGAATCCCTTTAACGTTCTCGGTTTTTTATATTTCACATAATTATTGAAAATTTCAAGCGCCTCATCTGCTGCCTGATATGCCAGTGTTCTGTTGTAGAAGCTTCCATTCAGACGTCTTAAAAGCGCCCCATCCCTTACAGGAGAATACTGTGGATATTTATAAAGCTTCGGATCTCCCTGTTCATAAAGAACCATTCGTAAATCTGACGGAAACTCTCTTGTCGGATCTATGGTTCTGTTCAGGATACAGAGGGCAACTGCCTCCATGCCAATCAGTCCCTGGTCTCCTGCCTCAGCTTCACAGATGGCTGCCAGCAGGTCTCTGTCTGTCTTTTCCCCGTTTGCCACGCCTGGGTGGGTTGCAAACTCTCTTGCAAGATAATAATATCTTCCGTTTTTCGGATCGTATGCTTTTACATAGCCGCCGTACTCATCGTATACGGTATACTGGTATTTGCCTCCGCCTCCGGAGCCGTTTACTTCCGTTACAACACCGTTTTCGTCCGCTCTGTATTTCTTGCCTCCCATATTGAAGGTCTTATTTACATACATGACGCCTTTTTTGTCAAAGTAATATCTGTTTCCTCCAATAGTACCCCAGCCGATATGGGCATGTCCGTCTTTTGGATTAAAATAATACCGCTTATCTCCAAGCTGGGTAAAACCTTTTTTACAGCGGTACCCCGCTTTTGCAGGATCGGAATGCCCCATAAAGTAATAATAATACTTATCTACCCTGCGGACTCCCCTGTACATAATCCCGTTATCTCTGTCAAAAAAGCGGTGGTTGCCATTGTCGTATGCCCAGCCCCTTGTCATCATTCCGTTACTGGGATTAAAATAACGGACATTTCCTTTTCCGTCCTCCCAGAATCCGGTTGCCATATATCCTCTCGGACCGTACTGTCTGGAAAAATACCGGATATTTTTCCCCCATTTGTCTTTCTGCCAGCCAATTACCTGCTCGCCTGTTTCAAAATCAAAAAGGTATTTTTTTCCGTTTATGTTCTTCCAGCCTTTCAGCTTGGAACCGTCTTTCTTTATGTAATATCCTTTTCCGTTAATTGTTTTAAAGCCCTCTGTCGCCGCCTTTACTTCCCGGGGCTGAGATGTCACAGCCAGCACAGAAAACATAAGCAGCACAGCCAGAAATACACTTCGAAACCATACCTTCCAGATTGTCTTTTTTGAATTACAGCTTTCTTTTGAATTGTTCACGCTTCCTTCTCCCTTTCCAATCTTATTTATTACAAAAGTGTTACAATCATTATACTAAACTCTCATATCCCTGTCAACGAAATTTCTTTTTCCTTTTTCGTCACACATTTTCCTTTTCTTCATAAGATAAAGTGTACACCAACTCTGGAGGCTTTAAATATGAGTGATTTAGCTGCTACAAACTGTGGCTGTGCAGAAGAAAGAACAAACTGTGGCTGCGGCTGCGAAACAAACTGCGGCTGTAGCTGCGGAAATAACTGTGGCTGTGGAAACAACGGCGGAGGAAATAACTTCCCCGGATTCGGAAACAACTCCTGCAGCTGTATTCTCTGGATCATCATTCTTTCCTGTCTGTGCGGCAATAGCGGCTGGGGAAACAACTGGAACTGCGGCTGCGGAAACAGCGGAGGCTGTGATTCCTGCTGGATTCTGATTATTCTCCTTCTTCTGTGCGGAAACAACGGCTGCGGCTGCTGATTTCCATTACTGACCACCGGGGCAGAGGTTTAACTCCTCTGCCTCCTTTTCTTTTGTTCCTGAAATATCCGGCGTTTTTTCTGTTTTTCCAGACATTCTGTGTCCAGCTCATAAAAGGCATTCCCCTCTATCACAAGTTTGCCTTCTTTTCTGTTTTCCTTTTTCTCTGATTTCTTTTCCATAATCTTCTCCCTTATTTTCTTTCTATATTATATGAAATTTCAGAGCCCGCAGTTAAAGCTCCTTTATATCCCGGTTATATTCCCTCTTTTTTCAGCATACAATGAAGGAAAAAGGATTTTATATGGAACAGGATTTTCTTTCTCAGACAGCGCTTGATCAGATAACAGGAAGTGATACCACTCAGTTTCTAAAAGCAGCCGTCCCTTATCTGCCGCCAAAAGCGCAGCAGTTCTTTTCTGTTTACGCCAAAGCGCAGGAGCTTTCCAATACCATTTCCGTTTTTTCCGGTCGAAAACAGGACAGCCAGCTTCACGCGGCTTCTCTTAATATGACAGACCCTCTCGATGCCTTAAATGACATTCGCCGTTTCTGTTACGGAAAAAGCCGGCAGCAGCTCGACCAGATTTTAAATACTATGGCAATTTTTCAAATGGTACAGCTTATGAAATAAAGGAGGATTTTGCGTTATGAACGAAGACCTGAAAAATAATCCAAGGCTTTCCGGCATCGACCCGGAAAAGCTCTCCATGCTCCAGGGACTTGCACAGAAAGGCTCCGGTATGAGTCCTTCCGACCTTCTTCCCTTTCTCATGCAGTCTGCCAGTCAGGGAAAAAGCAGCGGGCTTCATTTTAACCAGCAGGAAGTTTCTGCTATTCTTGAAGTTATGAAAATGGGAAAATCTCCTGAGGAGACAGCGAAGATTGACAGAATTGTAAGTATGATGAAGATGATAAAATAGAACTACAAAACAACAGCCCCATGAACTCATGGGGCTGTACGTCAGTCTTTTCTGTATATTCCTTCCATAATGCACTCTCTTAACATTACAAGTGCGTGTGCTGCTGCCTGTTCTCTTATTTTTCTTCTGTTTCCCGTAAAATGGAATTCCCGCGTCTCAACTTTTCCATTATAGCAGCAGCCCATAAATACGGTTCCCACAGGCGTTTCCTTTGTCCCGCCGTCCGGTCCTGCAAGACCTGTGACAGAAAGACAAATATCTGCGCCGGAAACTACGCAGCCGCCCTTTGCCATTTCCTTTGCACATTTCGCAGAGACAGCGCCCTCTGTTTTCAGAGTGGATTTTTTCACTCCCACACATTTGCGCTTTGCCTTATTGCTGTAAGTCACGTACCCATGAGAAAATACCTGTGATGCTCCCGGGACATTTACGATCCTTGACGCTACTGCGCCTCCTGTGCAGGATTCTACAAGAGCAAGTCCTAATCCCTGGTCTTTGAGCATATCGACTACTGCCTCTTCCAGCGTTTTATTCTCCTCTGTTGCAAAGATATTTTTACCAAATCGGTTTTTCAGTTCCCGCACAACCGGCTTGATCATCTTTTTACATTCTTTTTCATCTGCGCCCTTTGCCGTAATGCGAAGATGCACTTCTCCTGTCTTTGCATAAGGAGCGATCGTCGGATTCGTCTGGCTCTTAATTAAATCCTGGATTTCTTCTGCCACCTGGCTTTCTCCGATGCCGCATATTTTTACCATCTGAGAATAAATGATTTCCGGCTGTTTTTTTCGAAGGAAAGGATACACCTCGTCCTCAAACATGGGCTTCATCTCATTTGGAGGTCCCGGAAGAAGAATCGCGGTTTTGCCGTTTTTCTCAATGATCAGTCCCGGAGCCGTTCCGTTGTGATTATCCAGAACAAGGGCTCCCTCCGGAACAAGAGCCTGCTTATAATTATTGGAAGTGATCCTTCGCTTTTTATCATTTTTTTCGTACTGCTTCATATAGGCTTCTATGCGCTCTCTGGAATGGGCGTCTTCCACAAGGGGAAGTCCCATCACTTCTGCTGTCACTTCTTTTGTAATATCGTCCTCTGTCGGTCCAAGACCTCCTGTAAGGATTACAACATCAGAGCGCTCAAGAGCCGTACAGATCGTTTCCTTCATTCGCTCTTCGTTATCGCCTACTACTGTCTGATAATATACGGAAAGCCCAAGCAGTGCACATTTTTCTGAAAGATATGCGCTGTTCGTATTTACAATGTTTCCCAATAAAATTTCCGTACCTACGGATATGAACTCTGTAATCATTGGTACTCCTTTCTGCCAGGTATTACTCCTGCATGGACAGAACCTTTCTGTTCTGTAAAATATAAGTTAAAAGAGAAATCACAGTGAGGGCAACAGACAGCCATACAAAGATTTCCTCTATCACACTCCAGATTCCGCCCAGATTGAGGATCAGAAGAATGATCATGATCATCTGAGATACTGTCTTAAATTTTCCCCAGTAATTTGCCGCGATTACCACCCCGTTTTCTGCCGCGATCAGGCGGAATCCGCTGATGATAAATTCTCTTGCAATAATCACAATAACAACCCACGCTTCCAGGCGCTTCATCTCGATCAGACAGATCAGCGCGGAACATACAAGAAGCTTGTCTGCAAGAGGATCCATAAATTTTCCGAAATTTGTCACAAGATTATGTTTTCTTGCCAGGTAGCCGTCAAACCAGTCTGTAATGCTTGCCGCAGCAAAAATCCCGAAAGAAATGTACCGGTTCGCTTCTCCTCCCCAGCCTGTAAGCATAAAAATCACAAGAAAAGGAACCATGATCATTCTTGCTACCGTTAATTTATTCGGTGTATTCATCTGCCAACACTCCTATCAAATCATATTCCATTGCCCCTGTCACACGGACTTTTGCAAAGTCTCCTGTCACAAGAAGCTCTCCGGTCTGTACAAAAATATATCCGTCCACTTTCGGAGCATCTCCGTAAGTTCTCGCAATATAGGCGCTTTCTCCGGAAACTTTTCCCTCTATCATCACAAGAAGCTCCTGACCGATACGCTCCGTTCCCTTATCGTAGGAAACTTCCTGCTGAAGCTCCATAAGAGCGTCTCTTCTCTCTTCTTTGACTTCCTCCGGAATCTGTCCCTCCATAGAAGCTGCCGGAGTATCTTCTTCTGCTGAATAAGTAAAGACTCCAAGTCGGTCAAACTCCATTTCGTCCACAAACTCCATCAAGGTTTCATGGTCTTCTTCCGTCTCTCCCGGAAAGCCGGTGATCAGAGTAGTGCGAAGCACAATATCCGGGATTTCCTCTCGAAGCTTCTGAATTTTCTCTGTCAGCTCTTTTCTCGTTGTCCTTCTTCCCATTCTCTTTAATACCGCATCGCTTGCATGCTGGATTGGAAGATCAAGATAATGACAGATTTTCGGCTCTTCCTTCATAGTCTGGATCAATCCGTCATAAATCTCCTCCGGATAACAGTACAAAATACGGATCCAGCGGATTCCCTTTACCTTACAAAGTTCTTTCAAAAGACGGTGAAGAGACTTTTCTCCATATAGATCTTTTCCGTAAAGAGTGGTTTCCTGGGCTACAAGGATCAGCTCTTTTACCCCCTGCTCTGCCAGTTCTTCTGCCTGACGGATCAGGCGCTCCATTGGAACGCTTCGAAACTTTCCGCGAAGTTTTGGAATAATACAGTAAGTACAGTGCTTGTCGCAGCCTTCCGCAATTTTTAAATAAGCAAAGTGACCGCCTGTTGTAAGCACACGTTTTCCCTGATCCGGCACAAGATAATCAATGTCTTTATATTCCTGATAATGACATCCTGCCACAGCCTCCTCTACAGCTTTTAAGATCTCTCCGTAGGAAGTTGTGCCGAGAACCGCGTCCACCTCCGGAATTTCTTCAATAATCTCCTGTTTATATCTCTGCGCCATACACCCTGTTACGATCAGAACCTTACATGTTCCCGCTTTTTTGTATTCTGCCATCTCCAGTATGGTCTCCACACTCTCCTCTTTTGCATCGTGGATAAAACAGCAGGTATTGATGATAATAGCCTCCGCCTCATTCTCATCATCTACGATCTCGTGCCCGGCTCTTGTGAGAACGCCAAGCATATCCTCAGAATCTACAAGGTTCTTGTCACAGCCTAATGATACAAATAATAATTTCATAAGTTCTCCTAATGTACACAAAGGCTGCATAAAGCAGCCTTCTTTTTCTTACGCCTCCTGAGTTTCCGCCTCTGCTGTCACCTCTTCTGTATTTTCAGAAGCTGCTTCTGCAGATACTTCTTCCTCTTCGTGAGTATCCTCAAGGATTTTTACCTTTCCTTTATAAAGCTCGTCAATGGCAATGGAAAGCGGTTTTTTGCCTGCTGCGCCTTCTACCATAGGTTCGGAACCTGCAATGATCTGGCGGGCGCGCTTGCTTGTTGCAAGAACGAGGGAATAACGGCTGTTGATCAGCATTGTGTTGTCATCGTCCTCTGTGTTTGTGTTGATTGCCTCAATTAACTCTGAATAAGATGGGTGTATCATATATGTTCTCCTTTCGATAATAAAAATACCACTGTTTATTTAAACTGCCTGGATTCTTCCTGGATTCTGGAAATAAATTCCTTGTTTCTCCAGGAACGGGCATGTTCGCTCTGAATGATCTGGTGAAGCTCGTCCACACAGTCTTCCAGCACATCATTGAGAAGCAGATAATCGTAATGGTGCATTCCCTCTGCCTCCTCGCTTGCTCTCGCAAGACGCTCTGCAATGACTTCCGGCGTTTCTGTTCCTCTCTCTGTCAGGCGGCGTTTCAGCTCTTCCACAGTAGGAGGCGTTACAAATACAAGAACTGCCTCGGGATTTTTCTCTTTTACCTTCATTGCGCCCTGTATCTCAATTTCCAGAATCACGTCTTTTCCTGCTGCAAGCTGTTCCTCCACATAAAAACGGGGAGTGCCGTAATAATTGTCCACGTACTGCGCATACTCGATCAGAGCATCTTCCTCTATAAATTTTTCAAACTCTTCTTTTGTGCGGAAAAAATACTCTCTGCCGTCCTCCTCTCCCGGACGCGGTTTTCTCGTGGTCACTGAGATGGATAACGCATAATTGTCATACTTTTCCAGAAGGCGTTTCATAACGGTTCCTTTTCCGGCTCCGGAAAACCCGGATACTACAACTAAAACTCCTCTACTCATGCACTTCTCCCCTTTCTTCATAATCATATATATCTGCAAATCTTCTGGCGATCGTCTCGGGCTGTAAGGCGGAAAGTACAAGATAGTCGTCCGATGTCACGATCACCGCCTTTGTCTTTCTTCCCTGTGTGGCGTCAACAAGGGCTCTCGTCCCTTTTACGCTCTGTACCATACGCTTTACCGGCGCGGCGTCCGGGCTTACTACAGCTACAATCTTCTGTGAGTTTACCACATTGCCGAACCCTATATTTATCAGCTTTGCCACCTGTGCTTACCCTCTTTATTCGATATTCTGGATCTGTTCTCTGATCTTCTCAATTTCTGTCTTTAAATCAATGGCAATGTTGGAAATGGTAAGATTATTTGATTTTGACAGGATCGTATTTGCCTCACGGTTCATCTCCTGCGCCATGAAATCAAGCTTCCGTCCGATTCCTTCGTCTTCCTCCAGCATTTTTTTCATACCCTGGATATGGCTTCTCAGGCGCACCGTTTCCTCATCGTTACAGATTTTATCGGAAAACAGCACCACTTCCGCTGCAATGCGGGAATCGTCTATCTGCGTGTCAGAAAGAAGCTCTTTTGCCTTTGCCTCCAGCTTCTCCCTGTATGCTGTCACAACCTCAGGAGAGCGCTCCTGCACAAGCACCACTTCTCTGTCAAGACCGTCCAGTTTTTCCTCAAGGTCCTTCTTTAAATTCTCTCCCTCGCGCTTTCTTGTCTCTACAAAATGTTCACACGCTTCACGAAGAGGCGGTTCCAGATAGCCCCAGAGAGCGTCTTCATCTACAGACTGCTCCTCCATAGTAAACACTTCCGGATACCGGGAGAGAGAAGATACGGTAACGTCATTTTTCAGCCCGAAATCTTCCTCCATACTTTTAAGGTAGCCAAGATATTCTCCTGCAAGGTCTTTATTATATTTTAAAACTACTTTGTTCAGGGTATAATCCTCGTAAGTAATAAATACGTCTACTTTTCCCCTGTGTATATAAGTTTTCATCAGGCTGCGGATCTCACCTTCAAAAAAACTCAGCTTTTTCGGCATCTTGATATTCATATCCAGATACCTGTGATTTACGGATTTCAGTTCTACTGTAATTTTCCGCTCACTGGTTATTACTTCCGCACGGCCAAAGCCGGTCATACTTCTAATCATCGTCTGTCTCCTTGGCAACTTCACATACAGATTTATTATAATTCATTCTAAAACCCTAGTCAAACCCTTTTTTCATGTGTTATACTAAAGGGCAATGATTTATCCCTGTCAAATCAGCGGGATTTAAGCGAAAGGAGTATTATCATGGCTTTTGACGGAATTACCATCGCCGCAATGGTCCGGGAATTAAATAATAATCTCGCCGGAGGGCGTATCAATAAAATCGCACAGCCGGAAGGAGACGAGCTTATGATCACAGCCAGAGGAACGGAAGGACAGAAACGCCTTCTTCTCTCTGCAAGCGCCTCTCTTCCTCTTATATATTTTACAGAAAAAAACAAAGTCAGTCCTCTTACTGCCCCAAACTTCTGTATGCTTTTAAGAAAACATATCGGAAGCGCAAGGATTGCTGGAATCCGGCAGCCGGGACTGGAACGTGTCGTGGAATTTGACCTGGAGCACTTAAACGAGCTGGGCGACCCATGCAAAAAAGTGCTGATCCTTGAGCTTATGGGAAAACACAGCAACCTTATTTTCTGTGATGACAAAAACATGATCCTTGACAGCATCAAGCACGTTTCCTCCCATATGAGCTCTGTAAGAGAGGTTCTTCCCGGAAGAGAGTATTTTATTACAAAAACACAGGATAAGTGGGATCCACTTACTATTACTCAGGAAGAATTTCTGGAACATGTATGCAAAAAGCCGGTTTCTGCAGCAAAGGCGCTTTATTCCTCCCTTACCGGATTAAGCCCTGTTATCGCAGAAGAGCTTTGCTACCGGGCGTCCATAGACGGAAATGACGCCATGCTCTCCCTTAACGAAGTCTCCTGCGTTCATCTTTATCACACCCTTCAGCGAATGATGGAAGATGTAAAAGAAGGAAATTTCACCCCAAACATTATTTACAGAGGAGAAGAACCTGTAGAGTACGGCGTATTTCCCTTCCAGCAATATGGTCCGGAATACCACTCAGTAACCTTTGACAGCGTTTCCTCCATGCTGGAAACGTATTACGCGTCAAAAAACATTCTGACCCGTATCCGCCAGAAATCTGCAGATCTTCGAAAAATCGTACAGACTGCCCTGGAACGCAACCGCAAAAAACTGATCCTTCAGCAGAAACAGATGAAAGATACTGCAAAAAAAGATAAATACAAGGTTTACGGAGAACTGATCAACACCTATGGATACAGCCTTCCAGAGGGAAGCAGATCTCTTCAGGCATTAAATTATTATACAAATGAAGAAATCACCATTCCTCTTGACGAAACACTCACCCCTGCCCAAAATTCAAAAAAATATTTTGACAGGTACACGAAGCTGAAACGTACAGAGGAGGCGCTTACCACACAGATTGCAGATACGGAAAGCGAGATCGAGCATCTGGAGTCCATCTCCAATGCCCTTGACATTGCCCGCTCTGAAAGTGATCTCTCCCAGATTAAAGAAGAGCTTACCCAGTACGGCTACATCAAGCGCCATTACTCCAGCAAAAAAGGCGCAAAAATGCAGGCAAAATCAAAGCCCTTCCATTACATATCAAGCGACGGCTTTGACATTTATGTGGGGAAAAATAATTTCCAGAATGATGAGCTTACCTTTAAGTTTGCAACAGGAAACGACTGGTGGTTCCACGCAAAAAAAATGGCAGGCTCCCATGTGGTTGTAAAAACAAAGGACGGAGAACTTCCTGACCGTACCTTTGAGGAAGCAGGGCGTCTTGCTGCCTACTATTCCAAGGGACGCACTGCCCCCAAAGTAGAAATTGACTATATTCAGAAAAAACACGTAAAAAAACCGGGCGGAGCCAAGCCGGGATTTGTGGTATACTACACAAATTATTCCCTGATGGCGGAGCCGGATATTTCCCAATTAAAAGAAGCATCGGAGGATTAAAACACATATGAGTATCTTAAATGTAGAACACCTGACACACGGCTTTGGAGACCGCGCCATTTTTAACGATGTCTCCTTCCGTCTTTTAAAAGGAGAGCACATCGGTCTTGTGGGCGCAAACGGCGAGGGAAAATCTACCTTCTTTAATATTGTAACGAACCATCTCATGCCCGACGAGGGAAAAATCGAATGGGCAAAAAACGTGCGCGTAGGATACCTGGATCAGCACACCATTCTCACAAAAGGAATGACCATTCGCGACGTATTAAAATCTGCCTTTTCCTGGCTTTTTGAACAGGAAGCAAGAATGAACGAAATCTGCGACGCTCTGGGAGACGCTTCCCCGGAAGAAATGGATAAAATGATGGAGGAGCTCGGAACCATCCAGGACAATCTGACTCTTCACGATTTTTATGTAATTGACGCAAAGGTGGAGGAGGTTGCCCGCGCCCTCGGACTTCTCGACATTGGTCTTGAACGTGATGTTACGGATTTAAGCGGCGGTCAGAGAACAAAAGTCCTTCTCGGAAAGCTTCTTCTGGAAAAACCGGACATTCTCCTTCTTGACGAGCCTACAAACTATCTGGATGAAGAGCATATTGCATGGCTGAAACGCTATCTTCTTGATTATGAAAACGCCTTTATCCTCATCTCCCACGACATTCCGTTCTTAAACGAGGTCATCAATCTTGTTTACCATATGGAAAATCAGGAACTGAACCGGTACGTGGGAAATTACGACCATTTCCAGGAAGTCTATGCTGTAAAAAAAGCCCAGCTTGAGGCAGCTTACCGCCGTCAGCAGCAGGAAATCAGCGAATTAAAGGACTTCGTTGCAAGAAACAAAGCCCGCGTTTCCACAAGAAATATGGCGATGTCACGACAGAAAAAACTGGACAAAATGGACGTGATCGAACTGGCAGCAGAAAAACCGAAGCCGGAATTTCACTTTAAGACAGGACGCACTCCCGGCAAGTATATTTTTGAGACAAAAGACCTTGTGATCGGCTATCAGGAACCTCTCTCAAAACCAATTTCCATCGCTATGGAAAGGGGACACAAAATCGCCCTTGTAGGTGCCAACGGAATTGGAAAAACAACACTTTTAAAAAGTATTCTGGGGCTGATCCCTTCCTTAAAAGGCTCCTGCGAACTTGGAGAAAATCTCCAGATCGGATATTTTGAGCAGGAAGTAAAAGGCGACAACAAGACGACCTGCATTGATGAAATCTGGGCGGAATTTCCTTCCTACACCCAGTATGAGGTGCGCTCTGCCCTTGCAAAATGCGGTCTTACCACAAAGCATATTGAAAGCCAGGTCCGCGTATTAAGCGGAGGCGAGCAGGCAAAAGTACGTCTCTGTAAACTTGTAAACAAAGAGACAAATATCCTCCTTCTTGACGAGCCTACAAACCATCTTGATGCAGACGCAAAAGACGCTTTAAAACAGGCTTTAAAAGAATATAAAGGCAGTATCCTTCTCATCTGCCATGAGCCGGAATTCTACAGAGATGTGGTATCTGAAGTATGGGACTGCAGCAAATGGACAACGAAAATTTTGTAAGTTTTCTGTCCCATAATACAAAAACAGCCACAGCCGAACGTCATGCCTTCGGTTGTGGCTTATCTTTTCTCATAATCATCTGAAGCATTTCTTCGCAGCTCAACGATAAATTCCCTGCTGTAGCTCCTCAGCCCAGGACTGCAGATTATAAGTATTTCCTCCAAACAGCTTCAAGATCACGCCGCTTGGGTCCGTTTCATTTGCAAAGGCATTTGCCTCATCTGTATCTACGTGCATGGCAAGACGAAAAGAAGGGCTGACACGCACTACAACATCTGAAAAAATCAGAGAGCGCTCGTAACTGTTTGTAATCACAAACACATTTTCATTGTCTGACACATGACAGCGGATCGCATCGCTCGGCGTCATATGAATATGTCTCTTCGCGACAATCACGCCTTCTTTCAATTCTATCTGACCGCAGGGACCTGTAAGAATACAGCCCGGCGTCCCCGCCGTATCTCCCGACTGACGTATCACACCGGGAATGCCCAGCTTCCGCGCATCTGTCACAGAAATTTCCACCTGCGTGGCAGAACGGCAGGGTCCCAGGACAATGACACGCTCAAAGCTCCCTCTCGGTCCTGTCACAGTCAGCCTCTCCTCACAGGCATACTGTCCCGGCTGACTTAATTCTTTTGTATAGTGCATTTTGGCATCTGTACCAAATAATATCTTAAAATCTTCCTGAGACAGATGGATATGTCTGGCAGATGTCTCGATCGGAATTTTAAGGCTCATAGCCTCACCTCTTCCTTTTAATTTGCTAAAAGTTTACCATATGAAAGAGTCTTTTTCAAGAGATATGCCTTCCTATTTTTTTCATTTTGCAGATCAAAGAAGTGCAATCCGAATTACTCCTAAAATCAGAAGATGCGCCGGGTAAAAAATATAGAAAAACCATTTGGAAAAGTTTTTCCCCTTTTCCATTCTCTTCCCATTATAAAGTACAGTGATGCAAAAACCTGCCGCCCCTACTGCCGTCATTGACAAAACTGCATACAAAAGATTCTGCCATATGGGAAAGGTTCCGATTCCCCCCAGGAAATTAATGGCTCCAAAGAAAGCTGCCGCCTTTACAAACGCCCTCTTCATTGCTGATTCATTTATCTTTCCATGAATAAAAAACAACGTAAACGCAGGGGCTATGATCGCCCAGTCGCAAACTGTACTTGCCGCAAAGATCGTCACAATCAGCAGATTACGCATTGCCATATGCGTCATTTCCCGCTCTATATAAATAAGCAGGAAACAAAGGCATAAGGTAAACAGCATATTGAATCCATAAAATTCAAGAATCCCCTCCTGCGTAAGCGCCAGACAAAACGGCAGTTCAGAAATAACTGCAAATAAAAACAATCTGCCAAGGTAGCGTTTTCTGGAACGGGTATATTCATATCCTTCCAAAAGAAAATAAATCATAACAGGAGCTGTAAAATACCCTGCATAAATAAAAATAGTTCCTGCTGCAGACTCCGGATCCATAAAAACAGTTGCAATGTGGTTTAAAAGCATGGTAAACATTGCAATATATTTAATGGCATCTTTATTCAGACATCTGTATTTTTCTTCTGTACTCATTTTGTCTCCTTTTCTATTAAAATGTGTTTTGTGCCAATCTCTTCCCGGAAGGCTTTATCATGCTCCACAAAAACCATTGTCGGCTTATATTCTCTTATCAGAGCTTCTATCTGCATTCTGGAATACAGATCCACAAAATTTAAGGGCTCGTCCCATACATACAAATGCGCCTTTTCACAGAGGCTCTTTGCGAGAAGAACCTTTTTCTTCTGTCCGCTGGAAAATTCGCCCATATCTTTCTCAAACTGTACTCTGTCAAAGTCCAGCTTCCGTAAAAGCGCTTTCAAAAGGCTTTCCTCAATCTGATTTTTCACGGCAAAAGCGCTGAGGCTTCCCCGAAGCCACGAAGTATCCTGCGGAACGTAGGAAATTCTGAGATTTGTTCCTCTGTCCACGATTCCCGCATACGTCTTTTCCTCTCCTGCCAGAAGCTTTAAAAGACTGCTTTTTCCGCTTCCGTTTTTACCGTCAAGCACAATTCTGTCACCCTTTTGAATGCCAAAAGACACCGGGCGGCACACCGGTTTTCCATCATAATATATCACAGCCTCCGAAAACGAAGCAAGCGTATCCTGTGTATATTCCAGGGGAAAGAGCTTCAGATTCTCCGTGCTTTCCCTGTTTTGAAGGAGCTTTGATTTTTCTTCTATCGCCCGCCGCGTCCTTGTTTCGATAATCTTGGAACGCTTCATCATTTTTGCCGCCTTATGCCCCACATATCCTCTGTCCACCGGTCCATTTCCATATTTGGAAGCCTCCGTTTTATCTGACCAGCCTGACGTGCGCTCTGCCACCTTTTCCAGGCGGCGAATATCTTTTTGAAGACGCACGTTTTCTGCCTCTTCAAATTTCTGCCTGTTCTCGAAATTTTCCAGCCAGGAAGAAAAATTTCCGCTTTGCACCTCAATATCCGTCTTATTTAAAGATAAAATATGATCTGTACAGCCATCAAGAAACGCCCTGTCATGAGACACAAGAATAAATCCTCTTTTTCGTTTTAAATAAGCGGAAACCAGTTCCCTTGCTCCCATATCCAGATGATTGGTCGGCTCGTCAATTAAAAGAAAATGTCCTTCATTAAGAAAAAGAGCCGCAAGCAGAGCCTTTGTCTGCTCTCCCTGGGAAAGAAGACCAAACGGCTTTTCCAAAACTTCCGCTTCCATAGAAAGATACGAAAGTTCCCGCATAAATTCCCAGGTTTCTGCCACAGGACAGACCTCTCTTAAAATTTGTTCTGTTTTTAAGTTTTTATCTTTTACCTCGTATGGAAAATAATCAAATTGTACAGAACTTAAAATCCGTCCCTGATACTCATACTTTCCAAGAAGAAGGTTTAAAAACGTTGTTTTCCCCCGTCCGTTCCTTCCCACAAATCCAAGCTTCCAGTTAGTATCAATCTGAAAACTTACGTTATCAAATATCTTATCATAGCTTGTATCATATGAAAATGTAAGGTTTTCTACTTTAATCACTGACATATCCATTTCCCCCTTTGCGATTCTACGCGAAGCGTTTTAATGTTATGGAACATTACGAAGTAATTTCCATAACATTAAAACAGAGCTGCAGAAAAGTTCATTTCCACAGCTCATTCTCCTTACCTATACTCCGCTTAAACAGGGGAATTATATCAAAGAAAGCGTTTAACTTTTCTGCAACAGACATAATAGTACCGTAAACCGATACTATTACATATTCTAATATTATCTGCAGAAAAAATTAAACATCTTTTCACCTCTTTCACTCAAATTGGTATGAGTATAACATATCAGGACGAAACAGGCAACGGTTTCTTAAAATCTTTCATTTTTTCAAATACATCGCACAAGCTCTCCAGCGCCTGATAATCCAATGCCGATTTCACATACCCTGCTGTCGTGTCATTTACCATCTTTTGCCTGTACATCAGCTTGGCATTTGCAATAATTTTTTCGCGGTTTTTACGAATAAAAATCATCTCATTCTGCACAAGATCTTTATATGCGCTATCTGATTCATTTTCTAAATCATATAATTCAAGTTCTGAATCTGGCACTGGTATCATATGGCTGATTCTTAATGTTCCTTTTAATTCTTTCTCACCCGATATATTTTTTACTACAATTCGGATAATCGGTATAATACTCTTTTTTATTACTTTATTCGCTCCGGCTATTTGATAATCAGAATCTTTTGGCGAAGACATCGGTATGTAATAATTATATTTTCCTATATGTAATACTACTCCCAAATATTTTCTTGTATGTGTTCTGGAGCTAATTTTATTAGAATACACATTTGGAAAGTCTTTACGAAGCCACTCCACATATTCATCTGAAACACTATATAATTTGAATTGTTCCATTCATTTCTCCTCTTGACCTTTAACTAAAAAAGGGAGCAAATGCTCCCCTGAGTTTAAAATCCTCCACTTATATGGCAGGAGCTCTCCCGAGTTTAAAATCTTCCACTTATATGGCAGGAACTCTCCCGAAGATAGTTTCCTATCTATAAGAATATTATATACATTCTCTTAAAAAATATCAACTTATTTTTACACAAATCCCCTCACCTCTTCCAGCTTCTCCCTGATTTTCCGGAAATCCTCCTGCATCTGCGGAAGCTTCGTTTCATCGCGCAGAACAGCCGAAGGGTGATATACGGCTGTAAGCCAGGTATTTTTCCGCTCCAGAAAAACGCCGTGCTCTCTGGTGATCCGATAATCGGGTCTTATGATCCGCCTTCCAAGACAGACTATTATCTTTGGACGCAAAAGCAGAGTTTCATATTTTAAATAGGGGATACAGGCTTCCTGCTCATTTGGATGAGGATCTCTGTTTCCGGGAGGATTGCATTTCACAATATTCGTAAGATAGATTTCCTCCCGCTTCATTTCAATTTCCCTCAACAGCCGGTCAAACAGTTCTCCCGATCTTCCTGTAAAAGGAACTCCGTCTCTGTCCTCATTTCTCCCCGGCGCTTCTGCAATAAAAAGAATCGGACTGTGCAGATTTCCCTTTCCCATAACCGAATGATTTCTTGTCCGGCACAGCTCACATCTGCTGCAGTGATCCACAAATCCCTTCAATTCTTCATATGTATACATATCGTTTCCCTCTGATTCCTCTTTATTTTAGCGCTCCTGCCAACCGTTTCCTGCTGCATATTCGTCCAGAATCCGAATGGTCTTGTTTGCAGTCTCACTTCCCAGATTATTGTATAGCTCTTTATCTCCAATAATATAAAACTCTTCCTTTGCCCGTGTAGCTGCAACATTCATAATGTTTGGCTCTGATACCGCCCAGCCTGCAGCACCTTTGCTTGACTCGTCTGCTCCCAGTATCAGATAGACGATTTTTGCTTCTTTTCCCTGAAAAGTATGGACGGTTCCCACATTGACAGGACCCTTTTTATCCCGTTTTGTAAAGTGAATGCGGTCTAATTCCCCTGCCATCTGCTGCGCCACATTCCGAAACGGAGATATAACATAAATTTCCTCTTTCAGGCTCTCCTCTTCCTCCAGACGTTTGTATATTAAATCCACAAGAAAATCTGCCTGCTCTTTTACGAATTTATCGTTTGCAGTTCCCTTTACCGAATACCAGAATGCCTTTCCCTGCGCCTTGTCCTCAGGTTTCCCCTGCACCATCAGACCATTATAAGAAATCTCATTGGAAATAGTGAACATGGGATAATCAGAACGTCTGTGTACCCAGAGTGGAATTCCAATCCATTTATCTTCCTTTTTATAAAATCCATACTTGCCGGCATCGTCCATAAGCGTCTGTACAGAAGTATTTTCTGACAGATACTTTTCGCTGACATGATAATGCGTTCCTATAAGCCGTAAAACCTTTGAATCAAGAGTAAGCACCGGCTTAATCTGCGCCGGATCTCCAACTGCCATAATTTTTCTGCTACGGAACACAGCGCCCACACACGCCTGCGGCAAAGCCTGCCCCGCCTCGTCAACAAACAGATTATAAACAGAATTTACCGGCATATTGGCAAACATATTTCCCAGACTTGCGAATGTTGTGCTGATCACGGGAACTGCAAAATTCAGCCACTGCCATGCCTCTGTAATGATTTTTGCGCCATTTTCTTTTGGCGCATACTCCCCCTGCCTTTTCCATATTGTTCTTGCCTTTGTCAGATTTTTCCTGTTCTCATAAAGAAACTGCTTTTTCACTTTTAAAGAATCTATAAATAATTCTGTCTGCATTACACGAAGCAACTTATCCGACCAGGGATTACTTTTCTGGAGTTCTTCGTAAGACTGGGAAAAATCAATTCCCTGTGATTCCAGACGCTCATTTTCTCTCTCCAGTTGCCGTATCTTTTCCAACTGCATTTCCAGCTCTTTTTCCCTCTTTTTCTCCCACAGAGAGACTGCTTCCCGGCTGTCCTGCTGACGTTTCAGGAGACTGGAAATTCTTTTCTCATATTCCATAAGACTTTTTTCCATGTCTGCCTGTTCTTTTATAAGATCTGTCTTTTTCTTTTCCAGCTTCGTCAATGTATCATTTGCATGAGTAAGAGACTCAAAATACGCTTTTGTACCAGAGGGATTCAAAATTTTCTGTATCCAGAGAAACGCCGGCTTCTGTAATCGAATGGTATCGTAGTTCCTCTGCGCCTGCTTTAAGCTCTCTTCCAACACTTCCTTGTCAGCAGCCGTTTCCGCAAGCTTCTGCTCCAGTTTTTCTTTCTCCTGCCTGCAGTTCTCTTTTTCCCTCTCGCTGTTTTCAAACTCTACAGTCATCTGCCGATGTTTTTCTTCTTTTTCCTGTTCAAAAACTGCCTTTTCCTGTCCATACTGTTTTCTCAGGGAAACCAGCTCTTTAGATTTTTCCCAGCATTTCTGCAGTTCTCTTTTTCTTTCTTCTACTTTCTGATACCTGGAGAGAAATTTCTGATAGATACTGGAATCCGGAATATATGAAGTCTCCAGCTCCTTCTCCATCGCCTCAATAGCCAGAAGAAGCTTATTTACATTTGCAGAAGCTCCTCCTTCCATTGAAAAAGCACCCCAGCATTTATCTTCTTTTTCCTTAAATGTCAGGATACGCTCTTTTCCAATACCTTCTTCCTCAATGTCACAGTTGGAAATATAAGTAAAATAATCAGCCTCTTTTATCTGTTCCAGAAATTCTTCACTGATACCTGCCTTTTGCGGCAGCTCCCTGACAATATTTTGAACAGCTCCATTATTAGAGCTTGCGACCACAATATTTTCTCTCGCAATCGCTTCCGGCAAAACCCCGATTTTTGCCTTTTCCCAGTAATTCAGTTCTCCCTGTATATATTTATCGGAACGGTTGCAGATTTCCGCAGCCTGACGCACAAGCATATGGGCAAAAATATCCCTTAAGAGAGTTGTTTTTCCAGTACCCGGAGGTCCATTTACACTGCGCATATTTTCCGGAGCGTTGATTGCAATATTTGTGGCAGCCTGCTGCATAAACGCAAGAGCATAGTCAGAATTTCCCGGGAAACGCCCGTCCGGATAATTTTGCGGCTGCAGGATCTCCTCAAAAATCTCCGGATAAAAATTCGAAGACTCCTTTCTGCTGTCCAGATTTACTCTTTCCCCCGGATCCTCTTTCAAATATCTCTTTAAATTTTCTGTATCAAGCTTCTTTGCCTTTTCCAGATCCCGAATAAAAAATGAGTGCAGATTTACTGCGTCCTTCTCAAGATTTCTCACAAATTTATACCGGAAATTACTCAAATCCGCTTTATATTTCTTTAAAATCCACGTAATAACACAGTGAAAACCGTTTTCTTTATTTCTCTCTCTTTCAAATTTTCCTCGTATTTCATCGCTCAGATTACGTTCTTCTTCTCCTATATCTTTTGGAAAATCTCCGTAATTTCGGATATATCCGCACATTGTATAGAAAAATTTATTTCCCAGAAACTGCAGATCCTTATCAAAAAAGAGAGCCGCTGTAAATTTTTTCGATTTACTTCTGTCTTCGTATGTATCCTCAAGATTGTACTTCTTTTTCAGAATATCAATCACTTCATCAAAATCAAAAATCCCCAGAAACAACACAATCCCTGACTTCTGAAATGCCTTATCTGAAAATTTTTCCTTTTCCTTATTCTTCTGTAAAAACTCTCTGAAATGTTCTTCCCAGTTTTCTGTTTCTCTGTCCGGAGTCATCATTCCCTGCTCTCCCGGATCAACAGAACCCTCCGACAGATTTTCCACTACAATCCACGCGTCCAAAATATTTTCTTTTGTATTCATAAATACGCCTTTCCAGATAAAAAATTTCCGTGCTCTGTTCGCTTTTTTCTTATTTCATTTTACCATTCCCCACTCTTAACCTCAACAAAAAAGTCACTGTTTTCTCCGCTTGACAGGCGCTCTTCCAGATAGTATCATTTACTTATGTATATAGAAAGAAAGGGTTTAAAAAATGTCAAATAACCACGAAGAACAAATCAGAATTGTGCAGGAAACAGTAGCCGGGAAAGAAATTACCTTTGCCCACGTTATGGGAAGTCCGGCTCCTATTGTATATCAGAAGCTTGGATTAAACCCACAGCTTGATTATCGCTCTTCTGCCATTGGAATTATGAATATGACGCCGCCGGAATCTGCTGTCATCGCTTCTGATATTGCAGTAAAAAGTGGAAATGTATATCTTGGATTTGCAGACCGTTTTACAGGTACGCTTATCATTACCGGAGAAATTTCAGATGTTATGTCAGCTCTGACAGAAATCGTAACCTTTTTCAGAGATTCTCTCGGATATGTAGTCTGTGACATCACAAAGAGATAGGAAGTGTAAAACATGAACCGCATAACAAAGGAAGAACTGCTGGAAAAGCTGTTCCACGATGACTATGAGCATCTGAAAGGAAAACGTCTCCGCATGACCCGTGTGCGCGTTCCCGGAAAAGAAGTCTGTCTTGCCCATATTATCAGTACTTCTCAAACTTCTGTTTATCAGAATCTGGGGCTTCATATCGGTGTTCACGAAGGAGAAAACCATACGGGAGAATCTCTTGGTCTTATCCGTTTCACTCCCTGGGAGGCTGTTGTGGTCGCTGCTGACGTAGCGCTCAAAAGTGCCTCTGTGGATATTGGATTTATGGACCGTTTCTGCGGTTCTCTTATTATCACCGGAAACCTTTCTCAGGTGCAGACTGCAGTGGAAGAAGTTGTCCGCTATTTCCATGACGACCTGGGCTTTCAGACCTGTGACATACACAGAAGTTAAAACAATCGGAGCAATATAATTATGAAGAAATTATTTTTAATGGGGCGAAGCGAAGCCGGCAAAACTTCTTTAACACAGGCGCTAAAAGGAGAAGAGCTACATTACGAAAAAACGCAGTACACCATTACGGACGATGATACCATCGACTCTCCCGGAGAATATGCAGAATCCAAACGTTTCAGCGTTGGACTTGCCTGTTTTTCTTTTGAGGCTGACGTAGTGGGAATCGTCCAGGCAGCAGATGAACCGTACAATCTTTTCAGTCCCTGTCTGGGCGCTTTTATCCTGCGTCCTATTATTGGAATTATCACAAAAACAGATTCTCCTTACGCCAACATTCCTATGGTAAAACAATGGCTGATAAATTCGGGCTGCCAGCGTATTTTTCTTGTAAATAATGTAACAAGGGAAGGTATTGATGAGCTGATCGAATATCTCGCCGACGATCCGGTAACTCTTACGCTGGAACAGGCAAAATTTAAACAGAGTCTTGGATTAAATGAATGGGATCCGCTGCCTGAGGGCGTCCATTATCCAAACGAAATATAAACAGGGGAGGCTTTCCTCCCCTGTTTTTATCTGCTTTCTGAAAGCTCTTTTATAATTTTGCAGCCGTACGCATACAAGGAGATGTGGATTCCTTTTCCCACATCAAGAAAACGCGCCGTTCCTGTAGATGTATCCACTCCTACCGGCACAATCGTAGCGGAAGTCTCAGCCGGCATAACCGATTCGTCTACCAGGTAAGAAATTCCGGTCTGTTTAATCGTTTCCCATACATCTTCATCTGCGTCTTTTAAATAAAGAAAAAGTATCAGGCATAAATTTCTTCCCTTCCGCTCCCGGGAATTAAAATACTCAATTTCTCTTTCTATCGTCTCTTCCACATCTGTGCAGGTTACGCAGCGCACATAATAATGTATAAAATCTTTCGAAAAATAAAATTTTTTCTTCCAATAATACTCTCCCTCGATTTTTGTAAATTTCCTGCTCTCAAGGCGTTTTTCAATCTCGCCTCTGCTCATGCCGGACATCTGGAAAAGCGCTCTTTTTTCATTTTTTTCCCATTCTTTTACCGCCTCGTACCCTATCAGATCAGGCGCCGACTTATATATCAGCCAAATCGCGCAAATGCTGCAAAGCAGCATGAAAATTATGCCGCCCCATTAATCCCATTCCGGCGTTTCCTTTGCCGAACAGGCTGCTATTAAGATGGCAAAACCCAATACACCCGAAACTATAGCAAGGAGAAACATTTTCTTTGATTTTTTTATATTCTGTTTCTCTTCTTCTGTCAGGTTTTCATTATGATCTGCATTCATGATTCTTCTGTCTCCTTTCCATCTTCTCTAAACCACAGCTCCATTTCTTTTAACTGTTCCCACCCCTTTTCTTCAACAGGAAGAAGGTATTCCTTTAGTGCGGTTTCTACCATACTTACTAACCGTTCTTTTGACTGCAACTGCCAGTCATACGATTCTTTTGCCGTCGCATTATTTTCCCAGTCAAATTTTCCTTCCAGAACATTTTCGATTCTTTCCCCGTTTAACAAAACTCTATCTTCCATGCCCAAAGGATACGCTCCTGCCATCAGATAATAAAGATCACAGTATGGATTTTTATCTGCCCAAAAATAAACAACTATTTTATCTTTTGTTTCTTTAGACCAGCTATTCCCCTTTTTCTTATATCCCAATGGCTTCAATACTCCGGTTATTACGTTCAAAAATTCTTTTCTTCTTTGTTTTACAAATTGCAGCACCTCCTCTTTATCTGCCTGCCTGAACTTCCAATATAACGCAGATACGGCAGTTTCTGCTTTTTTCTCGTCTTCCTTTTCTTTTATCTCCAGATAATACCGCAAATTACAATCCTCATCATCACAGCCCCATTTATAAAGCCACTTTTTCTCCTCTTCATTACAGAATATTGCTGTAGAAAAAATCCCATATACAATTCCAGTATAATTTTCATGGAATTTAAGATTTAGACAAAAGGCTGTTTTCTCTGTAAGCTCTTTATAAAAATGGCATGTATGAATAGTTCCTTCCAAAAATCCTGCATCTCTTAATTTCTGTTTCCATTCTTCTCTTCGCTCTTCCATTTCCTTTTCCACCTTCTGATAATTAATTTATTATACCATTTATTTTTCGGAAAATCATCTGTTTTATATGAATATTTGCCAAAAATATACCCTGGAAATCTCTTACCAGGGTAATTCTCACGAAATTCTTCCATTTTCCATTTCATATATTACATCAGCGAGATTCATTGTTGATTCTCTGTGAAAGACAAGAACAATTGTCTTATCTTTTCGGGATCCCTCTAATGCTTTCAAAATCATTCCTTCATTCAGCTCAATATCTGACGTGAGCACAGAAATTAAATTTCCTCTTTCTCGCCCTTCCAGTTTCGCAGGACAAAGCTTTCGAAGAGCGGCACACACAATCAGTATCAGTGGCTTTTTTCCCATTGTCAATCAGATTTTTTTCAGAGTTGTTAAATTTTAAACGATTTTGAAAAAACAGAATTTTTTTTGTTGATTTCTTGTATCAAATATGTATAATATAGATTGGAAGTGGTACTTTCACTTCTTTCAGAACGGATAGAAGCACCTGCTTTTTCCAGGTGTGCTTATCTTAATTAAAAAGAAAAGAGGTACATGTAAGATGGCAGAAATGAATTTAACCAAGTATGGCATCACAGGAACAACTGAAATCGTTCACAACCCTTCTTATGAATTATTATTCGCTGAAGAAACAAAACCGGAACTTGAAGGTTTTGAAAAAGGTCAGGAAAGTGAACTGGGCGCTGTTAACGTTAAGACTGGCGTTTACACAGGCCGTTCTCCTAAAGACAAATTTATCGTTATGGACGAAAATTCCAAAGATACTGTATGGTGGACTTCTGACGAATACAAAAACGACAATCACCCGGCATCCCAGGAAGCATGGGATACTGTAAAAGAAATCGCATTAAAAGAACTTTCCAATAAGAAACTTTACGTTGTAGACGCATTCTGCGGTGCCAACAAAGATACACGTATGGCAATCCGTTTTATTGTGGAAGTAGCTTGGCAGGCACACTTTGTTACAAATATGTTCATTCAGCCAACAGCAGAAGAGCTTGAGAACTTTGAGCCTGACTTCATCGTATACAATGCTTCTAAAGCAAAAGTTGAAAACTTCAAAGAGTTAGGATTAAACTCTGAGACAGCAGTTATGTTCAACATCACAAGCCGCGAGCAGGTTATTGTAAACACATGGTACGGCGGAGAAATGAAGAAAGGTATGTTCTCTATGATGAACTACTACCTTCCATTAAAAGGAATCGCTTCCATGCACTGCTCTGCAAACACAGACTTAAACGGCGAAAACACAGCAATCTTCTTCGGTCTTTCCGGAACAGGAAAAACTACACTTTCCACAGACCCGAAACGTCTTCTTATCGGTGATGACGAGCACGGCTGGGATGACAATGGTGTATTCAACTTCGAAGGCGGATGCTATGCAAAAGTTATCGACCTTGACAAAGAGTCTGAGCCAGACATCTACAATGCAATCAAACGCAATGCCCTTCTCGAGAACGTAACTCTTGATTCTGAAGGAAAAATCGACTTTACAGATAAGAGCGTAACAGAGAACACTCGTGTTTCTTACCCGATCAACCACATCGAGAATATCGTTCGCCCTGTTTCTTCCGCTCCGGCAGCAAAAGAAGTTATCTTCCTGTCTGCAGATGCTTTCGGCGTACTGCCTCCAGTATCTATTCTGACACCAGAGCAGACACAGTACTACTTCCTTTCTGGATTTACAGCAAAACTTGCTGGTACAGAGCGTGGAATCACAGAACCTACACCAACATTCTCCGCTTGCTTCGGACAGGCATTCCTGGAACTGCATCCTACAAAATATGCAGAAGAGCTTGTTAAGAAAATGGAAAAGAGCGGCGCTAAAGCTTACCTGGTAAATACAGGATGGAACGGAACAGGAAAACGTATTTCCATTAAAGATACACGTGGTATCATCGATGCAATCTTAAACGGAGATATCTTAAAAGCACCAACAAAGAAGATTCCGCACTTCAACTTCGAAGTACCGACAGAGCTTCCAGGTGTTGACTCCAACATTCTTGACCCACGCGACACATACGCTGACGCTTCCGAGTGGGAGACAAAAGCAAAAGACTTAGCAGCAAGATTCGTTAAGAACTTCGCTAAATACGAAGGAAACGAAGCTGGTAAAGCATTAGTTTCTGCTGGTCCTCAGGAATAATTCATATTTCAAAAAATATCCCGGCTGTTAATTCAGCCGGGACTTTTTTGTTCCTCATATTCTTGTTTCCATATATTAAATTTCTCCAGAGGGAGCGGCTTTGAATATACATATCCCTGAATAAAGTCACAGCCAATTTCCTGCAGTACCTCTATCTGCCCGTCCTCCTCGATTCCTTCTGCTACCACGCGCATATTCAGACCGTGGGCAAGCTGGATCATATACTTCACGATTTTTTTTGACTTCTCATTTTCATCTATGAAAAATCTTCTGTCCAGCTTGATCGTATCTATATCAAAGGCTTTTAATAAAGAAAGGGAAGAATAGGCAAATCCGAAATCGTCGAGAGCCACTTTTAAGCCGCAGGAACAAAATCCCTGCAGAAGTTTTTGCATATAAGCAATCTGGCTTTCGTCCATCAGTATATTTTCTGTCAGTTCAATCTCTATCAGATTATCCGGAATGTTGTACTTTTCTTTCACAGATCTGTATTTTTCCCAAATTTCAGTTCCTGCATTCAGCAGCGTGAATCTGGAAATATTGACCGAAATCTCCATCGCCTCTTTGCCCTGCTTTAACCAGTCGGATTCTATCCTGCACACTTCTTCAAAAACATATAAATCCAGCTCACAGATTTTTCCATTATGTTCGAAAAGAGGAATAAACTGATCCGGATAAATAACTCCTCTTTCCTTATGAACCCAGCGCACCAGAGCTTCCGCCTGACACGGCTTATCACCGGAAACCTTCGGCTGAAAATAAATTTTAAAATCGTGATTTTCCAGGGATTCTGCGAAAAGTGCATTGATTTCCTGCTCTTCTTTTATTTTCTCTGCAGCCTCTTCGTCGTAAAATCTGCATACATTTCTTTCCTCTCCCTGTTTGCTCGCATAAATTGCCTTTCCCATAGCTTTTTCTATATTTTCTTCTACAGACAGCCTGCAGGCGCCTATATAAAATTCCATATTATATCCGGAAAACTTCTCGTGGATTTTTTCATTTATAGTATCGATCATTTCTGCCGCCCGCGCAGAAACTCTTTCTTCTGTTTCCTCACGCAGAAGAAGGAAGAAATGATCCATACTGTTCCGGCAAACCAGTTCTTTTTTTCCTGCTTTTTCTTCCAGAACCCGACATACGAATTTCAGTGCTTTATTTCCCGTGTCCTCTCCCCACAGCTCATTAATATGACGAAAATCGCAAATATTCAGACATACGACTGTATAATCTGTATCATTGCTTTCTCCTATGCATTCCTGGCTCATTCGCAGAAATCCTTCTCGATTGTACCCGCCTGTCAGAGAATCCTTTAGAAAAAGCACCTCCTTTTTCTTCATATCTCTCTGAAATGCGTACAATGCAGCTGTCAGAACAAGAAATTCCCCAAGTATAAGAACAAAATATGTACCTGTATACTTTCCCATTTTGCCTTTCAATACATTTTGGCTCATCATAGAAATCTGTACCCAGTCAGTTCCCTCTACCTGCGCAACTGAAATAAAACGATTTCCAAATTTTGACATCTCTTTATATCCGCTCTGTCTTACTTTTTCAAGAATTCCCGGAATTTCCTCTTCCGATACAAACGAATCCTCTCCTTTTTCCATCATGAGAATCTCTCCGTCTGTACGGTTTATTAACACCCGTATTCCGTGTCTCCAGTTATCGGTCTGTTTAATCAGTGAATGAATTTCCCTGTAGCTCTGTAGCCCCAGGACAATTTTTTCTGTCTTTTTTTCTTTCACCACGGGAGCAGAAAATATAATCTGTTTTTTTCCAAGAAATGAAGCACGGGGTTCTGTTGCTGCTTCCTCATTGTCTCCGAGCCATTCTCGCAGTTCTTCCTCTTCGGGCGAAAAAGAAATTTCATTTTTTTCATTTACAGATACTACTGCTATGTTTTCAAATCCAATTGCGTCCGCTTTTCTCTTCAACAGTTCCTCTGTCAGAAGAAATTCCGGCATACGTGTCAGCGTATCAGCAAAATCTGCAACAAATTCTTCTCCTGATTTTAAGAGGGAAGATATATGTTCTGCCAGTTGCTGATTACTGTCTGCCATATACTGCTGCACAATATGATTCATCTTATTGTTGAACATAACTGTGTTTACTGCAAAACAGACCAGCAAAAGAAGCACGAAAATACTTCCTCCCAATACATATCTTTTTTGCTTTTTCACATCATTCATGTCGGTCACCTCTCACTGCTCTGTATTCCCACATAAAATATAATATCCGTCTCTTCCACGCTCCTTTACTCTGTACAGCGCAGTATCCGCTATTTTATAAAGCTCGGCAAAATTTTTTTCTCCTGTCCAGACAGCCACGCCGACAGACGCGCTGATCGTAACCTTTTTTTCTTTCCCGTAAGTGGCACGCAGTGTTTCGTTTATCTTTTCCGCACATTTCTTAACAGCGGAAATATCTTCTGCATTTTCAATAAAAACAACAAATTCATCTCCGCCCAGGCGACCGATCAAATCGCTCTTCCTGAGAACTGCTTTCAGTTTTTTTCCTGTTTCAACCAGTATCCTGTCTCCCGTCATATGACCCAGAGTATCATTTGCCTTTTTAAAATAATCCAGATCAAGCAAAAACAGCGCACAGTATTTTCCCGTCTTCTCTGTCAAAGATTTTTGCATGATTTTTTCTGCTTCCTGTACAAAATAATCTCTGCTGTACAGGCCTGTAAGCGAATCATTCTGCACTTTAATACTGATTTCCTTAATCCGCTGGTTTTGAATAATCTGTTCCGTACAGTCTTCCAGAAAACCAATCATATTCTCCTGACTGATCACTTCGATATGTATCTTCCTGTATTCCCAATGTATCCCTGTTTTTATTTTTAATACAAGATTTTCTGTTGCTGTTCCCGACAGAATATTTTGATAAAATTTCCGGTAAGTTTCATACTCCTCAGAAATGATCTTCTCTTTCCTGATCATGTTTTCCGGTGCGTATTCTTCCAGATTCCTGATCATTACCTTTTCAGGATCCTTATCACGATAAAATGTGATTTCTTTTTTTAAAAGATCAATTTCGAAAGGAATATCGTTTGTATGCTCCAAAACCATAAACAGAAGCCTGTTCTTTGCCAGAAGCTGCTCATTTTGTCCCTTGATCAGGCGCATGGTTTTATATATAAAAAATCCAAGAAGCCCTGTCACAAGCGTCACAGCTCCCAGAACGATGATAAGAAGCCCGGAAAATGTCTTCTCGATTTCCTTTATATAATCACCAAGATATTCCTCCACCATCATAGAAAAGACATACCAGTTTTTAATTCCCAGAGGCTCATAAACTACGTGCCTTCCCTGGCCTTTATAAACAAAATTAAAATATCCGGAACGCCCATGCTCCACATCATTTTTTATATCTTCTACTGTAATGCCGTCTGATATTTGATATTTTTTCAATTCGTCCCATAAATTCATACTTCTGGCAAACGCATGAATGTTATTGGAATTGCTGATATAAGTTCCCGTATCGTCAACGATCTGAAAATAGAGATGCGAATCTTTTGATAATTCAATTTCTTCCGCAAGCATAGAGACAAAGCAATATCCCCAGACTGCGCCTTTCACTTCATTTTCCTGTACAATGGGAACCGCCATAAAAAGCGCGTCAGAAATCGCAACTACATTTGATATATATCTGCGATTATTTTTTATTTCCTCCATAAACTCAGGATTTTGAATGCTCTCAGTTTTCCCGGTATCGTCTATGCTGTTTCCCTTTAAATCTACTACCCCTACTTTTTCAAACTGCATCTCTTCTTTGATTTCCTCAAGTTCTTCTGTCAGTTCTCTGATCTCCCCCTCCTTATAATCAAGGATTCGATTCTGACTTACCTCAAAAGCAGATATAAACTTTTCAATTTCTGTGTAGACGAGTTTTATAACGTAATTAGAAGTAAATTCCACCTGTTCCATGTCTTTTTCCAGAAGCAGATTATGTATTTTATAGAAACTCAAATTGAACACAGCGGATATTACCAGGAGCAGCATAACAGAGATGCCTGTTATTAATAAAATCCTTTTTCCAAGACTTTGTGCAGTTTTTCGTTTCTTCATTTGTATTTCAATCCTTATTTTTGTAAAAGACAAACTGTTTCACAGTGTTCCGTAAATCCAAACATATCAACAGGCTGTATTTCCCTTACCTTATATCCTTTCTTTACAAGATATTTTAAATCTCTGGCAAGAGTCTCCGGATTGCAGGAAATATATACAATACGCTTCGGATCCAGTGTCACGACAGAGGAAAGAAATTTTTCATCGCTTCCTGCACGGGGCGGATCCATAAATACAACGTCCGCTGTCTCTCCCTGCGCTGCCATAGATTCCATAAATACGCCTGCATCATTTTCATAGAAAGAGATATTAGTGATTTTATTTTCCCTTGCATTGATTCTGGCATCACGGACTGCGTCCTTATTCAGCTCAATTCCAATCACCTCTTTTGCCTGCTTTGACGCAACCATTCCAATGGTTCCGATTCCGCAGTAGGCGTCGATCACCCTCTCTTTTCCTGTAAGCCCTGCAAGTCGCACCGCCTCTTTATAAAGGATCTCCGTCTGCACAGGATTTACCTGATAAAAGGATTTCGGGGAAATCCGGAAGGAACAGCCGCATAATCTGTCCCGGATAAAACCTTTTCCGTAAATTACGATTTCTCTTTCTCCCAGTACCATACTCGTCCTTTTGTCATTAATATTTAAAACGACTGTGGAAATCTCAGGGTGTTCTTTTCGCAAAGCCTTGACGAAATTATTTTTTGACGGAAAAACAGGAGAGCTTACTACGAGAACCACCATGATCTCGTTTGTCTCAAAGCCTCTTCTCACCAGTACATGACGGAGAAGTCCATACCCCGTATCTTCATCGTATGTTTTTATTTTAAAGGATTTCAGCATTCCCCGTATGGTGCGGATAATTTCCTGACTTTTTTCATCTTCTATCATACAGCTTTCAATAGGAACTACTCTGTGGGATTTTGCCTCATATGTTCCGGAAATAATATTTCCTTTTCTGTCCCTGTCAAAAACTGCATGAACCTTATTTCTGTAATGATACGGATTTTCCATACCCTTTATCAGCTTTACTTTTCCGAATCTTCCAAGAAGCTTTTCTTCCTGCTTCTGTTTCTTCTTTAACTGCTCTTCATAGGAAATGCCCTGATACTGACAGCCTCCGCACTTCTTCGCATGAGGACAGACCGCAAGATCTCCCCCTTTTGTTTTCTTCTGATTTTCTTTGGTTTGCATTTATCTCTCCTCTTTCATACTTCTTTCTTCGCTTCATTTACAGCTATCTCAAAGGCTTCCCGGTAAGAAAGCCCTGTTTTTTTACAAAGCTCTGCAAGACTTTCATATTCCGGATAAAAATATGTCTTTTCCCCGTCCTTGCATACCTTCATAAGAACCTTCCCCATGCTTGTATCTATTTCTCTTATTTCCCGCTCAAGGATCGTTCTTTTCATCGCTGTTCTTCGGATTCCGATAGTAGTTGTTTCCCTGAAAATAATCTGTTCCAGATCCTCCCTGACCTCTTCCTTACAGAGAACATTTAAAATCCATGCAGGACGATTCTTTTTCATAAAAGCAGGCACATAATACACATCTCTTGCCCCTGCTTCCATAAGAAGCTTCATGGCATATCCAAGGGCTTCTCCTGTGCAGTCGTCAATATTTGCCTCCAGCTTACAGATGGTATCTTTCTTTCCTTTCTCTTCCTCTTTAATAAGCATTGCCCTGAGAATCCCCGGACAGTCATACTCTCTTTTTCCTGCGCCGATTCCCGTTTTTATAACGGAAAAACGCTCCGGAAGCCTCTCCTTTGTCCGAACAGTGGCTGCAATAGCTGCTCCTGTAGGCGTTACCAGTTCGCCCTGCACATCTGTGATTTTTATTTTCAGCCCGTTTTGAGACGCCAGATTTAAGACGGCAGGAACAGGGATCGGAAGGATCCCGTGCTGACAGCGGACTGTTCCACGTCCCTCCCAAAGCTCCGGTACGATCACCTCTGCCACATTCAGATTGTCGATACACACGGCTGCCGCCACAATATCCACAATCGAGTCTACTGCCCCTACCTCGTGGAAATGCACTTCTTCTGCCGGAACGTTATGAGCTGCCGCCTCTGCCTCTGCAAGTATGGAAAAGATTTTTATTGCAAGACGCTCTGCATTTTCTGTAAGCTTCCCCGCGTATATAATCTCTTTAATTTCCTTTAATCCTCTGTGAACATGGTGATGCGTGTGTTCCCTTCCGCCGCTCTCTTCATGAATATGCTCCTGTCCATGTGAATTCATTTCAAAATGACCGTGTCCATGAAGGTACTCCATATCATGATCGTGATTTTCATATTCTTTATCAAGGATCACATGAAAATCACACGCCTCAATCCCTGATTTTTTTACTTTTTTAATTTCTGTTCTGTATCCTGTAAGCGGAAGGCTTTTCAAAGCATTTTCAAGAACCTCCCTGTCTGCACCAAGATCAAGGAGCGCCGCAACTGTCATATCCCCGCTGATTCCGGAATAACATTCCAGATATAATGTATTTCCCACTATGCTTCCTCTCCTTTCCCTGCTGCAAGACGGTTTATCTGCGTCGCAAGATAACCGGCTCCGTAACCATTATCTATGTTTACAACTGCCACCCCGTTAGCACATGAATTGATCATTGTAAGAAGTGCGGACATTCCCCCGAAATTTGCGCCGTATCCCACTGAAGTGGGAACTGCGATCACAGGTCTGCTCACAAGCCCTCCCAGTACGCTTGCAAGCGCCCCCTCCATTCCTGCCACTGCCACAACGCAGTTTGCCTTCTGTATGATTTCCAGTTTTGAAAACAGTCGGTGCATTCCGCTGACTCCTATATCATAGATCCGCTCCACCTCTGTCCCGAAATATTCTGCTGTCTGCGCCGCTTCCTCTGCAACGGGAATATCTGCTGTTCCCGCTGTGCATACCACGATTTTTCCGATTTTTTCTTTTTCCTTTCCCCTGATTTTTAAAATCCGGGACACCGGATCATATTCCGCCTCCGGAAAACGCTCTTTTACAAGAGCATACTGTTTTTCTGACGCCCTCGTACCAAAGGCTTCTCCGTATTCTTTATATAAACGTTCGTATATATTCAAAAGATGCTGGTCTGCCTTTCCGCTGCAGTAAACAACTTCCGCAAAACCGGTGCGGTTCTTTCTTCCGGTATCAAGCTTTGCATATCCCAGCTCTTCATAGCTTTCTTTTTTTAATAAAGTTTCCGCCTCTTTTACAGTTACATTTCCATCGCGCACTGCCTCCAGAAGTTCCTGTATTGTCATGAATTCTGTCATTCCTTTCCCGTATAAGTTCTCTTTTAATATTACGATAAATCCCCTCTGTTGACAAGAGTTAGCGGATTTAAAAATCCGTAAAAAAATTCAGTACCAGGCATAAGATTCGCCTGGTACTGTCTGAAATAATAGTTACTCCTGAAAATCCATAATTGTATTTAATTTCTCATATATTTCCGTATTATCGTACACGCCGGAAAATATCTCCGCCCCTTTTCCAATAGCATATACCGGAACCGGCTGTCCGCTGTGAGAGTCGGATACCAACTGGATTTTCGCCTTGTCTGCCTTCATTTTACAAAGTTCTCCTGTAAAAGCTTCTGCCCCTTCCGTATATGCTTTTTTCAGTTCTTCTTTTTCCTCTTCTTCCAACTGATTCTCCACTATTCCAAAATAGTGTTCTGCATTCTCCATTGCCTCTGAAAAAGGAGCCTTTTTTTCGTATAACTCCTGCATAATGAGCTCAAATCTTGCATAAGAAGCCACCTGTCCGGAAATCTGGCTGCAGTCCATATCTGTCCGTATTCTCATACTTCCCGTCTCGTGGTCTGCGAGAACGACGATTAAGGTTTCTTCCGGATGCTTTTCATAAAACTTTATTGCCTCTGCCACTGCGTCATCTAATGCCTTTACTTCATACATGGAAGAAATCATATCCCCCTCGCTGCAGGCTGTGTCGATTTTTCCTGCCTCCGCAAATAAAAAGAATTTCTCTTCTTTTTCCATACAGACAAGAGCCTGTTTTACAAAATCTGAAAAAGAGATATTTTCCGCTCCATACTTTTCCGCTCTTGCGCGGTCAATTTCATAATCCATATATGCTCCTGCAAAACTGCTCTTTGCAGCAGCCAGCACAGGCAGCGAAGAGCCGTCCAGATTTTTCAGTTCTTCCGGCGTTCTCGCAACTGTAAATCCGTTATCTTCTGCTTCCCGGAAAAGCATTTCTTCCTCTCCGTGAAACCCGCCTGCCGCCCAGAAATCCAACCACCCACAGGCAATTCCCTGACGCGCAATTTCCTCATACTGATAACGGTCTTCCGCATTTGCATATAAGGCTGCCGGAGAAGCATGTTCCAAGCTTGTAGTGGAAATTACTCCTACCGCGTAACCGCTTTCTTTCAGCTTTTTTGCAAACGGCGTATAGGCTTCTTCTGTTTCCGGATTATAATTAAGAAAACCGTTCTTTGTTTTCTTTCCTGAAAAAATTGCAGTGGCGGACGCTGCCGAGTCTGTCACCCCAAGCTCCATATTATGCGTGCTCATAAATCCGGTCACAGGAAAAGAGTCAAAAGACTCCTTCTTCCATATGGATTCCTCACCGGACTGACCCTCTTCCTGCGCTTCCCAGTAACGGGTAGACGCCACCTGATTGATCCCCATACCGTCTCCCAAAAACACAAACACATATTTCGCTTCCTCTTTTGACGTTGTCTGACAACCGGAAAGAAAAAATACAGTTCCCAGCACAAAAAATCCGGTGAAAATAATACGGCTCAGTAAGACGGTAATTCTCTGTCGTGAAGATATACGAGACTTTCTTTTTCTGTCTTTTCCCATGATCCTACTCCTCTATATACCCATCTGAACGATTATGTACCTGCCTCTGAATTTTTCCCCACTGTAATTTCGTTTTTTTGTAATTCACAAAAGCAGTCAGACGAAACAGCGTAATAAGATGATGGAAACAGAAAGATTCCACAAATGCCAGAACAACTACTTTTACCGCCTGCCACACAGTCAGAGGCGCTTTTAAAACATAAATCCTTGTAAAAAACGCTGTGATCGTAACAAGTGTACTCAAAAGATAAAACAGCAGAAAATACCAGATCATAAACGGAACATTCAGCATTTCCAGCGCTGCTGCCAGACAGATTACAAGAAATCCTGCAAACTCAATAAACGGTCCCAACATTTCCACCATAAGGTAATACAAAGTAGAAATAACTCCCATGACGCCATATAACGGATTAAATAAAACCATCTTATGAGCATAAAGGCTCTGCATCAGTCCCATCTGCCAGCGTCTTCTCTGTGTTTTCATATCTCTCAGTCTGGAAGGAACCTGAGTCCAGCAGATTGCATCTGAAGCATAGGCAATCTTATAAGGGATCTTTTTACTTCGACAATAAGCATGAAGCTTTACGACCAGCTCCATATCTTCCCCTACTGTATCTGTTTTGTACCCATTTGTCTGAATAACCATATCTTTTCGAAACAGCCCGCAGGTTCCGGAAATGATCAGATTGCTGTTAAAGGAGTCCAGAAACATTCTCATTGCCATAAATGTACGGGAATACTCCAGCATCTGCATCAGAACAACAAACTTATGAGGAAACCGAAATTCCTTTACTTCCCCTTTCTCAATGATCATCTCATTTGCAATCTGCACCATTCCTCCTACGGCAATGACTCTGGAATCAGAAAGTACAGGCATGATCAGCTTTTTAAGAGTATCCTTCTGCAGGACAGAATCTGCGTCCAGGCTGAGAAAATACGGATACCTCGCCAGGTTGATCCCCATATTTAAAGCATCACCCTTCCCGCCATTTTTCTTTCGCACAAGCGTAATAGAAATTTCAGAGTGTTCTGATTCAAAAATTTCAATAGCGTCCTGACAATATACCTGCCTCCGAATCGGACGCTCCGTTTTTTTCAGATGAAGCGCCTCAATCAACACTTTTGCCGTATTATCCCTGGAACCATCGTCAATTACGATCACTTCAAATTCCGGATAGTCCAGAGCGCACAAAGAGCGTACCGTATCCAAAATGGTCAGCTCCTCATTGTAAGCCGGAACAAGAATAGAAATCGGCACATAATTAACGGCATGATCTACCGAAACGCCTTTATGAAACATGCTCTGTCTGGAACGCTTCTCGCTCTCAATAGCACCGTAAATCACAGACAGGAACAGGAACACTGTGTAAAACACAACGAAAAACAGGAAAAAAAAGTTCACAATTTCAACTACTGTACGTAAATGTTCGCTCATGATGCCGCCTCCTCTTTCTCTATTGATTTCCACGCATACATTATGCTGTCCCGTCCATATCTGTCATTCATATGAAGTGCTTTTTCTATTTGCTCCCCGCTGCAGCACGATACAATTGTTTTCGCACAATTATTTCTTACATACCAGTTTCTGCTCACGCTTCCTTCTAGAAGCTCCTCGAAAATTTCTCTGCAATCGTAACTTTGCAGAACATTTGCGGCTACTGCTCCATATTCCCACGAAGAATCTGCAATAAATCCAGCCAGTCGTTTTCGATATTCCGGTCTGTGTACATTTCGAAAATACTTTATTGCAGCAAGCCGCACTTCTTTATCCTCTTCTTCATTGTCTAAAAGTTCATACATCCTTCCTGCAAAGCTTTCTTCTTTCAGGACAGTTATCATCTGAATCACAGAAACCTGCGTATCCGGAGAATAACTCTTTCTTTTTTCCCATATTTCTTCCATCAGCGCTTTTTTATTTCCCTGAAACTCAATTAAAGTATCTGTCAGAAGCTTGTTACTGAAATAGTGAGGGTTTTTATCGATACATTCCAGCGCTGACAGCATAAGCCTTCTGTTTCTCTGCGCGGAAATGCAGCGAAGCGTCTCAATACGGACAAGCAGGTTCTTTGCTTCCAGATTCTTCAGCATCAGCATTTTCAGCTGACTGGACGAAGCATCGCACCTGGTGATCAGAGAAATTCCAAGCCCCTGCACAGCTTCATCTTCTTTATGATGAATGCCGATATATCTTTCTGTAAGCAGTTCACATAATTCTCTTCTTGTCATGGGATCCATTTTTCTGCTGTCGTCCCAGCCCATTTTATCTAAAGCTGCATTCAAAGCCAGAAGCCCATTCGGATGTTTCATAATACGAAAAAATTTCCGATGCATTTTTTTCCGTTCTTTTTCCCGGCTTTTCGCGTACTCTGTAAGCATTTCTTTTAAAAGTTCCGCCTTTTTCATCTGGCGCTTCTGCCTGATTCCCCGGGTAAGGTATTCAAAAAGGCTGTAGCCCATTGTCAGAATGCAAAATAATGCGCATATCTGCACCAGAAGCAAATAACTTTCATGAAAAGAAACAAGCATTTACTTCACCTCCCCGTATACTTCCTGCATGGCATAATAGGATTCTTTTATTCGCATATGCCACGAAGGATGATTTCCCCAGCCCTTCAATTTCAGAGCTTCAAAAGGCTTCACAATTTTTTCACCGTCTTTCAGAACCTGCATGGAAATATCCATTTTTTTGATTTTCAATTCTTCCACTCCATAATATTCATAATAATCGTCGTGGATTTCCATTTGTGAAGGGTCTGAAAAATTAAACATTGTCCAGGGTATCCTTAATTCTATATGATCCCCTTTTATATTAAAATCGGCAATGGAGTTAAATTCTTCATGCTTCGGATTTGCGTCCCCATGAAGAAGTTCTCCGGCAGGGAACAGCCACGGTTCTAAAACTTCTCCATTCAGCATCTTAATTTTTCCTCTCAGAAACTGCTGGATCATATTAAATTGCTCAGAATCTTTTTCGGGCGGGTTAATAAACGCGTCCTCCTCCCATATTTCTCTGCGCTCTGTTGCAAAAAGCATATCATAATATTCCTGGACCAGCATGGCGGAGTTATCTTTTCCGTCCAGCCGTATCAGAAAATCTGTGGGCTGCTCAAATGTAAGCCCGCTTTCCTGATCTTTGTAAGCCCCTGAATTTGGCGTAATATCAACAGGCAGATAGACAATGTCTCCCTCATTTAAATCCTTTACATATACATGAAAATAAACAAATTTCTCATCATAGGCAGCCTGCAGTCCAAATCCTTCATCTTTTGTAAGCCACGGGATTTCTTCCCATTCCTCCACGTCTCCGTCTACATACACAATGCTTTCCGTTTCTCCCGGATCAAATGTTATGAGTCCAAAAGACTGTTCATTCGTCTGATAATCACTCCAATATGCATTTCTTGCCAGATTTACGCCGGGCCATGTATTCCACGTCCGCTTAAACCATTCATCTTGCCATGCAAATACAATCGCGCCGGAGCAGCCTGCCGTTTTAATATCCTCATATAAAATTTTCAGCCTCTCCGCCTGCTCTTTTTCACTTAAGTTTCCCTGATCCATTCCACGAGCTTTATTGATTCGTGCGATTCCTCTTGAAGAGGGAAGTCCAAACTCTGAAATTACAACAGGCATGGTGTGATGCTCATTAATATCTTTCAAATACCCCTGATACGGATTGTTTTCCCCTTTTTCGTCCACATAAGAAGCGTATTTTTCTTCGAAATCAAGAAATGCAGGGTAATAAGGATATATATGATAGGAAGCAAACATTCCCGTGCACAGATTTTCTTTCCCATGAATATGTTCCACGTCAATTCTTGCCAGATTCGTATTTTTCTCCAGCCTCCATTGTTCATGATACAAAGGGTCTGTCTCCGGCCAGTTAGAAAAGGCAAGAAGCTTCTGATCTCCGTACTTTCTCATCTCATATTCCAGAATCGTGTCGCCGACTCTTGCCAGCATGGCTTCAAAAGCCGAAGCGTTCTCATCTGTATAAAGAAATTCTCCGTCAAAGGAAGATTTATACTCCCTCACATCATCTGTGTAAAGCACTACGTCCGGATCCCATTCCACACCGAGAATGTAACCTGCCACCCACTGAGAAACGTCCCATTTATAGGAACCATAGCCGTGACGGCTGTTGTGCCAGATATTTCTTCTCCCGTGAAGAACGTCCACCAGTTTTTTACAGTCTTCTTTAAATACTTCTATAAACTCGTCTGCATAGGCATCGTTTGCCCCGCGCACTACTTCGTCATCTACCCATACACCATGAAGAAGATATAATGGATTTTTATTATCTTTGTTATAATCATAAAAAGCGTGGTAAAATTCAGGGTCCGATATTGTATATACACGGATTACATTTGCATTCATCTCCTGGATCAGACGAAACCATTCCATATAAGTATCATAATCTATCGCAAATTCTGTGGCAAACGCACCCGGTCTTCCCGCGCCCAGATCGACGCCTTTTATTTCAAAAACTTCTTCTGTCTCCCCTTCTATCCGGTAGATTTCTTTATCTCTCACCGTCATAAAGTAATCCGGCTCTTCTTCCAGATGAGAAAAAGGTGCGAAGGGAGTGTACAGCACAAGATATGTCCCGCCTGCCACAAGCACAGCAAGAAGCATACATGCCAGCAAAAACTTTTTCATAATTTCTTAATCTGTTCCTTTCTCTCTTCTAATTCCATTCCTTTACTTTTGATTCTGCGCAGAACTGTCGGAGTACATGAATATTTTCATCAAGAAACCGCCCTCTCTTTTTGATACATTCTTTTAACTGCAAAACAGCGTCTTCATAGTTTTCAGGATTGCGGTCATAAGAAAGCGGCTGAAGCTCCGGGACATATCTATCCAGCCAGTTATCCTTATAAGAGTATCCCCACACATCGTCATTTCTCGCCACTGCCGGTCCCAAAAATGTAATTGTTTCATCTATCAGTTCATTGATTCTCTTCTCTGACAAAATTCCCTCTCTCAACACACTGTAGCGATTAATAATCTGCTCTACAAACTCTTCATCGCGAAGCAGCATCACATACCAAGGCTTACTTATAAGATAAAATTCATCCATATCAAGCGCATAATATTCATAATTGTCAAAGCCGTTATTAAAATCCCACACAGGTCCCATTTTAAAGCCGGAACCTACCTCTTTATACATATAGGTAGACAGACCTCCCGCATCCACATTCATTGAAAACTCATTTAAGATAAAATAATCTGCGAAAGACTGTGTGTCAATAGCCGACTTATATCCGATTTTCTGATCGTCATAATCAAGAGAGTACAACATTTTTTCTGCTGCGCTGATGTCCTGCCGGATATATTCCAGCTGTTCCTCTGTTCTTCCTGAACGCACTCCCGGATACGTAAGTCCCAGTTCATTATACGTCTTGCCGGAATATGTTCCAAAATTATCCAGAGGATATGCCGTATCGCCAATTCGCTCTCTTGCCACCATATAATCTGTCGCCGCATTATTTTCATCCAGCATTTTGATATTCACTCTGTTCTCATCTGCCTTAACAGTCTCAAGCATTAAGTATATACCCTGATATTCCCCGTTTAAAAATACCTCGCAGTAGCGTACATTCGGCGCCCAGTCCATTAACTCTCCTGATAAATTATACATCAGATAATTACGCAAAAGCGTTTTATCAAGAAACGGACCGTTTAATATCCATTCCGATTCAGGCGGCATTCCCATCACTTTGTGTGATACGTGCTCCAGCTCCTGCAGATTTTCTGTACTGCTCCCGTAAGCGCTGCTGTCCACAAAAGTCAGACGATACTGTTTTTTATCAAAACGACTGGAAGAATTTCCTCTCATTTTTATAAGAAGATCTGTTTCCAGAGAAGCTTCTCCATCTAAGTGATTATGACCGCCTGTGTGATCCACAATTTCCATAGATGCCAGAATTTCTTCCACAAAATCAAGCTTCTGCCCCTTCGTATCTATTTTTACAAGAGGAAGATGTGTACAAAATTCTCCCTCCTCCAAATTATCACAATACTGCAGGTTCTCTGTCCTGTGATGCCAGACCCTTGTCTCTTCCTGAGGGAAAAATACCTCCGCTCCTACAGCGATAAACAGTCCGAAAAATGCAAGACAAATATACGGAACTATTTTCTTCACTCGCTTTTCCCCCTTATTAATAGCTCATATCATCATTTTGAGCGATAACGTTTACCATCTGTACTCCTTCAATTGCATAAAGCTTATCTGTAATGGACTCTTCATTATTCTTCTGCGCCTGTAAAAGTGTCCTGTTGGAAAGCACATAAATATATTCCACTTCATCTCCTGTTGTATTTTTTGCCTGAAGTTCTATTTTCTTAAAATACAGATATACTACTGACTCGATATTTTTCTCAACTGCCCTCTCCGCCCGTATAAGAAGCAGTCTTTTTTCAACAGTATGCACTCTTCCCAAAATCAGCATGACTGCAAAAATATAAAGCGAACCGATAGCAGCCACCGTATAAAACGAAATTCCGCAGCAGATACCAACTGCAATACACCAGAAAATAAAAGTCGTATCTCTCGGATCTTTAATTGCCGTACGGAAACGAATGATCGATAATGCGCCTACCATACCAAGGGACAACGCAATATTATTTGAAATCACAGTCATTACAACTGTTGTTACCAATGTCATCATCATTAAAGAAGCATTAAACTTTTTACTGTACGCGGCTCCCGAATAAGTCAGGCGGTATGTAATAAATATTACCATTCCAAGCACAAGGGCGACTGTCATATTAAAAATCAGCTGCACAGGTTCGATCGTCTTCTGCTGCGCCATATAATTCATAATGTATTCTTTCATTACTCTTTTCTCCTTCACTTAAATATTACATGCGTAAATATATTTTCCATTCATTGTGGGAAGTTTTTCCACTTTCTCCAGAAGATTTTGTATATAGCTGAACAGATACCCGTTAAATTTTACTTCCAAAACGCCAACACTGGAAGGCCGCAGGGGAGTCCAGCAAATATTCTTTGCAAATAAATCTGTATTCATGCGGTTTGCAGCCGCATTCCAATCAAATGTAACCCGAACTTCCTGAAAGGGAATATAAAAAGCAGCTCTCTGATATTCCACCATAACGCGCGGTCGGTACATTCCTCTTACAAGTTCCATATACAGGTGTTCCGCTGTCTCTGTGTTTTTCTCCCTCAGACATTCGAACCGTCCCTGTATCAGTTCTTCCGCTTCCTCTCGCGTAACGGGCAGAGAAGTTTTTTTCTGAAAATGCCCTTCTTTTGCTTTTAACTCCAGCTTTGCCGTTTTATCGTCCGGTGAATATACGCGAATTCTGATTTTACGGCGCTTTTCTCCGCCTCTTAATACGTCCATTCTGTCTTTTTCCAAAGGGGTGTCAAAATACAGACTTCTGACGCGGTATGTGCCATCTGTACCTGCATATTCATCCTGACGCATACAGGCTTTCAGATTTCTTTCCAGCTTTTTATACTCTAAAAGAGAAATCTGATATTTAATCTCCTGTCTTTTTACCTGCAGCACTGCCATGTGCTATTTCCTCCTTCTGAACCGTCTCCTGCAGCATCAAAAACTTCTGCTCCAGTTCCTGATACTTTTCCTCGCACTTGCGGCATTTCTCTTTCAGTTCCTCTATAAAGGCATCTACTTCCTTTGGACTGTAGCCTTTTTTTGTAACTGTAAACATTGCCTGATACACAAAATCCAAAAGAGATTCCATGTCTTCTGATTGTTTCAATTTTCTCCTTCCCTCTTCTTCCACTGTATTTTCAAATTTCAATCTTACAATTTCAGTTTACCAAAAAACATTTTACAAATAAATAACTTTTTCAAAACTGGGTAAAAAAATTGTAAAACCGGGCACTCCGCCCAAAACACTAAAAGCCATGAGGCTGTTTTTAACAGCTTCATGGCTCCCCTTAATTATTTTATGCTGTTTATTTCCGCTTAGATTCCAAGAGCGATTTCCATCATCTTATTAAATGATGTCTGACGCGCTTCTGCGGAAATTGCTTCTTCTCTGTAGATGTGGTCGGAAATTGTTAAAATTCCAAGAGCTTCTTTTCCCGCTCTTGCTGCTGTCATAAACAGCCCTGCACATTCCATCTCTGCACAGAGAACGCCCATTTTTCTCCAGGCGTCAGATGCCTGCTTGTTGTCGCTGTAGAACACGTCGGAGGAAACTACATTTCCTACTCTTACCGGTGTTCCCTGCTCTTTTGCAACTTCTACTGCTCTTGATACCAGATTGTAGCTTGCTGTCGGAGCAAAGGTTCCCGGAAGGCAGAACTGACTTCCGAAATTGGAATCTGTGCAGGCTCCCATTGCAATGATAACGTCCATTACATTTACATCGTCCTGCAGAGCGCCTGCGGAACCGATGCGGATAATACGGTCTACATCATAGAAGTTGTAAAGCTCATAGCTGTAAATTCCGATAGATGGCATTCCCATGCCGCTTGCCATAACAGATACTTCCTGTCCTTTGTATGTTCCTGTATATCCAAGAACATTACGAACGGTGTTGAAGCATACCGGATTCTCAAGATATGTCTCCGCAATATACTTTGCGCGAAGCGGATCTCCCGGCATTAAAACCTTCTTTGCAATATCTCCTTTTTTCGCTGTGTTGTGTGGTGTTGGAATACACATAGTACATTACCTCCTGTTATATATTTTTGTTGTACTGCTTTTATTAATAAAAAATCTCCGCTTTTCCTCTTCCTCTTTCAAGAAGAGTTTTCTGAAGACGGATTCCCATTTCCATAAGCGCTTTTGTATCCATTTTTAAAACGCCGTCGTATTTCAGGAATTCTCCTCCAACCATTGTGTATTTGACATTCTGGCTGCTGCTGCTGTATAAAATGCTGGAAACCGGATTGTAAAACGGGAAGGTATCCATCTGATAAAGATCCCAGATCACAAGGTCAGCAGGGGCGCCCTCCTTCAGATACCCTGTACCAAAAGGAAATGCCCTGTGCCCCGCCATCAGATGTTTCCAGATTTCT
>URHH01000004.1 GCA_900547615.1 uncultured Blautia sp. | reverse complement strand
GTTCCATCGTCCCACTAAAGAAGAGGGGCGGGAATGTAAAAAGCCATACCTGGGGACATAAAAACGCTACAGAGTCAAGCGCGGAGGAGCTTAAGGCAGATAACGAGAGATGGGAAAAAAATGTAGCGCCGATCCTGGGAAAAACAGATATGATCATCTTTGCTTTTGGAGCAGACATCGGAAACTGGGAGAATTATTCTATGGATAATCCAAAGTTTGCATATTACAAGAGCAGGGGTTATAATTACTATTGCAATGTGGATTCCAATCAATACTGGGTCCAGATCACAGATGAATATTTCCGTCAGGGAAGAAGAAACCTGGACGGTTACAGAATGTATTATAATCCGGATATGGTAAGCGATTTATTTGATGTATCAGAGGTATGGGATCCTTCCAGACCAACACCGGTACCGGAGATGTGAGAGCACGAAGTGCGGAACAATTCGTAAGGCATCGTTTAATTGTAAAATCTGAATACAGAGCAACGCAGAAAGGAAGCGGACATGAAGAAAAAAGTATATCTTATGATTTTAACATTATGTATTGCATTTGCAGGAACAGCCTGCGGCACAAAGGAAAAAGCAGCAGAGGAAACAAAAATTTCTGAGGAAAAGACAGAAGAGAAAGAAGATACGAAGAAATCCGGAGAGGGAACACGTCTTGTTTCTGTGAAGGATATAGATAAATATATTACAATCGGACAGTATAAAGGGCTTTCTCTTGAGAAGGTAGTTGAAACGATTACAGATACAGAGGTAGAAGGAAGCATCTCCCAGGATCTTGCAATGACTAAGGAAGAAGTAAAAGACGGTGTGGTAGAAGAGGGAGATACCGTAACTGTCAATTATGTAGGTACAGAAAACGGAAAGGAATTTAACGGCGGTTCTGCGGAAAATCAGGAAATTACCATTGGTTCCGGCGGTTATATTCCGGGATTTGAGGACGGCATTCTGGGAATGAAAAAGGGAGAGACAAAAGACGTTCCTCTTACTTTCCCGGAGGACTATATTGAACCGTCCATGTCCGGAAAAGATGTGGTATTTAAAATTACTCTGCAGTCCTTTAAGAGAGCTCCTGAATTAAACGACGACTGGGTGGCAAAGAATACAGACTTTAAGACTGTTGAAGAATACAAAGAGGATAAGAAGAAGCTTCTTCAGGAAAGTGCAGAAAAGATGGCAGAAAGTGTTCTTTATCAGACTGCGTGGAATCAGGTTTATGAATCTTCCGATGTGAAGGAATATCCGGAGAAAGATGTAAAAGAAGCGTACGCGGAATTTGAGACGCAGATAAAGTCTTACGCAAAGCAGGGTGGAATGGAACTGGAAGATTATCTGGAAAGCCAGCAGGTGTCACAGGAAGCATTCGAGTCACAGTGCCAGGAGTATGCGGAGGCGAGAGTAAAGCAGAATCTGATCCTTCAGGGGATTATGGACGCAGAGGGAATCACCCTGGAAGATAAAGAAAGCCTTGCTGTTCAGGACGAGCTGATTCAGACTTACGGGGTACAGGATCTTGCAGCTCTTGTTGACACATACGGACAGACATCTGTAGATACAACAATCGGTCTTATCCGTGTGGAGCGGTTTATTGTAGAGAACGCGAATGTGGAAGAAAAGATTTCAGAGAACGGAACAGTAGGAGTGAGCGGAAACGGAAGCGTTTCAGCAGAGGGAGAAGAAGCTGTGGAGGAGACAGAAAGTACAGAGGAATCCGGTGCAGAAGAAACAGGTTCCGAAGAGACTCCGACAGTAGAGCAGTAGGCAGTACAAATTAAAATAATAAAAAGAAAAACGGGAGGCAAGTATTATGATCATCAAAAACGGAGAGGTATTTCAGGAAGACGGAACTTTTTGTGTGAAAGATGTGTACATTGAAAACAATAAGATTGTGGAGAGCGAGTCCCAGGTGACAGATAAAACTGTAGTGGACGCTTCCGGTCTGAAAGTAATTCCCGGTCTTGTCGATGTGCACAGCCACGGGGCAGCAGGATTCGATTTCTGTGACGCAGATGTGGAAGGACTGAAAAAAATCCTGGAATACGAGAAAAAGAGCGGTGTGACCTCTTATTGTCCGACTTCTATGACGCTTCCTCTGGAACAGTTAAAGGAGATTTTTGCAACGATCAAAGAAGTGGGAGATTTTAAAGAAGGCGCGCATGTGCGCGGCATTAATATGGAAGGACCTTTCCTTGCTTCCAGCAAAAAGGGCGCGCATGTAGAAGAATATATCAAAAAACCGATGGTGGAATTTTTCAGAGAACTGAATGAGGATTCCGGGAACATGGTAAAACTTGTAACTCTGGCTCCTGATGCAGAAGGCGCAATGGAATTTATTGACGAAGTTCATGATGAAGTATGTATTTCTCTTGGACATACAGCGGCAGATTATGAGACTTCAAGCGAGGCAATGAAAAGAGGCGCGCATCATGTCACCCACCTTTTTAATGCAATGAAGCCGTTTGGACACAGAGAACCGGGTCTTATCGGCGCAGCAAGAGACGATGAAAGCTGTATGGTGGAACTTATCTGTGACGGAATCCATATCCACCCGTCTGTTGTTCGCGCAACATTCGAAATGTTCGGACCGGAGAGAGTGGTTCTTGTCAGCGATTCCATGAGAGCGACAGGAATGGCAAACGGAACATACGAGCTTGGCGGTCAGGAGGTTACGGTAAAGGACAGAAAAGCCACATTAAAGAACGGAACGATCGCAGGCTCCGCGACAGATCTTTACGGCTGTATGTGCAAGGCGGTAGAATTTGGGATTCCTCTTGCAGAGGCAATTTTTGCAGCTACAAGAAACCCGGCAAAGAGCATTGGAATTTATGAGGAAACAGGTTCTATCACACCTGGAAAAGACGCAGACATTCTTCTTGTGACAGACGATCTGGAGCTGAAACAGGTACTGTAAGATTTAATAAAATCTTTAGATGAAAACCATTGTAATTATCCGAAAAATGAGCTATTATGGATTTGGAAAATAAAACCGTACAAAAAATGTACAATATCAGCTAATGCAGACGAAGTGGGGAAAGAAACAGAATGGACAAGAGAATTATACAGGAGAGAATGCGGCAGAAAAAGCGTCAGATGATGATACGAAAATACACCCGGCTTGCCACCTATGCCATAGCGGCGGTGCTGGTTGTCGTATTTGTAGTAAAAGGCGTGATTTTTCCAATTATGAACCGCGGAGATGGAGCAAAAGACAAAAAATCTCAGGGTGAAACCATAGAAGTACAGGCTCAGACAGCAGAGGCAGATCCTAACGCAGCCATTCGCCAGCCGCTTAAGGGAAAAGGCGATGCCGGAAAGGTGTCCGTAATGACGCCGGGCTGGCATGAAAGCGATGATGGGCGCTGGTATCAGAACGCCGACGGAACGTATTATGCAAACGGTTTTCAGGAAATAGACGGAGCGGAATATTCTTTTGACGAAAACGGTTATATTCAGACCGGCTGGGTGACAAAGGGAGTCAACGACTATTTCTTTAATGAGGATGGGACTTATAATAAAGAAAAGAAACGTCCGATGCTTGCACTGACATTTGACGATGGTCCGGGAGAGTATACAGACGAGCTTCTCAACTGTCTGGAAGAGAATAATGCAAGGGCAACTTTCTTTATGCTGGGACAGAATGTGGAGTTATATCCGGATACCGTAAAGAGAATGCAGGAAATTGGCTGTGAAATCGGAAGTCATTCCTGGGATCACCTTGATCTGATGACTCTTGATGAAAACGGCATAGCAGAAGAGTTTTCGAAGACAGACGAAGCGCTTATCAAAGCCTGCGGACAGCCGGCTTCTGTGGCGAGAGCGCCTTATGGAAGCGCCGATCAGCACGTTTACGATATAGTGCAGAAACCATTCTTTATGTGGTCTCTTGATACGCTGGACTGGCAGCTTCTGGACGCTCAGGCAGATTACGATGCAGTTATGAATGGAGATCTGACAGACGGATCTATTATTCTGATGCACGACATTCATGAGCCTTCTGTACAGGCGGCTTTAAAGTTGATTCCGGATCTGGTTGCAAAAGGATATAAGCTTGTGACGGTAAGCGAAATGGCAGAGGCAAAAGGCGTAGAGCTTCAGAATGCAAGATATATTGATTTCTGGCAGAGCAGCCTTGATAATGGTTCAGTACCGGGGTATAAGGGAGGCGACGATTCTCTTACAGGCGGCTCTGAGAGCGACGTATCAGACGGTTCCGACGGAAGTGCAGAGGATGGAACAGGTGAAGACGTATCGGACGGCTCAGAGGGCAGCGCGGACGGAAGCGAAGAAGGCGATGGTTCCGGAGAAGAAGTGTCTGACGGAAGTTCCGGAGAAGAAGTTTAACAGAATTTCATACAGAAATGCGATACTACATAGCAGCGTATGCTGCAAAGATAAGACAGGGACAGGAACTGAGTAAAAAAACAGGAACTGCCCCTGTTTTGCCGTTAAAACAACCAAAAATAATTGACGTGATATATACATATTGGTATAATATAACCATATATGATTGACCGAAAGTCATTTAGAATAAAAATGCAGATTTGAACAGATGCAGGAAATCGAGGACAAAATGGGAAAATGGTTTGAAGAAGCAGTATTTTATCATATGTATCCGATAGGAATGACAGGGGCTCCGGCAAGAAATGAGCAGGAAGAAACAGTTCACCGTTTTGAGGAACTGAAGGAATGGCTTCCCCATGTTGCGTCTCTTGGATGTACGGCTGTTTATATAGGGCCGTTATTTGAATCCACGACACACGGATACGATACGAAAGATTACAAAAAAGTAGACCGACGTCTTGGAGATAATGAAGATTTTAAAACGTTTGTGAAAATGGCGCATGATCTTGGGATCCGCATTGTTGTGGACGGTGTGTTTAATCATACGGGACGTGAGTTTTTTGCATTTCAGGATATTATTAAAAACAGAGAGCAGTCTCCATACTGCAGCTGGTATAAAGGGATTAACTTTGGCTGGAACAGCCCTTATAATGACGGGTTTGGATATGAAGCATGGAGAAACTGTTTTGAGCTGGTAAATTTAAATTACTGGGAGCCGAAGGTACGGGAGTATATTCTTGATGTGATCGGTTTCTGGATCGAGGAGTTTGACATTGACGGAATCCGCCTTGACTGTGCGGACTGTCTGGAATTTTCTTTTATGGAAGAAATGCGGCGTTATGTTGATGCCAGAAAAGAGGATTTCTGGCTGATGGGAGAAGTGATCCACGGAGATTACAGCCGGTATATTTCTCCGGATAAATTAAACAGCGTGACAAATTATGAACTCCATAAGGGACTTTATTCCGGTCATAATGATCACAATTATTTTGAGATTGCCCATACAATAAGAAGAGAGTTTGACCAGAACGGAGGAATTTACAGAGGAATGAAGCTGTATTCTTTTGTAGATAACCATGATGTGGACAGGATTGCTTCAAAATTAAATGTGCAGGGACATATTTATCCGGTTCATACGCTTCTGTTTACGCTTCCGGGTATTCCTTCTATATATTATGGCTCTGAGTTCGGCGTGCAGGGAAGAAAAGAAGGGGGAAACGACGCGCCTCTTCGTCCGAAGATCGATCTTCAGGAAATAAAGGAAGATATGCCGGATAAAAAGCTTTATGAATGGATCTGCACACTTGGAAAAATCCATAAACAGCAGAAAGCGCTTTCAGAGGGAACGTATCAGGAGCTTCTTCTCACAAACAGGCAGTATGCGTTTGCAAGAATTATGGGAGAAGAGGGAGTTCTTGTGGCAGTAAATAATGATGAACAGGAAGCGGAGCTCTGCGTTCGCGTACCTGCATCAGGGAAAATGTATACAAGTCTTTTGAGCGGAGAAGAAATTCGTGAAGAAAACGGAATGCTCCGTATTCGGCTGAAGCCAAATGAAAGTGAGATAGCAGCGTTTAAATAAGGAAAACGGGGAGGAGAAAGAAATGGAGTTTACACAGCTTGACCAGTATCTTTTTGGACAGGGAACACATTATGAAATATATAAAAAACTGGGGGCACACCCGACTTCTGTAAAAAGAAAAAAAGGCGTTTATTTTGCAGTATGGGCGCCCAATGCAAAAAGCGTTTCTGTTGTCGGTGAATTTAATAACTGGGACACAGAGGCAAATCCAATGCAAAAAGCAGGAGATATAGGCGTTTATGAATTGTTTGTCCCGGGGGCAAAGGAAGGACAGCTCTATAAATTTTATATTAAAGGAGCGCACGGGGAGGAGCTTTATAAGGCAGACCCCTATGCAAATGAAGCAGAGCTGCGTCCGGGGACAGCTTCCAGGATTACGGACATTTCCGATTATAAGTGGACAGATGATAAATGGATGAAGCAGAGGGAAAACTTTGATGAAAAAGTTCAGCCTGTATCTATTTATGAGGTACACATTGGTTCCTGGATGAAGCATTCTCCCACAGAAGAAAATGAAAAAGGTTTTTACAATTACAGAGAGGTAGCGCCGAGACTTGCCGAGTATGTAAAAGAGATGGGATACACCCATGTGGAGCTTATGGGAATTGCGGAACACCCATTTGACGGTTCCTGGGGATACCAGGTGACGGGATATTATGCGCCTACATCAAGATACGGAACACCGCAGGATTTCAAATACCTGGTGGATTATCTGCACCGACAGAAAATCGGCGTCATTCTTGACTGGGTTCCGGCTCATTTCCCGAAAGACGCGCACGGTCTTGCAAACTTTGACGGAACGGCTGTGTATGAACATGAAGATCCGAGACAGGGAGAGCACCCGGACTGGGGCACAAAGATTTATAATTACGGAAGACCGGAGGTGAAGAACTTCCTTATTGCGAACGCACTTTTCTGGGTGGAGGAGTGTCACGTGGACGGTCTTCGCGTAGACGCAGTTGCCTCCATGCTTTATCTTGATTACGGAAAAAAAGACGGAGAGTGGGTGGCAAATAAATACGGCGAAAACAAGAATCTGGAAGCCATTGAATTTTTCAAGCATCTGAATACCGTTGTTCTGGGAAGAAATCATGGAACGATGATGATCGCGGAGGAATCCACAGCATGGCCGAAGGTGACAGGAAAGGCGGAAGAGGACGGGCTTGGATTTTCCCTCAAGTGGAATATGGGCTGGATGAACGACTTCCTGGAATACATGAAGCTTGACCCGTATTTCCGTAAATTCAACCACAATAAGATGACGTTTTCTATGGTATATGCTTACAGTGAGAAGTACATACTTGTTCTTTCCCATGATGAGGTGGTTCACCTGAAGTGTTCCATGTTGAGTAAGATGCCGGGAGAGCTGGATGAGAAGTTTAAAAATCTGAAAGCGGGATATGCCTTTATGTTCTGCCACCCCGGAAAGAAGCTTCTCTTTATGGGACAGGATTTCGGACAGCTTCGTGAGTGGAGTGAGGAGAGAGAACTTGACTGGTTCCTTCTTGGAGAGGATGGTCACAGGAATCTTAAGAGTTTTGTGAAAGACCTTCTTCATATATATAAAAAATACCCGGCTCTTTACGCCGGGGACAATAATCCGGAAGGTTTTGAGTGGATTAACGCAAATGACGGAGACAGAAGTATTTTCAGCTTTGTGCGTAATTCACCCACAAAGAGAAACAACGTTCTTGTGGTATGTAATTTTACTCCTGTTGCGCGCCCGGATTACAGAGTGGGTGTGCCGAAGAAAAAGAATTATAAGCTGATTCTTGATGAAAACGGAATGACAGACCCGAAAATCTTTAAGGCAGAGAAGAAAGAATGTGACAACAGGCAGTTTTCTTTTGCATATCCTCTTCCAGCCTATGGAATTGCAGTATTTTTATATTAAAAGTTCTTGCAATTTTGGGATGCCTGCGTTATAATGAGCGCGAAAGCAGGAAAATGAAAAAAGTACATGTTAGGTTTGCCGTCGGCAGCCAGAAAGGAGAATTAACATGAAAGTATCAAACATTAAAGACGTAGAGAAATTTTTTAAGGTAGTAGACAGCTGTGAAGGAAGAGTAGAACTGGTAACAGGCGAAGGAGACAGACTGAACCTGAAATCTAAATTATCCCAGTACGTATCTCTTGCAAATATCTTCTCCGGCGGAGAAATTCCGGAACTCGAAATCGTTGCATACGAGAAGGAAGATATTGACAGATTAATGAACTTTATGATTAACGGCTGATAAGGCTGATGATACAAAAAGCGGGGGCATGACGGGGTCATGTCCTCTTTGTTTTAGGAGGAATTTAAAATGGTTAAAATTGACATTATTTCCGGCTTTCTTGGAGCAGGAAAAACAACGCTGATAAAAAAACTTCTGAAAGAAGGCTTTCAGAACGAGCAGGTAGTGCTGATTGAAAATGAGTTTGGAGAAATCGGAATCGACGGAGGATTTTTAAAAGAGGCGGGAATTGAAATCCGTGAGATGAATTCCGGCTGTATCTGCTGTTCTCTTGTGGGAGATTTTGGCGCTTCTTTAAAAGAAGTAGTGGAAAAATATAATCCGGACAGAATTGTGATCGAGCCTTCCGGCGTAGGAAAACTTTCTGATGTTATTAAGGCAGTACAGGGCGTTCAGGAAGAGGTGGACATTGTACTGAACAGCTATACAACTGTAGTAGACGCTAAGAAATGCCGTATGTATATGCGTAACTTCGGAGAGTTCTTTAATAACCAGGTAGAGTATGCGGGGGCTATTATTATGAGCCGTACCGATATTGTGGACGAAAAGAAGGCGCAGGAGGCGATGGAGCTTCTTCGAAGCATCAATAAAAAGGCTGCCATTATCACAACTCCGATTGAGAAACTTTCCGGAGAGAAGCTTGTAGAAGTTATGGAAAATCCGGTATCTCTCGAAGAGGAAATGATGGAAGAGGAAGTATGCCCTGAGTGCGGACATATACATGAACATCACCATCACGAGGAACATGAGCATGAGCATCATCACCATGAGGAACATGAACATGATCACGACCATGAATGCGGCTGCGGACATGACCATCACCATGATCACGATCATGAGTGCGGCTGCGGACACGACCACCACCATCATCATGCAGATGAAGTATTTACAAGCTGGGGCAAAGAAACAATCCGCAAATATACAAAAGAAGAGCTTACCGATATTCTGGAGAAGCTTTCCGGTTCTGAGGAGTATGGCGTGATTCTCCGTGCAAAAGGAATGCTTCCCTGCGAAGACGGCACATGGATTTACTTTGACATGGTTCCGGAGGAAACAGAAATTCGGGAGGGAGCGCCGGAATACACAGGACGTCTCTGTGTGATCGGCTCTAAATTAAACGAAGAGAAGCTGGCACAGCTTTTCGGAATCTGAGAGGGAACGAAATATGGACGAAATCAGAGTGCCGATATATTTAATCACGGGTTTTCTTGAAAGCGGCAAGACAACCTTCCTTAATTTTACCCTGAATCAGGATTATTTTGAAATTGAAGGAAAGACTCTTCTGATTCTCTGTGAGGAAGGGGAGGAAGAATACGACCTTGAAGCTCTGAAACAGAGAAATACAGTTGTGGAAATCATTGAAAAAGAAGAGGATTTTACAACGGAACGCCTTACTGCAATGGAGATCATCCATCAGCCGGAGCGCGTTGTCATCGAGTATAACGGAATGTGGCTTGTGAGCAATTTTGATAAAATGGAGCTTCCTTCCGGCTGGGGTGTGGAACAGCAGATTACATGTGTGGACGCAAGCACATTCCAGATGTACATGGCAAATATGAAATCTATTTTTATGGATATGGTGCGCAATACAGATATGGTTGTATTTAACCGCTGCAAAAAAGGCGATCCGCTTCCAACCTATAGAAGAGGGATCAAGGTGGCGAACCAGAGAGCGGAGGTTATCTTTGAGGACGAGCAGGGCGAGCTTGACGATATTTTTGAAGATGAAATGCCATTTGACATCAATGCGCCTGTCATCGACATTCTTCCGGAGGATTATGGAATCTGGTTTGTAGACGCAATGGACCACCCGGAAACGTACGTTGGAAAAACGGTGCGCTTTAAGGGAAGAGCCTTAAAACCAAGAGGAATGGGAAGCAAATTCTTTGTTCCCGGAAGGACTGCCATGACCTGCTGTGCAGACGATACTACATTTCTGGGATATGTGTGTAAAAGCGCTTACACCCCGAAAATCCCGGAGGGAGCATGGGTAGAGGTTACAGCAAAAGTAGCGTTTGAGAGAAGAATGGAATACCAGGGGGAAGGAATTGTCCTGTATGCAGAAGATGTGCAGATTTGTGACCCGCTTGAAGAAGAAATGGTTTACTTTAACTGATAGGAGAACAGAAAAAATGTATTTAATTGTTGGTTTAGGCAACCCCGGCAAGCAGTACGAGGCTACCCGCCACAATATGGGGTTCGATGCCATTGATTATCTGATCGAGAAATACAACATTCCCCAGGCAGGGGTGAAATTTAATGCCATGTATGGAAAGGGCGTCATAGGAGGGGAGAAAGTAATCCTTATGAAGCCGCTGTCCTTTATGAATTTAAGCGGCGGCCCTGTTCAGGAAATGGCAAATTACTTTAAGGCAGACCCGGAGACAGAGCTGATTGTCATTTATGATGATATTGACCTGGAGCCGGGACAGATCCGGATCCGCAAGCAGGGAAGCGCAGGAGGACACAACGGGATCAAGGATATTATCCGCCGTCTCGGAACAGAAAAATTTCTGCGCATTAAGGTAGGCGTAGGAGCGAAGCCGAAAGGCTGGGATCTGGCAGATCATGTGCTTTCCAGATTTGCAGACAGCGACAGACGTCTTGTGGACGAGGCAATCGAAAATGCCGGGGACGCTGTGGAAAAAATCCTTTCCCAGGGTCCAGATGCAGCTATGAACGAATATAATCGCAAAAAAGCCTGAGAGGTTTATATGAAAGCATTTATGCAGCCTCTGCAAAATCTTGCAGAGTTTGAACAGATACAGAAATGTGCCGGAGAAAACAGAGGTATTCTGGAAATCTCCGGCTGTATAGAGTCCCAGAAGGTTCATATGATGTATGGACTTTCCGGGCTTTTTCCATCTCATCTGATTCTTGCAGAAGATGAGAAACGGGCAAAAGAGATTTACGAGGATTACCGTTTTTATGATAAAGAAGTCTACTATTATCCTGCAAAAGACCTTCTTTTTTTCCAGGCGGACATTCACGGAAATCTTCTGATACGCCAGAGAATGCAGGTGATTAAGGCGCTTCTTGAAAAAGAGAGGATCACAGTTGTCACAAGTATAGACGGCTGTATGGATTTTCTGCTTCCGCTGGAGGAAATCAAAAAGAGCCTGATTCATTTTGAAAGCGACAGCCCCGTTGACCTGGATAAACTGAAGGATTCCCTTGTCACACTTGGATATGAGAGAGTGGGGCAGGTGGAAATGCCGGGGCAGTTTTCCGTTCGGGGAGGTATCATTGATATTTACTCTCTCACAGAGGAAAATCCCTGGAGAATTGAGCTCTGGGGAGATGAAATTGATTCGATCAGAAGTTTCGATGCGGAAAGTCAGCGCTCTCTTGAAAATCTTGACGAGATCACTATTTATCCGGCAGTGGAAAAAATCGGGGAAAAAGATATGGTTTCTTTTCTGGAGTATTTTCCCGGAGAAAAAAGCATTCTTTTTCTTGATGAGCCGAACCATCTTGTGGAAAAGGGAATGGCTGTGGAGGAGGAGTATCTCCAGAGCCGTATGCACAGGGAGGAAAGAGGAGAACAGAAGCTGCCGGACAACTGGCTTTGCAGATTTGAGACGCTTCAGAAAGAACTGAATCAGTATAACTGCATCGCGTTTTGCGCCCTGGAGCCGAAGCGGGGAAAGTGGAAGATTACAGAAAAGTTTGATATTACAGTAAAAACAGTAAATTCCTACAACAGCAGCTTTGAGCTTCTTGTAAAAGACCTTCTTCAATATAAAAAACAGGGCTTTCAGATAGCTCTTCTCTCCGGTTCCAGAACAAGAGCGGAGCGTCTTGCAAAGGATCTGCAGGAGGAGGGATTAAACGCCTTTTACAGTACAGACTATGACCGCCTTATTCAGCCGGGAGAGATTATGGTTGCCTACGGTCATGCAAAAAAAGGTTTTGAGTATCCTCTGATTAAATTTGCTCTTATGACGGAAACGGATATTTTCGGGCAGGAGCAGAAAAAAAAGAAGAAGAAAAAGAATTATAACGGACAGAGGATACAGGATTTTGCAGAGCTTTCCATTGGAGATTTTGTAGTACACGAAAAACACGGTCTTGGAATTTACCGGGGAATTGAAAAGGTAGAAGTCGATAAGATCGTAAAAGATTACATCAAAATCGAGTACAGGGGCGGAAGCAATCTTTATATTCTGGCAACCCAGCTTGACGCGCTCCAGAAGTATTCGGGAGCAGATACGGCAAAAGCACCGAAATTGAATAAGCTTGGCGGTCAGGAGTGGAATAAGACAAAGAGTAAAGTCCGGGGAGCCGTAAAAAACATTGCGAAGGAGCTTGTGGAGCTTTATGCAGTGCGCCAGGAAAAAGAAGGGTATGTGTGCGGTCCGGATACGGTATGGCAGAGAGAGTTTGAGGAAATGTTTCCATATGAGGAGACAGAGGATCAGTTAAATGCCATTGAAGATACAAAGCGGGATATGGAAAGCACAAAAATCATGGACCGCCTTGTGTGCGGAGACGTGGGCTACGGCAAAACGGAGGTTGCTCTCCGTGCTGCTTTTAAGGCGGTGCAGGAGAGCAGGCAGGTGGTGTATCTTGTGCCTACGACCATTCTTGCGCAGCAGCATTATAATACCTTCGTGCAGAGAATGAAGGAGTTTCCGGTAAAAGTGGAGCTTCTCTGTCGGTTCCGCACCCCTGCCCAGCAGAAAAAAGCAATCGAGGGGCTGAAAAAGGGGCAGGTGGATATTGTAGTGGGAACTCACCGCGTTCTTTCCAAAGATATAGAATTTAAGAATCTCGGTCTTTTGATCATTGACGAGGAGCAGCGTTTTGGCGTTGCCCATAAAGAGAAGATCAAGCAGCTTAAAAAAGATGTGGACGTTCTCACGCTTACGGCAACGCCGATCCCCAGGACGCTTCACATGAGCCTTATCGGAATCCGGGATATGAGTGTTCTGGAAGAGCCGCCGATGGACAGAATCCCCATTCAGACGTATGTTATGGAATACGACGAGGAGACAGTCCGGGAAGCGATCAACAGAGAACTTCGCCGCGGAGGACAGGTTTACTACGTATATAACAGGGTGACGGATATTGCGGAGGTTGCCCTTCGGATTTCAAAGCTTGTGCCGGATGCAAGGGTGGATTTTGCCCACGGGCAGATGAGCGAGCGGGAGCTGGAACAGGTAATGTACGGCTTTATCAACGGAGAGATTGATGTTCTTGTATCTACAACCATTATCGAGACAGGGCTTGATATTTCCAATGTAAATACCATGATTATCCACGATTCCGACAGATACGGTCTTTCCCAGCTTTATCAGCTTCGCGGAAGGATCGGGCGTTCCAACAGAACCTCGTATGCCTTTTTAATGTACCGTCCCAATATGGTGCTGCGGGAGACAGCGGAAAAACGCCTTGCTGCAATCCGTGAGTATACAGATCTGGGAAGCGGATTTAAGATCGCGATGAGAGATCTTGAGCTTCGCGGTGCAGGAAATCTTCTCGGCGCACAGCAGCACGGACATATGAATGCGGTGGGATACGACCTTTACTGTAAAATGTTAAGCGAGGCAGTCAAGGAGGCAAAAGGCATTCATACAATGGAAGACTTTGAGACGTCTGTTGATCTGAATATAGATGCCTTTATTCCCGATACGTATATCAGCAACGAGTTTCAGAAGCTTGATATTTACAAGAGAATTGCGGGAATCGAAAATCAGAATGATTACGACGATATGCTGGAAGAGCTTCTCGATCGGTTTGGAGAGCCCACAAAAGCAGTTCTTAATCTTCTTGCCATAGCGAAGATGAAGGCGATCGCCCATCAGGCATATGTGACGGAGATCAAGCAGACCGGAAAAGAAATCAGGATAACCCTTTATGAGAAGGCAAAAATAAATCCTGCAGGGATTCCGGCGCTTATGGATAAGTACAGAAGACGTCTTCAGTTTAAGACAGATAAAGAGCCGAAATTTATCTTTTTACCACAGGGAAAAGTGGTTAAGGCGCTCACAGAATTTGCAGAGGAATTACAGAAACTGGTGGAGGAATAGAGGATACAAAATAGTCTGAACATTTTGTGTTTTTCAAAATTTTACCTTGCTGAAAAGGAAAAAAGAGTTTATACTTACGATAGTGCAGTCCGGTAACAGAATGAAGGACTGAAGAATCGTGGAGCAATGGAGGAAGAGATGAGAAAAGCAGCAGGAAGAACCGCAGCGGCAGTTCTGGCAGGCGTACTGGCAGCAGGTATGCTTACCGGGTGCGGTGAAAAAAAATTAGATGGAACAAAGACAGTGGCGACTGTAAACGGAACAGAGATACCGATGGGTATTGTAAGCCTTATGGCAAGACAGCAGCAGGCGCAGATGGATGCTATGTACGCAAGTTTTGGAAACGGCGGCGTTAATATCTGGGATACAGTTGCAGATGAAAAATCCGGAGAAACATACGGAGAGCAGGCAGCAAAAGATACCTTAAAGCAGGTTGAGCTTATGTATATCATGAAAGATAAGGCAGCAGATTATAAGGTAGAAGTAACAGAAGAAGATGAAAAGGCGATCGCGGAGGCTGCAAAAGCATTTATGGAAGCAAACAGTGAGGAGACGATCGAGGAGCTTTCTGTTACAGAGGCACAGGTAAAAACATATCTGGAACTTCAGACATATAAGCAGAGAATGTATGACGCAGTTATGAACGAGGCAAAAGTAGAAGTGACTGACGAGGAGGCAAATCAGTCTGCTTTCACATATGTAAGCATTTCTACAAGTGGCGAGGATCTTACAGAGGACGACAAAAAGAAGAAAAAAGAGCAGGCACAGGAAATTCTGGATAAGATGAAAGAAGACCCGGCTGGAGATATGAGCGAGGTGGCGAAGGACGTAGACGAAAGCTACAGCGCTCTTACAGGAACGTTTACAACTGCAGAGAGTAAAGAGGAGGACGAAGCTTCCTCCTATTATCCGAAGGAAGTTCTTGACGTTCTTCGTGGACTGAAAGAAGGAGAAATGGCTACGGAAGTAATTGAAACAGATACAGGCTATTATGTAGTGCGTCTTGATAAAGCGCTTGATGAAGAAGCAACAAAGTCTAAGAGAGAATCTCTGGAATCTGAAAAGAAAACAGAATACTACACAGAGACAACAGAGAAATGGCTTGAGGATGCAGAAATCAAGGCAGACAATAAAGTGCTTGAAACACTGAAGATTACGGATACTCATAAATTTACAATAAAAGTGCCGGAAGCAACAGAAGCTCCGGAAGAAGCGGAAGCAGAAGTGACAGAAACTCCGGAAGAAGCGGAAGCAGAGGCAACAGAAACACCGGAGCCGACAGAAGAAGCAGAGGCAACAGCAGAATAAGGAACAGAAACGGCATCGGATTTTCCGATGCTGTTTTTCCGAAAAAATAATAAGAAAGGGAATGATTATGGGAAAGAGTACAACGAATGACATGACAGTGGGAAGTCCTGTGAAACTGATTATACAGTTTATGATTCCCATGTGTCTTGGAAATATTTTTCAGCAGTTTTATAATATTGCGGATTCTATTATTGCAGGACAGTTTATCGGTGTAAACGCCCTGGCTGCCATCGGAAGCACAGGTTCTCTGATGTTTTTTGTAACAGGGTGGCTTAATGGTCTGACAAGTGGTTTTGCGATTCTCGTATCACAGCTTTTCGGGGCAAAGAAATACGATGAGATGCGTCATTATGTGGCAATGTCTATTTATCTGACAGCAGCGTTTACTATTGCGATGACAGTTGGATTTGAGATTGCAAATGCGCCGATCCTCCGTATGATGAACACACCGGACGAAGTAATCGGAGACGTGATTAAATACATGGCGATTATTTACGCCGGACTTATAGTCACGGCGGCTTATAATGCTCTGTCGTCCTTCCTGCGTGCACTGGGCGATTCGAAATCCCCCCTTTATTTCCTTATTATTTCCGCACTTCTTAACATTGTGCTGGATATTGTATTTATTGTATGCTTTGGCATGGGAGTGGAAGGCTGTGCATATGCAACGGTAATCGCGCAGGGAATTTCCGCGCTTCTTTGTCTTGTTTACATTAAGAAAAAGATGCCGCTCCTTCATTTGGAGAAGAAGAATTTTACAGTTTCTGTAAACAGTTTTAAAAGACTTCTTGCGCTTGGCATTCCAATGGGACTGCAGTTTTCCATTACGGCGATAGGAACGATTATTGTGCAGGGAGCGGTCAATGTTTACGGCGCTGTCCATATGGCAGGGTTTTCCGCAGCAGGAAAACTTCAAAATATTGTGACTACCATTTTCGTGGCGTTTGGCGCAACAGCAGCTACATTTGTGGGACAGAACCGTGGAGCCGGAAAAATGGATCGCGTAAAATCCGGTGTAAAAAGCACACAGCTTATGATCCTTGGCTGGAGCGTAATTTCCATGATACTTGTATTTTTCTTTGGAAAATATCTTACCTGTATTTTTGTGGATCCATCAGAGACAGAAGTGCTGGAGGTATCGGTTACATATTTCAGAACCGTATTCTGGGCATATCCGTTCCTTGGAAGTATTTTCCTTTACAGAAATGCACTGCAGGGTATGGGGTATGGTCTTGTTCCAATGCTTGGAGGTATATTTGAGCTTGTGGCAAGAGCAGGAATTGTTTTCTTTATTGCGGGAAAAACAAGTTTTGCAGGAGTGTGTCTTGCAGATCCTGCGGCATGGATTGCGGCGTTGATTCCGCTGATCCCATATTATATCTATGTTATGAAGAAATATCGTAAGACGAACAGAATAAATGGTTAAAAAATACCTGCCCTTCATTGTGGCAGGTATTTTGCTATTTCATATACTCGTTCCTCTGTGAAGGAAGCGCCTGTCAGGTAATATTCCATAGAAGCAAGACTTCCGCCGGAATATTGGGAAGAAGCAGATTCCATAGCGCTCTCTTTTTCGGAAATCCAATCTAATTGTTCTTCTGTAAGAGTATTCATAGCTCCGCTGTCAAGTGATGTTTTTAACTCAGACCATATGAGGTTCAGTTCGTCGTCCCATACCTGATAAAGAGAAGCAGAAAGTTGGTTCATATCGGATTGACTGGTAGCTTCCTGAAGTTTTTGTTCAATTTCGGCAGCTTTTGTTTCTGTGTTTTTCAAATGTTCCGGAATGATTTCTGGAGATGATGGCGTTTCGGAAAAGGCTTCCTCTAACGTGATATATGGAATGTCCATTAGCACATACTGAGATTTTATTGAATTACATTCTTCTTCTGTGATGGGAGTAGAATAATCTTCAGAAATATTTACAGTACTGTAAAACCAGGGGGCAGTCTCATTATATTGCGAATCGTAAGTGACTGCTTCCTTAAGCTCAATGGTGGAATCATTTAGATTATAATATGCCCAGCCGGAAAGGAAGGCACTGCCGGACCAGAGCTGGTGTATGATATTATTATTACAGAGATAAAACTGATTGCGTTCTCCGCTTGTTTGAACGAGAACGGCTTTGTTGTCTTTGAGTGTATATAAATCATAAAAAAAGCCGAGGTATTCTTTATTATTGGCTTTTCCTATAATCAGTTCTTCTGTTCCGTTCTGATCCAGATCTGCTACATAATAGCCGATATGATTTAAGTCTGAGTCATATGCGGTGAGATAGCAAAGATTATGATCTGAAAATGTCTGCATATCCCAGCCTGCTTCAATCCCTTCTTTATATTGCTTTAAAATTGCATCATATTGGGAATAACCTGTAATAGAAGACTCTTCAGCAGCCAGGATAGTGTGAACCGGAAAAAGCAGGATTCCTGTAGCTATGGCAATGGAACTGTACAATATAGAAACAACAGATTCTTTTTTCATTTAAAACTTCCTCCTGATTTTAATGTTTACAGCATCAGTATAAAGAAGAAAACTGAGGATAGCAATAGCAGCGGAAATGTGGCAGTATGTGTGGGCGTTCTTTTTAAGAAAACGTGTTTACCCAATCAATCCAAAATGTTTCAGTGCATTGTAGATTCCGTCATCTGTAATATCTGTTGTCTGGTAGGTGCAGAAGGGCAGAATCTCTTTCATTGCATTTCCCATAGCAATGCTGTTTCCGGCATATTTCAGCATAGGCAGATCGTTGTTGCTGTCTCCAAAGGCATAGCTGTTTTCCAGAGGAAGATTAAAATAATCGAGAAGGAACTGGATTCCTGTTGCCTTGCTTGTATCTTTTCGTGTGACTTCGTAAATATTCTCTCTGTGCTGGAAAAGAAGGTATTTGTCTTCGCTGAATTTCCAGAATGTTTCCCTGTCAGAATCCTCGAAAAGCTCAATTAAAAACTTATCAAAGGTATAGGTGTCTTTTTCTTTAAATAAGGAAAGGTCTTCTACAGGCACTTTTCCTATAAAACTTTTGGTAAGAGAACATTGTGCGGGGGCAGCGCCGTCCATAAGAAGCCCGGAAGGGCGTTCAAAAATAGTGCCGATTTTACATTCTCGAAGACAGTGTACGGTTTCTTCACATACATCATGAGGAATAGTCTTTTCAAAAATCAGCCTGTCATGAAGGTAAATCTGGGAACCGCAGCCGCATACATAACCGTCAAAGTCAAGGGCTTTTATATTTTCGGGAATCAGAAAACGGGTACGCCCGGAATTGACAAAAGTAAGATGACCCTGTTCCTGAGCTTTTTTAAGTCCCTTTACCGTGCTTTCCGGAATGGAGAAGGGCGGCGGCGTTAAAAGCGTTCCATCAATATCAAAAAAGAGCATTTTCCTGTCTTTTGCTTCCATATTACATATCTTCCTCCCGTGTATCTGTTAAAGTCTGCATAGTTACCCGGATACCGTTTACTGCCACATTATCTTCCATCGGAATAACGAGACATTTTCTGCCGTCAATGATTCTTGTTTCCACAAGATCTGCCCGTTCAGGGGAAACGTTGATGACAACGTCCGGTGTTTTGATCTCAAATTTTCTTGTGTTTGTGATATTAGATGCCATGAGGGCAGATTTTTCTCCTGCTGCAAGTTCATACTGTTCATCAAATCCGGAAAGCTTTTCTTCTTCTACGCCGCAGTCCTCGAAGAGACGCTTTACCTCGTGTTTTGTGAGAACAACAGGTTCCGGTTCATCTTTCTGCGCCTCGATAATTTCGTTCAGACGCTCATGAATATTTAAGACCGTATCGTAAGCGCAGTCCTCGCCCAGAGTTTCTTCTACAAGAGCATTGAAGGAATCACGCTGTCCTCCTGCGGAAAGGGGAGCGGTGCAGCCAAAAACCTCATCAATAAAGACAGAGCGAAGCTCTTCTGCATTTTTTGTATAATAAAGAATGCTGTGAAGATCAGTGCTTCTGTCATTAAAGACAGGGAAGAGAAAACCAAGGTCAGGCATTTCCACGATCCAGTCCCGGACTCTGTCTTCTATATTATTTGTCTGGGCGTTATAGCATAATCCTGCTTTGGAAAGCTTTACAGGGCAGATGCTGCAGAGAATATGCTCATAAATTTCATCGGAAGCGTCAAACATTTCCTGACCGTCGGAAGATTTTCCAGGAATATCATAAACTGCATGGATCAGGATAATATAGTAGTTTTCCCCATATTCGTAATTTTCAATGATCTTGTCGTAGAAGCTTTCTACGAGAGCTTCATCTTTCAGTTTGCTTTCTTTCAGTTTCCGAAGAAAATACTGTGTTCCTCCCTCCTGTTCCTGCTCAAGAGGAAAATCCATATTCAGGAGATTCTTTCCTATTGTGCCGGACAGGGTTTTTTTGAAAATATCGAAGTACTTGAACATTTCTTCTTCAGATAAAGATAAAAACGCTTCTTTCAGTTCCGTTTTTTTGTTTTTTTCTCCGTCAACGTAACAGCCGCATATGCGTGTAATGCAGCAGTTATCAGGAGAAAATTGCTTTTTTATTTCAGATATTTCTTTTTTATTCATCATAGAGCCCTCCTGTATTTGTGTAAAAGCTATTATAGCACATATCAGGGAAATAGGGGACAGGGAATAGCAGGTAAACAGGCAGGCGAGGTGTACAGAATGCACAATAAATGAGAAGATTTTTATAACAGATAACGAAAACTGTTAAGAAATTTATAGGACATGAGAAAAAAATTGTATGTTCTTTTTGGATATGAGTTGTTAAAATATAAGTCATGAAGCGGGAAAAACCGCAAATAAAGGAGGACGTTTTACAATGAAAAGAAAATTACTGGCTAGCTTACTTTGCTTAACAATGGGCGTAACAACAGTTGCTGGAGCTACATGCGTATTCGCAGAAGAGGCAACAACAGAGGAAGCTACAACCGATGAGGCTGCAGAGGAAACTACAGAAGAGACAACAGAAGAAGCTGCTGCAGACGCTGCAGAAGAAACAGCAGAAGCAATCGACATGGAAGGTGTTGATGTAGAAAATACAAAAATCGGTATCAGTATTTATCAGTTCGCTGATAACTTCATGACACTGTATCGTACAGAGCTGGTTCGTTACCTGACAGAAGAGCTTGGATTCAAAGAGGAAAACATTATCGTACAGGACGGTAAAAATGACCAGGCTGAGCAGACAAACCAGATCAACAACTTCATCACAGATAAAGTTGACGTTATGATCCTTAACCTTGTACAGGCTTCTTCCGCTCCGCAGATTACAGATATGTGTAATGAAGCAGGAATCCCTGTAGTTTACATCAACCGTCAGCCAGACGAAGCAGAATCCAACAGATGGGCAGAAGAAGGAATCAAAGCTACATACGTTGGTGCAGATGCAAGACAGTCCGGTACATTCCAGGGTGAAGAAATCCTTGAAACAGAAAACAAAGGTGACATCAACGGTGATGGAAAAGTTTCCTACATCATGATTCAGGGTGACCCGGAGAACGTAGATGCTCAGTACAGAACAGAGTTCTCTGTAAAAGCTCTTACAGACGGCGGTATGGAAGTAGAAGAACTTCTTATGCAGAGAGGTGACTGGGATCAGGCAAAAGGACAGCAGATCACACAGGACGCTCTTACACAGTTCGGCGATCAGGTAGAAGTTGTATTCTGTAACAACGACGCTATGGCTCTTGGTGCTCTTCAGGCTATCCAGGCTGCAGGCAGAACAGTAAACGAAGACATTTACCTTGTTGGTGTTGACGCTCTTACAGATGCTGTTCAGAATGTTGTAGACGGAAACTACACAGGTACAGTATTTAACGATCACTTCAGCCAGGCTCAGGAAGCAGCAGCTCAGGCAGTTAAATTCCTGAAAGGTGAAGAAGTTGAGCCAGTTAACATGGTAGACTATGTAAAAGTTACTGCTGACAACGCAGCAGAAATTCTTGAGAAAATCAAATAATTATATTTGAGGGAATGAATTAAACAGAATCAAACGGTCAGGTGTGTTGAAAGAGACACACCTGATTTTATGAAAACCTATGAAAGGAGAGAGTGGAATGGCAGAATATAGATTGGAAATGCGTGGAGTAAGCAAAAGCTTCCCAGGCGTAAAAGCTCTGGACAAGGTAAATCTGAAAATCCGTCCTGGCACAGTTCATGCGCTGATGGGAGAGAACGGCGCCGGTAAATCCACCCTTATGAAATGTCTGTTTGGTATCTATCACATGGACGAAGGGGAAGTCTTTGTCGATGGTGAGAAGGTTGATATTCAGAATCCGGACGAAGCATTACATAAAGGTCTTGCTATGGTGCATCAGGAGCTTCAGCCGATTCCGGAGCGTACAATCGCAGAAAATATGTACCTTGGTCGTTTTCCGCTGAAATCTTTTGGTCCGATTAAAGTAATTGACCATAAATCAATGAATGAAGAGGCAAAAAAATGGCTGGAGAACGTAAAAATGCCATTTGATCCAAGAAAAAAACTTGGTCATTTATCTATTTCTCAGATGCAGTCTATTGAAATTGCAAAGGCTGTTTCTCAGGAAGCAAAACTTATTATTCTTGATGAGCCGACTTCTTCCTTAACAGATAACGAGGTAGAGGCATTATTCAGAATTGTTCGTGACTTACGTGACAGAGGCGTATCCTTTGTATTTATTTCTCATAAAATGGCAGAGCTCCGTCAGATTTCTGATGATATTACGATCATGCGAGACGGCTGCTATGTTGGAACATGGGAAATGAAAAACATCAGTGATGATGAAATTGTAAAACAGATGGTTGGCCGTGATCTTACAAATATTTATCCGCCGCTCGAAAACGAGCCGGGAGACGTTCTTCTTGAGGTAAATAATTTTACAAGTATTCACGATAACTCCTTTAAGAACTGTTCCTTTAAGCTGAGAAAAGGAGAGATCCTCGGATTCGGAGGACTTGTAGGCGCACAGCGTACAGAGCTTATGGAGGCAATCTTCGGTATCCGCCATATTGAAAGCGGAGAGGTGAAGTTAAACGGCAAAAAACTGGATATTAAACGTCCGCAGGACGCTATCAATAACGGTATCGGTATGATTACAGAGGACCGCCGTGGTTCCGGTATCCTGGGCTGTCTGTCTATTGCAGATAACGTATCTATCGCTTCTCTGAATCATTATCTGGAAGCAGGAATTAAACTGAATAAGAAAAAAATTGAGGAACTTGTTCAGGATAATGTAGCAAAACTGAGTATTAAAACTCCAAGCAGCAAAACTCTGATCCAGTCTCTTTCCGGTGGTAACCAGCAGAAGGTTATTATTTCCCGCTGGCTTGCAAATAATCCGGACGTCCTTATCATGGACGAGCCTACACGTGGTATTGACGTAGGTGCAAAATACGAGATTTATCAGATTATGATTAACCTGGCTAAACAGGGAAAAGGAATCATCATGATTTCTTCTGAGATGCCTGAATTGCTTGGCGTATCAAACCGTGTTATGGTTATGTGCAACGGTAAAATTACAGGAGAAGTTTCCGGTAATGAAATGACTCAGGAAAATGTTATGCACTATGCAACACAGTTCTAAGAGAGGGAGGAGAAACAATGGATAAATCAAAAAAATTTGATTTGAAAAAACTTTTACTGGATAATGGTATTATCGTACTGTTAATGATTCTTGTACTTTATGTAAGTATTACAGTACCAACATTTAGAAGCTTTAGAAACCTTATGAACCTTGCAATCAACGCAGCGCCTCGTGTTATTATCGCGCTCGGTGTCAGCGCCTGCCTGATCACAAAAGGTACTGACCTTTCTGCAGGTCGTGTTGTTGGTTTAAGTGCCTGCCTTGCCGGTATTATGCTTCAGAAACCAGATGCACCTGGTAAAATCTGGGCTAATTTCCCGGCATTAAACGTATGGGTAGTTCTTCTTATTGTTATTGCAATCTGTGCAGTATTCGGTCTTGTAAACGGTATCGTTATCTCTTACCTGAATGTACCTGCATTTATCGGTACACTTGGTATGCAGCTTATTGTTTATGGTATTGCACTTGTTGTAACAAACTCTGTTCCGATCGGTGGATACCGTGCAGATTATATCGCAGTAACACAGGGTAAAGTTGGTCCGATCCCGTTACTGTTCATCTACCTGATCATTGCAGCAGTAATTTTCTGGTTTATCTACAACTACACACGTCACGGAAAATATATGTATGCAATTGGTGGAAACGAAGTTGCAGCAGAGGTTTCCGGTGTTAACGTTAAGAAAACAAAAATTATCATTTATGTAACAGCAGCAGCTATGTACGCAATCGCAGGTTTCCTTCTTGGTGGTAAATCTGGTGGTACAAGTGTAAACATGGGTATGGGCTACGAGCTGGAAGCAATCGCAGCTTGTACAATCGGTGGTGTATCTGTAAACGGTGGTATCGGTAAAGTATCCGGTGTTATCATCGGTGTAGCAGTATTCGAGCTTCTGAAATCTGCTCTTCAGTTCTTAGGAGTTAATACAAACTACCAGTACATCGCACAGGGTATCGTTATCGTTGTTGCTATCGCACTTGATATTCGTAAATATATTACTAAGAAATAAAAAGAATGAGGGGGCGGGCTCGAAGTTGCGAAGCCCGCACGCCCCCTCAAACTCCCCTCTCGGGCACGCAAGGAAGCGAGGGTTCGGAAAGGGGAAGGGAATAGAGGAAAAAAGAGAACAGGCGATTGGGAAGAGGACCCGATCGTCTGTTTTTTTGTCTGCTTTGTTGCGATATAAAGTGAGGGGAAGTAAGGAGGGGAAAGACATATTTTTGGTTTTATGATATGGGGTATCGTGGTATAATAGGGGATATAAGTGTGAATTTACGGAGTTGAGTGAGGTTTTTGTATGGAGTTATATAATATTTTGCTTGTAGATGATGAGACAGATGTGCTGGAGGCTATGAAGAAGAGGATTGACTGGGAGTCGCTTGGTTTCTGTCTGGCAGGGACTGCGGAGAACGGACAGGAAGCGCTTGAGATGGCGGAACAGCTTCATATAGACGTGGTAATGACAGATATTAAGATGCCGTATATGGACGGGCTTACGCTATGTAAAAAGCTAAAGGAGAATTACCGGAATATTAAGGTGGTGATTTATTCCGGATTTGACGATTTTGAGTTTGCAAGAGAAGCCGTTCATCTGGAGGCGGAGGAGTATCTTTTAAAACCCATCAGTTCAAAAGATATGGAAAATGTTTTTGGAAAAATAAAGAAGAAGCTGGACGAGGAATTTGACCAGCACAGGAATGTAAATAAGCTTTACGAATATTACAGAAAAAGTCTTCCTGCCATGCAGGAGCAGTTTGTCATGGGCGTTCTGGAGGGAAAGATCACAGGGGAACGTCTGAAAAATATGATGGAAATGTATGAGCTGGACTTAAATTCGCCTTATTATGTAGTGGCAAATCTTTATGCGGAGGCGAATGTGAAGGAGCAGGGTGAAAAAACAACACAGCTTCTGAACCTTTCTCTTCGGGATATGGCAGAAGACTATCTGAAAGAAAAAATGTCCTTTTACTGTATCAACTATCTTGACGAGGTGATTCTTGTATTTATGCTCCAGGAAAAAGATGAAATAGAAAACGTCCTGTATCACCTTGACCAGATATGTAAAATGGGTTCCCGTGTTCTGGACGTGCAGGTGACGGGAGCGGTAGGGCAGTCCTGCAGTTCTTTGGACACTTTAATGTCTTCTTATCAGGAAGCAAAGACAGCTATGGAATACAGAACTATTATAGGAGGAAGTCAGGTCCTTTATATTAAAGATATTGAACCGAATCCTCAGGATTCTGTGTCGTTTATGGATTATGATTTTCAGAATCTTGTGCGCGCAGTCAAAATCGGGGACAGAAAAGAGACGGATGAAGCGATCCAGTCTTTTATGAACAGTCTTCGAAACGGCTGCATTACGCCAAACCAGTACCAGCTTATCTGTATGGAGCTTTCTACAGAACTTATGAAAATCGGGCGTTCCTACAAGCTTCGCACAAAGCAGATTTTCGGGGCAGGGGAGCATATTCCCTGGCAGGAGCTTTATAAGCATCTTTCGGTGGACGAGCTGGAAAGCTGGCTTCGGGAAATCTGTAATAATCTTCGCCATACGCTCCGGCACGAGAGAAGCGATTCCACGATACGCCTTACAGAGCAGGCAAAAGCATATATTGGGGAACATTATAAAGAAAACGATCTTTCCGTGGAAACTCTGTGCCGCCAGTTAAATGTAAGCGCAGCTTATTTTTCCACTATTTTCAAGAAAGAGGTGGGATTAAGTTTTGTGGCATATCTTACAAAAATCAGACTGGAACACGCGGTTGAGCTTCTTCGTACAACTGAGGATAAAACGTATGTGATCGCGGAGGCAGTAGGATATACGGAACCGAACTATTTCAGTTATGTTTTTAAAAAACAGTATGGAATTTCTCCTTCAAAATACCGTGCAAACATGGCGCTGGAAACAGATAAGAAAGAGAACGAGGTATGAATTATATAAAAGAAAAGTTGAGACAGCTTGGAGAATATTTTAATCATAAGGGCATACAGTTTGTAATCGCCGCTTCTTTTACTCTGGTAGCAATTCTGGGAATGGGTTTTATCGGTGTTTTCCTGTATCAGGGATATGGAAGTGCTGCGGAAGATATGGTCTTAAGCAACAGCAAGCAGGTAATCGACCAGGTGGAAATTAATCTGAATACATACCTTCGAAATATGATGCGTATTTCAGATGCTGTTTATTATAATGTCATAAAAAATACAGATCTGGACGAAGAGAGTATGAGCCAGGAAATGAATCTCCTTTACGAAGTGTACAGGGATAATCTTGTGGGACTGGCGTGTTTCACAGATACGGGGGAATTGATAAGTTCTGTCCCTATGGGAAATCTGAAGGAAAATGTGGACGTGACAAAACAGAGCTGGTTTGTGGACGCGCAGGATAAAATGGAAAATTTACATTTTTCAGACCTTCATGTGCAGAATATTTTTGAGAACAGTACGAACCGTTATTATTGGGTAATTTCTTTAAGCCGTGGTGTGGAGCTTACGAACAGCGGAAAAATGTCGGAGGGGATCCTTCTTGTAGATATGGATTTCAGCGGGATACGCCAGCTTTTTGCAAAGGTAAACAGCCAGAATATGGGATATGTATACCTTATGGACAGCGACGGGAAAATTATTTACCACCCCAGGCAGAACCTTATCTTTTCCAATATGATACAGGAAAATAATGAGATGGCAAAAACGTATGAGGACGGGGCGCACAGAGAGACATTTGAAGGGGAAGACAGAATGGTTGCTGTGAAAACGGTGGGTTATACCGGCTGGAAAATTGTAAGCGTCATGCCTATGGAAAAGTTTCTGGGAGATTTCAGCAGAACAAGAACAATGGCTGTGATGATCATTATTGTGGCAATCCTTGTTATGATTTTTGCAAACCAGTTTGTGGCAGTACGGGTAGCGAAACCATTAAGGAATTTGGAAGATTCTCTCACAGGAATTGGCATGGACAGGGAGCCTCAGATTTATATTGGAGGACCTCCGGAAATCCAGCATCTGGGAGAGACGATCCGCTCTATGGTAGAGCAGCTCCGTCAGCTCACAGATGATATTGTGAGAGAGCAGGAAGAAAAAAGAAAGAGCGAGCTTGACGCTCTGCAGTCCCAGATCAACCCGCATTTTCTCTACAATACTCTGGATTCCATCATGTGGATGATAGAGGCGGAAAAGTATGATGACGCGATTTCTATGGTGCAGGCTCTTTCCAGACTTTTCAGGATCAGTCTTTCCAAAGGAAAGAACATTATCACAGTAGGAGAGGAGCTGCAGCACGCAAAGAATTATCTGGATATTCAGAAGTACAGATATAAAAATAAATTTACCTCTTATTTTGAAATAGAGGAGGGAATTGAAAAATATAAAACAATCAAGCTGATTATCCAGCCTCTAATAGAAAATGCCATTTACTACGGAATGGAGTATATGGACGGTGATGGCGAGATTTATGTGCGGGCATATACAAAAGAAGAGGATCTGTTTATCGAGGTGGAAGACAACGGGCTGGGAATGCAGAAAGCACAGGTAGAAAGTCTTCTTACAGACGGAACAAGAATCCGCAGCAAAGGCTCCGGTATCGGAATCCGGAATGTACACCAGAGAATACAGCTTTATTTTGGGACAGAATACGGGCTTGAGATTTTAAGCGAGCCGGACGAGGGAACAATGGTGCGTATTCATTTGCCGAAGACAGAAAATGTGGAAGAAAAGAAGAAAGAGGAGCAGTAGATGGGAAGGCTTAAATACTGGAGAGGGTTTATCGCTGCGCTTGCAGCAGTGATCATACTTGGCGTTGTTTATTATTACGGCACAGTTCGCAAAAATAGAAACACAGAACAGCCGCTGTATTCTGTTGTTCTTTACGAGGATAACCAAAATGAGTGGGATACGCTTATGGAGGGAATCAATCAGGCAGAGAAGGATTTCGAGGTAGACATACGATATGCGACGATGGGAAATGCCAGGACATCAAAAGAGCAGATGGATATGATAAACCGGGAAGTCCAGGAGGGGGCGAACGGGATTCTTCTGGCTGCCGTTGACAGCGAGGGGCTTGGAAGGTATCTGGAAAGCAGCGGGATCTCTGTTCCGGTTGTGACAGTCGAAACAGGAATAGAAAGTGGAATGCCAAAGACAGAAGCACATATCAGCGCAGATAATTATGCTATGGGGCAGATGCTGGGAGAAAAGATCCTCGAAGATATGGAAGAAGAGGGAAAAAAAGAAACTGTGGCTGTCATAAGAGAATATATGGAACGGGACAGCGTAAAGGAGAGATATGAGGGGCTTATGGATACTCTTCATGCAGGCGGTGTGGAAACCGTGGCACGCTCCCGGCAGGATGGAGATTTCAGTTTAAGTCTTTATATTGGCGGAGTGATGCGGGAATACCGATACATTACAGCGCTTGACAAATATACAACAGAAGAAGCGGCAAAAGCGTGGGATCAATACCGCTATGAATTTGACCGCACAGTTGCTCCTGTTTCCACAGACAAGAGACAGGTAAGAGTTTACGGGATTGGGAATACGGCGCAGACAGTCAGTGACCTTGACAATGGAAAAACAGAAGCTCTTGTATATCAGAATGAATTTAATATGGGATACAATGGAATAAAAGCTCTTGTGGAAAAGCAGGAAAAAGGATATGTGGCGGAAGAGTACGACATTATGTATAAGCTTGTCACAAGGGAGACTTTATACGAGTCGGAAAACGAACGCCTTCTGTTTTCCAACCAATAGGAGGAAGAATATGAGAAAAGTGCAGAGAGAGGCAGGAATTTTTGCTGTCTTTGCAGGTGTGGCGCTTATATGCGGCTGCGGAAAGCCAGGAACAGGCGAGGAGGAAAAAGAAAGCCTTAAAATCGGAATCAGCGTGTATGACCAGTACGATACGTTTGTGTCTGAAATGGTATCCAGTTTTCAGGACTATGCGAAGGAAAAAGAAAAAGAGTGGGGGATTCCCATTACGCTGGAAATAAAAAGCGCCAAAAACAGCCAGATTATACAGAACGACCAGATGGACGATTTTATAGGGGACAATTTTGATATTGTGTGCATTAATCTGGTGGACAGAACCGACGCTTCCACCATTATCGAAAAAGCAAAGAGCAGCGATATTCCTGTCATTTTCTTTAACAGAGAACTTGTGGAGGAAGACCTGGAACGATGGGACGAGCTGTATTATGTGGGGGCGGACGCTTTTGAGTCCGGACAGATGCAGGGTGAAATCCTTGTGGAAGAATGTAAGAAAAATTTTGAAAGCATTGATAAAAACGGGGACGGGATTCTTCAGTATGTAATGCTTGAGGGAGAAGCCGGTCACAATGATTCTATGGTACGGAGCATGGCAGTCATTAATGAAGTCACAGACAGCGGGTATCTTGTGGAAAAGCTGGAGGACGGAATTGCAAACTGGAACAGAGATCAGGCGGCAAATAAAATGAAGCAGTTTCTGGAATCCTACGGAGAGGAAATCGAGGTTGTATTTGCCAACAATGACGATATGGCTCTGGGAGCCATCGATACTCTGAAGGATTTCGGAATGAGCGAGTCTGATGAGGACTGGCCTGTAGTGCTTGGCATTGACGGGACGGTTGTAGGACTCGATGCAGTAAAAAAAGGAGAAATGCTGGGCACAGTTTTAAATGACTTCAGGGGGCAGGCACAGGGAATGCTGGAGCTTGCTTATTCCATAAAAACAGAAAAACCACTTCCGGAAGAATTTGAGCTTTCCGATGGAAAATATATCCGTCTTCCTTATAAGATTGTGACGGAGGATAACCTGGGGGAAGTGCAGATGGAATTAATGGAGTGAAAATAAATAAGTACGCCGTCTGCGGCTGTATTTTACATTCCCCTCCAAAGTTTAACCTTCATTTAACGAAAGCAGGACAGCGGGTTTTATATACTTCCGCTATAATTCTTCTTGTCGAAACGAAAAAGTATTATTTTTGAAAAAGAGATGACGAGGAGAAAAAGATTATGAAAGTAAAGAAAATCAGCGCCTTACTTATGGCTTCAGCAGTTCTTGCAGGCAGTGTGCCGGCACAGGCAGTATTTGCAGAGGAGGCTTCCCAGGAAACAGCAGCAGAGGAGACTGCCGCAGATAATACCGTAGCAGAGAACAAGATTCCAAAATATATTTTCCTGTTTATCGGAGATGGAATGAGCTATCCTCAGATCCAGACGACAAATTATTATCTGAATGCCATTGAGGACGATGGAGACGAGATTCTTACAAGTGAGAATAAGCTGAATATGATGAACTTTCCTGTAGCAGGTTCCGCACAGACTTATGACAGCACCTCTTTCTGTCCGGATTCTGCGTCTACAGCAACCTCTATTTCCACAGGACATAAAACATACAGCGGAACTATTAACATGGACGAAAAGATGGAGACACCTTATGAGACGATTGCGGAAAAACTGAAAGATCAGCTCGGATATAAGATCGGTATTCTTTCTTCCGTAAACTTAAACCATGCCACACCGGCTGCTTTTTATGCACATCAGGCATCGAGAAACAGCTATTATGAAATCGGTGAGGAAATGATCGCCAGCGAGTTCGATTACTTTGCAGGCGGCGGACTTCTTCAGCCGACAGGAGCTGAGGAGGATAAGACAGATCTGTATCAGCTTGCGCAGGAAGCCGGATATAAGGTGATCAATACAAAGGCAGATGCGGAGGCGCTCACAGCAGAGGACGGCAAAGCCATTGTAATTGATGAAACTCTCGCTGACAGTGATGCTATGAGCTATTCCATGGATCTGGAAGAGGGAGAATGGGGTCTTGCAGATTACGTGGAAAAAGGAATTGAAGTTCTTGATAACGAAACAGGATTCTTTATGATGTGTGAGGGCGGAAAAATTGACTGGGCATGTCATGCAAACGATGCGGCAGCAGCGATCACAGATACAAAAGCGATGGACGATGCAGTTGGAAAAGCAGTAGAATTTTACAATGAGCATCCGGACGAAACTTTAATCCTTGTAACAGGCGACCACGAGACAGGCGGTCTTTCTATGGGATTTGCAGGAACAGATTATGATACTTTCCTTGCAAATATGGCAAATCAGAAGATTTCCTATGCGAAATTTGATGAGGATTATGTAGCGGGATATAAAGAAAATAAGACAGATTTTGATACTGTAATGAAAGACGTAACAGAGCTTTTCGGACTTCAGGCTCCTCAGGGAGAAACAGAGTCCACAAATAAAGCGGACAGCAAGGACAAACACCCGGAATCAGAAGACACAGGTTCTCTTGTAATGACAGATTATGAGTACAACAAATTAAAAGCAGCTTATGAAGAAACAATGAGCCGCACAGGAGAAGAAGAGGAGTTCAGCCAGGAAGAATACCTTCTTTACGGAAGCTATGAGCCTCTCACTGTAACTATTACACATATTCTGAATAATAAATCAGGTATTAATTTCTCTTCTTATGCACATACAGGACTTCCGGTAGAAGTATTCGCAATGGGAGCTGGACAGGAAGACTTCAGCGGCTACTACGACAATACAGATATTTTTAACAAGATGGCAGCTCTTACAGGAGTAAAATAATATGGCAGACAGACTTAAAAAAAGCTCTGTTTCCATTATAGCAGTACTGTTAATTCTTATCCTCATGGCCCTTCCAACAGGCTATGAGGATGCTGCTATTTATAAGGGAACAGAAAGAGTAAGGGCAAAGGTACTTTCTACAGATGAGAGTACAGTGAAAAGTTCCGGTCTGATTCAGTCAGGAGAGCAGTATTGTAAGATTAAAATTCTGGACGGAATGTTTAAGGGGAAAGAAACAAAAGGTGTCAATATGTTAAGCGGTTCTCTTGAGTCAGATAAGATGTTTGAAACAGGAGATGTAGCGCAGGTGGTTATCAGCCATAAGGGAGATGAGATTCTTTCGGTTATGATGTCAGATCATTTCCGTCTGGACAAAGAACTGCTCCTAGGAGCTATGTTTGTGGTGCTTCTTGTTCTTTTTGCGGGAAAAACAGGACTTCGTGCAGTGTATTCGTTTGTGATAACGGTGCTTACTATATGGAAAATTATGGTTCCTGCATATCTGGAAGGGGTGAATCCCATCTGGTGCGGGATTTTAATTACAGCATTTCTGACTGTGCTGATTATTTTCCTTGTATACGGGTTTGACAGAAAAACGGCGGCCGCAAGCAGCGGAGCGCTTCTTGGCGTGTTGATGACCTGCGTTATCGGCTGTGTTTTTACAGATTTATTCAAAATTCACGGAGCAGTCATGTCATATTCTGAGAGCCTACTGTATGCAGGCTATCAGGATTTGAATCTTACACAAATCTTTATGAGCGGTATTTTTATCGGTGCATCCGGAGCGATGATGGACCTTGCTGTTGATATTACCTCAGCAGTAAACGAAGTTATCGAAAAAAAACCGGATATTTCCTGGAGAGAAGCTGCCCGCTCCGGAATGAATGTGGGGCGTGCTGCAATGGGAACTATGACAACGACACTTCTCCTTGCATATTCAGGGGGATACATTGCCCTTCTTATGACCTTTATGGCCCAGGGAACCCCTATTGATAATATTTTAAACTATAAGTATGTTTCAGCAGAAATTCTGGATACAATCGTAGGAAGCTTCGGGCTTGTGACGGTAGCGCCTTTTACAGCGATTACAAGCGGAATTCTTTTGACGGCAAAGAAGAAAAAAGAAAGAGAAGCAAACGCTCCGAAAGGAATAGCAGCAGAATAAAAAAAGAGGATTCCGCACTGGCGGAGTCCTCTTTTATAGGGGAAGAAATTATTATAAACAGGGATTTTATCCCTCAATGGAAATACAGTGATTATTTTCTACTGCTTTTGCTGCTTTTTTAGGAACGGAAAGCATCAGAATACCGTTTTCATATTTTGCATGAATTTCTTCTTTTGTGATTCCGTTTCCCACAAAGAAGCTTCTTGTCATGCTGCCGGCATAACGTTCCCGGCGGATATAGCTTCCGCCCTTATCCTTTTGATCTTTGTCAAGACCTTTGGCAGCATTTATAGTAAGATAGCCGTCTTTCAGTTCAACAGAAATTTCATCTTTTTTAAAGCCCGGCAAATCAATGTCAACTTCATAGCTGTTGTCTGTTTCGCGGACATCTGTTTTCATCATGTTCTTTGCATGTTTTCCATAAAGAGGGTTTTTCTTTCCAAAAAATTCATTTTCAAATGGGAAGTCCATCCAGTCATCAAATAAGTTTTCTCCAAAAATACTAGGCATCATCATAAGTCATTCTCCTCTCTGTTAATACCTTTTCTTTTGTTCTGTATGTAATATAACACATAGATTTAAAAAGTCAAGAGGAAAAATAAGAATTCACAAAGTCTTCACAAAAATCTATATTAGATTTATAATGAAAGTAATTTATGACAGGAGAGCGAAACAATGACACTGACACAACTTCGCTATGTGATCGCCATAGCAAACGCAGGCTCCATGAACGAGGCGGCAAGAACTCTTTTTATCTCACAGCCAAGCCTGTCCTCAGCCGTAAAAGATCTGGAGGAAGAAATCGGCGTAGAGCTTTTCAGGAGAAGCAACCGGGGGATTTTTGTCACGCCGGAGGGAGAGGAATTTCTGGGCTATGCCCGTCAGGTGGTGGAACAGTACGAGCTGATGGAATCAAAATATATTTCAAAGAAGCCGTCCAAAAAGAAATTCAGCGTTTCCACGCAGCATTATACATTTGCAGTGGACGCCTTCGTAGAGCTTGTAAAGCAGTTCGGAATGGACGAATATGAATTTGCCATTCATGAGACAAAGACGTACTCTGTAATAGAGAATGTAAAAAATTTTAAAAGTGAAATAGGGATTCTCTATCTCAATGATTTTAACAGTAAGATACTCACGAAGCTTTTTCATGAATTTAATCTGGAATTTCACGAGCTGTTAAAGTGCAGCATTTATGTGTATATGTGGAAGGGACACCCTCTTGCAGACAGGGAGGAAATTGAGCTTTCCGAGCTGTTGGAATACCCCTGTCTCTCCTTTGAGCAGGGAGAGTATAACTCCTTTTATTTTGCAGAGGAAGTTTTAAGTACATATGAGTATAAACGTCTGATCAAGGCAGATGACAGGGCAACTTTCTTAAATCTGATGGTTGGATTAAACGGCTATACACTTTGTTCCGGAATTATTTGTGAGAAATTAAACGGTTCAGAATACTGTGCAGTCCGGTTAAAGTCAGACGAGGTAATGACGATCGGTTATCTTGCGAGAAAAGGAGCCCCCATAAGCTCTCTGGGGAAAAAATATCTGGAGGAGATTTCAAAATACAAATATAGAGCAATGCAGTGAAAAATAAGCCAGTTATAGCTTTATCCTATAGCTGGCTGTATTTTTTTTGAATTAGCGCGTTTTTTCAAAACGTAGTATAGTATGCGTATCAACAAAAGGGGAAGGAAAAGAAATGGCAGGAATTGTAATAGAAAATGTGTGCAAGACTTTTTCAACAAAAGATGGAAAAGTAGAAGCGTTAAAAAATATCAGCCTGTCCATAGAGTCAGGAGATATATATGGAATCATCGGAATGTCCGGTGCAGGAAAAAGTACACTTGTCCGGTGTATGAATTTTCTGGAACAGCCCTCAGAGGGCAGGGTATTAATTGATGGAAAATCGCTGGGAGATTTTTCAGAGAAGGAACTTCGGAAGCAGCGGGAAAGCATAGGAATGATTTTCCAGCATTTTAATCTTCTCATGCAGAAATCCGTTCTGGAAAATGTATGTTTTCCTCTTTATATCCAGGGGAAAAAGAAACAGGAGGCAAGGAAACGGGCGGAGGAGCTTCTTGAAATCGTAGGCTTAAAAGACAAGAAAAAAGCGTATCCGTCACAGCTTTCCGGCGGACAGAAGCAGAGGGTGGCAATCGCCAGAGCGCTTGCATCAGACCCGAAGATTCTTCTCTGTGACGAGGCGACAAGCGCCCTTGATCCGCAGACTACCTCATCAATTCTGGAGCTTTTAAAAGACATTAACCAAAAATTTGGAATTACGATTGTCATCATTACCCATCAGATGTCGGTTGTGAGGGAAATCTGTACCCACGTTGCTATTATGAACGAGGGGCAGGTAGTGGAGCAGGGACTTGTATCCGAGATTTTTTCAAGACCGAAATCAGCGGTGGCAAAGGAAATCATACGAAGAGATGCGGGAACAGATGTGGAAGCAAAGGCAGCAGGACTTCCCGGAGAAATCCAGAGCGGAACGATTATCCGTATTGTGTTTTCCGAAAACTCTGCGTTTGAGCCGGTGATTTCCAATCTTGTATTAAACTTTCGTGAGCCTGTAAATATCCTTCGCGCAGACACAAAAAACGTAGGAGGAGTGGCAAAAGGAGAAATGATCCTGGAATTTATGAAGGGAAGCAAAAACGTGGAAGAAATGAAAAAGTACCTTGAAGAAAGAGGACTTGCAGTAGAGGAGGCGCCGGAGTATGTGGACAGATGAAGTGATCCAGATGATAATAACAGGAGTGGGAGAAACGCTTTATATGACTCTCGCCGCGACGGTCCTCGGTTATCTCTTTGGTCTTCCTATGGGGGTACTTTTAACAATCTCCGATAAGGGAGGACTAAAGCCGAATAAAGCGCTTTATAAGGTGCTTGATGTAATTGCAAACATTGTGCGAAGCGTACCGTTTCTTATACTGTTAATTGTGCTTATCCCATTTACAAGAGTTGTTGTGGGAAAGGTTTATGGTCCGACAGCAACCATCGTTTCTCTGACGGTAGCGGCGATTCCTTTTATCGGACGTATGGTGGAATCTTCTCTCAAGGAAGTTGATGAGGGGGTTGTGGAAGCAGCAAGGTCTATGGGAGCCGGGACATTTCAGATTGTGTGGAAGGTACTTCTTGTGGAGGGAAGAACGTCTCTTTTAACAGGAGCGACCATAGCAGTTGGTACAATCCTCGGATATTCTGCAATGGCAGGCTGCTGCGGTGGCGGTGGTCTTGGAGCGATCGCCATTCAGTACGGATATTACAGATATGAAACAGGGATTATGATCGTCACAGTCGTATTACTGATTGTGCTGGTTCAGATTTTTCAGTCTGTGGGAATGCTTTTTGCGTCCAGACTGGATAAAAGAAAATAAAATTTTTAATAGCAGGATAATCGAATTTGGAGGAAAACAAAATGAACAGAAAAATAATTGCAGCAGTTTTAACAGGAGTTATTTTAACAGGAACTTTCAGCGTAAATGTATTTGCAGATGAAGATAAAACAATCAGTGTGGCAGCGTCCGCAACGCCTCACGCAGAGATTCTTGAGCAGGCAAAGCCTCTTCTTGAGGAAAAAGGATATGAGCTGGAAGTGAAAGTATTTGACGATTACATTATTCCAAACGAGGTGGTGGAAAGCGGAGATTTTGACGCAAACTACTTCCAGCATATTCCTTATCTGGAGAGTTTCAATGAGGAAAAGGGAACCCATCTTGTAGATGCAGGAGATATTCACTATGAGCCCTTTGGAATTTACCCGGGCAAAAAAGACAGCCTTGACGATATAGAAGAGGGAGATACCATTGCAGTTCCAAATGATACGACAAATGAGGCGAGAGCGCTTCTTCTCCTTCAGGACAACGGTATCATCAAATTAAAAGATGGTGTGGGACTGGAAGCAACAAAAAATGATATTGAGGAAAATCCGCATAAGGTAGAGATTGTAGAGCTGGAAGCAGCCCAGATCCCGCGTGTGGTACAGGATATGTCCTATGTGGTGTTAAACGGAAATTATGCGCTTCAGGCAGATTATTCCGTTGCAAAGGATTCCCTTGCATATGAAAAATCAGATTCCGAAGCAGCAAAAACATATGTGAACCTGATTGCTGTAAAAGAGGGAAATGAAGACAGTGAAGCAGTGAAAGCCCTTGTTGAGGTTCTCAAATCAGATGAAATTAAGGATTACATTAACGAGACATATGACGGAGCTGTAATTCCATTTGAGGACAGCGCAGATGCAGCGGAAGACGATACAGAAGAAGCAAATACAGAAGAGAAAGCGGCAGAATAAGAAAATACAGAATCGAAAAAACAAGCAGACAGAAAAGATACGGGAGCTTATGCTTCTCGTATCTTTTGCTATTATAATGAGAAAAGTTTGATCAGCGAAGGAAGGTATTGATCACGTGAAGAATGCCGTCCTCATCATTTGATTTTGTAATAAAGTCTGCACAGTCTTTTACAATGGGCTGGGCGTTTTCCATAGCAACGCCGAGACCTGCGTATTCAATCATGGAAATATCATTAAATCCGTCTCCGCAGCAGATCATGGAATCAGCAGTCAGTCCGATGCTGCTTAAAAGCTTCTGGAGAGAGTGCGCCTTGTCAATATTCTGGGGCATGATTTCCAGGAAAAACGGTTCTGACAGATAAATACTTAAAAGCTTATGGAACTTTTTCTGAAGAACCGGCATAATCTCCTGAAGGACTTCCGGTTTTCCTGGCACAAGAAGTTTATTTACGGGAAAAGTGAGACTTTCCACAAAGTTGTCTTTATGAATAATCTCCATGCTGTTGATAAAGGATTCTTTTTCTGTGTATTCGTTTGTGGTGAGCCCGGAATAAATGGCGTTTCCATCGTAAGTGATCAGGTCCACGCCGTCATATTCTTTTACAATATCATAAACAGGAGCAAAGATTTCCCGGGGAAGCGTCTTGTTATAAATAATTTCCCCTGTGGAACACTGGGTGATTCTTGCGCCGTTAAAGGAAAGCATATACCCGCCATATTTGGAAAGTTCAAGCTTTTCCGCAAGAGGCGCAACGCCGTTAATGGGACGTCCGCTTGCAAGAACGATTTTCTTTCCTTCCTTCTGAATTTCAATAAGCGCCTCTCTTGTGGGCTCTGTAAGTTCTTTGCGCGAATTTGTCAGGGTACCGTCAAGGTCCAGGACAAGTATCTGATAGTTCATAATAAATTCCTCCTCCAGATAACTTTATCATGGAAAGGGGAGGTTGAAAATAGGGAATTATATATAATTATAATTTTAGCAAAACAGGCATACATTGTAAAAACAGTGTTTTCGGGGGATTTTCCTTGAAAGATTATATTGAAGAGCGGGCAGTGGAAATTGGTAATTATATTATAAAGACAAAGGCGACTGTCCGCCAGACGGCGAAGAAGTTTGGAATCAGTAAAAGTACGGTACATAAGGATGTAACAGAGCGTCTTCTCCAGATTAATCCGTCGCTTGCTCATGAGGCGAGAAAGATTTTAGATGTAAATAAGCAGGAACGGCATATTCGAGGCGGACTTGCTACCCGGAAAAAGTATCTGCATCAGCAGTCATAGAAAAGTAAAAAAGAAAGCGCCGCTTTATGTTAAGGTTGTCAGGATGAAATCTGCATAAAGAAGGTGCTTTTTTGTTTGACTAAATAAAAAGTTTGCTTGTGTTATTGGAGAAAACAGGATAAACTAAAGAGTAGAAACAAAAGCATTATTAAACGGGGGATTTGCAAAATGAAGCTTTCAGATAAAGATGGGCAGTTATTTTATGAATTATGGCTGCCATTGCTTAATTATGTGAATAAAAAATATAAGGTCAATAAAAAACTTAAAAATATTGTCGGTGCAAAGAGTCTTGAACCGGCAGAGGTAAAGAAAATTGCAAATAAATTATGGGACAATGTAGAAATCATTGATGAGTATTTAAAAGAACAAATCTCTATGCCAGAGGAAAACAAAAAGATTATAAAAAGCTGGAAGTACTGTGTACAGGGACGTTTCGTAATGGAGCGTCATTTGAAAAAGGGTACGATTTTTATTTCTCTGGACGATGAGAAAGTATATCAGGTGCAGGGAATTGTTTCGACATGGGAAGAAATGTTTCCGTTTGTGCCGATGCCGTTGCTGATAGAGGCAACATTTATACCATTTCGTGATGTAATTATATCAGATGGCTTAGTGATGCCTTATAATATTTCTATGGGAAGAACGATGGCGGCGCAGTTTAAAGACATTTATATGAATGCCAAGAAAAGCGGTACATTAATCAGGTCATTGCCGCAGAACGATTTTGGAAACGTGCCAGAGGAGAAAGAGATGCAGAAACAAAGATGGAAAAAATTCAGTAAACTGACAAGTAAATGTTACAGCAATATGATTGGAGCAAATGAGGACAGTACTTGTTGGACGCAGGCGTTTGAACTTTTAAAAGAAATTGCACTGGAAGAGAAAAAAGAAAATCCGCATCTGCAGCTGGAGACATTAGACGATATTACAGATTATACATATGATATTCAGGGCTGGCTGGAAGATTGTATGGACGAAATAGATATGAGCGGAAATCCTGAAACTCTTTTACGGATGTGCGATGATCTGCTGGGTATATTTGAATGGCCTGAGTATACCGGTTCGGATATTAAATTCAGAAAGTGTTCTGTTTTGGGAGCTCTTAGAAGAAAAGAAGAATCGGAAGCTTTCTGTAAGGAATGGTTAGAAAAAGAACCGGAAAATATCGTAGCAGCAACGGCCGGGGTTTATACTTTTATGGATATGAAAAAACTTGATGCTGCGGAAGAATTAGTAAACCGGTTTATTGATGATAAATCAGAATGCACAGAAGAAAATGATATTATGTTTACTGCTGCATCAAAATTATATCAGGTTATGGGAAAAAGAAAAGAGAAGAAACAGATAGATAAGGCGCTCCGGGAATATGAGGAGTATCTGAAGAAATATTTTATGGGAATGGACGATGAAGATGAGGAGATGGAGTTCTGGGACGAGGACCTTCCATTCTGATATTTTGACAATTTAATTGCCAGGTAATCTGCTTAAAATTTATGATACAAAAATATTGGAGGAATCAAAATGAATGAACTGAAGAAAGCCATAGAGGAACTTTCCATTGTGAGCAGTAAACTTCCTGTGAAAGCACTAAGAACGGTAATAGAAAACCGAGAGGAAGCGCTTCCCCATTTGCGGGAAGCATTACAAAAAGCAATAGAAGAAAAAGATGAATTAGATGAGAATTATCAGCTTCCTTTTTATGCTCTGTTTTTATTAGCAGAACTACGGGATAAAGAGGCTTTTCCGATAATTATGGAGTTTGCAGCTTTGCCGGGAGAGGTTCTGGATTATATGATAGGCGATGTTATAACAGAAAATTTTCAGGATATTGTTTATTATACATACAATGGCGACTTAAGGCTTTTGAAAGACAGGATTTTAGATGAAGAAGTATATGAATTTGTAAGAGGTGCGCTTCTGAAAGCAATGGGGCAGCTTTATCTTGATGGAATCCTGGAAGAAAAGGAATGGAGAGAATTTATCAGGCAGGGAGTTTACTGTGGACAGGAATACAGTAATTTTTATAATGTACTGGGAACAATGATATGCGGTTGCCATTTTTTTGATATGCTTCCGGAAATCAGGTATATGTTAAATGAAGAACTGATGGACGAGATGTATCTTGGGAAATATGATTCCTGTGTAGATGCCATGTTTGAATACAGAGAGCAGGAGAAAGATTTTTGTAATAAAGATTTTCACACAGCAGAAATACTGAAACATTGGGCAATGTTCGAAAGCACGGAGAATAGCAAAGAAGAAGAAAAAAGATTCAGAGAATTATCGCGGGAATCAATAAAAGCAATGAATCTTCCGAAGGCAGTAAAAGTCGGACGGAATGACCCGTGTCCCTGCGGAAGTGGAAAAAAATATAAATTCTGCTGTATGAATAAGGAAAAATCTCCGATTGATAAAATTGAATCTGTACAGGAGCGAACAAAATGTCTGGAATTTTACCCATATGTAGGAGAAAAGCGAGAGGAAGGAAGAATATATCTGGAGGATTATTTTGACCGGGAAAGTATTGAAATTGATAAATTGCTTTATCTTGGATTAATACATCGCCCTGTTCTTATATGGCTTTGTGATGAAGTAATGGAAGAGGAAAGATGTCGGAAATATTTAACCCTTGCTTTTGAAAAATTTGAAGAAAAAGTACAAAAAGAGGAGATAAAAACTTTTCAGGAGTATGATAAGAAATACGGTATTCATTATTTTTGTGGAGAATGGACAGAAAAGCTTGCATATTTGCTGAAGAAAAATAAAGAAAAAGAATTATATCAAAGAGTAGAAAGATGTAGAAAGCAGATGATGTAAAACTGCGAAGTGGAAATATAAAAGTCAAACTGTGTCATAGTAAGGAAAAGCACAACGGGAGGTTTTTATGCGTCTTACAAAAGTACAAAATGCACTGAAAGAAAAAAATATCACGTTTCAATATACAGAGGAAGATGGCTGCGGAAGCCTGGATTTTGAATTTCGGGGACTGCGTTACCACGTGTGGGAATATGAGGAAAATGGCACATGGGGAGCGGAGACGAATGTGTTTGAGGCAGGCAGAAGCAGAGATATAGAAGGAGACTACGAAAAAACGCTGGAAACAGAAATTTTGGCGTGGCCGGATATGGCATTTTAGGAGGGATTATGGAATTTTTAAATGTCTTAAAGGAAGGGGAAGCGTATAAAGAGCAGGTGTATGCTCTTTATGAGACTGCTTTTCCAAAAGAAGAGCAGAAGCCCCTTTCCTATATGGAAAAATGGGCAGAAGAGGGCAAGGCAGAACTTCTTGCAGTTGTGGAGGAGAAAGAATTTATCGGTCTTGTCATGAATATGTTTTCTTCTTCTGCGGCAGTGCTTGATTATTTTGCCATTGCTCCGGAGAAAAGAAGCGGAGGTTACGGTGGAAGAGCAGTTCGCGGGCTTGTTAATCGGTTTCAGGGACAGAAATATGTTTTTGAGATTGAAAAGCAGGATGAACTGGCAGAAAACGCAGAGGACAGAAAGCGGAGAAAGACTTTTTATCTCCGAAACGGTTTAAAAGAGACAGGGCTCTTTGTTCATGCTTACGATACAGATTTTGAAATTCTTACTCCGGATGGAGAAATAACATATAAACAGTATGAGGATATGCTGAAGGAAATGCTGGGGGAGGATTTGTATCTGGCATCTCCGTCGCTGATTGAGGAAAAGTAGTATTTTCATTCATCTTTGGGAGGGCTGATTATGAGGAAAGCCATTTTATTAGCCGGATTTTTTATACTTTCTGTGCTTGCCGGCTGCCATACAGATGAGAAAAACAGTGAAATTGCAGAGGACGTAAAGAAAATTGAAAAAAATACAGAAGAGAAGGGAAAAGAAGCTGCAGAGAAGGATAAAAAGGAAAGAGACAATATCATAGCAAGCCTTACAGAAAAGCCGGAAGTATCAGCTGCACCGAAACAGTCGGCTTCTGTAAAACCAGAGAAAGCAAAAGAGCCAACTCCCACGCCGACTTCTCTTCCTGCGCCTACTTTATCTCCGGAAGAAGGAACGATCAGCAAGCCCAGCCATGCGGAAGCTTCTCAGAAGAATAAGCTGATTTTTGTGGGGGATTCCAGAACAGAGGGGATCCGGGATGCGGTTCAGGATGACAGCATCTGGTCGTGTTTGTCCTCTATGGGATACGACTGGCTGGTTTCCACAGGTGTTCCACAAATAGAAGCGGAGATAGTGGATAACACATCGGTAATTATCCTTATGGGTGTAAATGATGTGCAGAACTTAAATAAGTACGTGCAGTACATTAACGAAAAGGCAAAGGAATGGACAGATCGCGGGGCTTCTACATACTTTGTATCTGTAGGTCCTGTGGAAAATGATCCTTATGTAACAAATGAGCAGATTGAGAGTTTCAATGCCGCTATGAAGGCAAATCTTCTCGGTGTAACTTATATAGATGTATATTCACATCTTGTGGAAACAGGATATTCTACTGTAGATGGAACACATTATCCGGAGGCTGTGTCTGTGGAAATTTATAATTATATTCTGGATAATCTGGAAGAGACGACAGGCGGGATCTGGGGATAAAGGAGTTTTTTACATGAAGATAATAATTTCCCCTGCGAAAAAAATGAATATAGAGACGGATATACTGGAATGCAGCGGATTTCCTGCTTTTATGGAAAAGACGAAGGCGCTTATGGAGTATATGAAAAGCCTGGATTATGAAGAGGCAAAGAAAATGTGGGGCTGCAGCGACAGGCTTGCCCGGGAAAATTTTCAGCGGCTTTCTCACATGAATTTATATAAAACACCAACGCCGGCGCTGCTTTCCTATGAAGGGATTCAGTACCAGTACATGGCGCCGGGGGTGTTTGAGGACAGGCAGTGGAAGTTTGTTCAGGAACATCTGCGGATCCTTTCCGGTTTTTACGGAGTAGTAAAACCTCTTGACGGAGTTGTGCCCTATCGACTGGAGATGCAGGCGAAAATCAATCTGCCTTCCTGCAAAGATTTATATACATACTGGGGATCGGATATTTACAAAGAAGTTTCGGAGAACAGCAGATGGATTTTAAATCTTGCAAGCAAAGAATATTCAAAAAGTGTGGAAAAATTTTTAAAGCAGGGAGACAGATACATTACCTGTACCTTTGGAGAGTGGAAAAACGGGAAGATCATTCAAAAGGGTACGCTTGCGAAGAGGGCACGGGGAGAGATGGTGCGTTTTCTTGCTGGCGAAGAAATCAGCGAGCCGGAAGGCGTGAAGGAGTTTCGCGGGCTTGGTTTTTCTTATAAGAAAGAATTTTCCACAGAAGAGAATTATGTGTTTTTGAAGGAGGAAGAAAAGTGAGCGCTTCAAAATGCGAATATTGTGCCAATTATACATACGATGAAGATTATGAATGCTATACCTGCGAGGTAAACCTGGACGAAGATGAGATGGTAAGATTTATGACCGGAGATTTTCGGCAGTGTCCTTATTTCCAGATGGGAGACGAGTACCGTATCGTCAGAAAACAGATGTAGAGCTTATAAAAACAGACCGCCTTATTTGGCGGTCCGTTTTACTTTAGGCTGCGTAAAGCCTTTTCCTTTTACTTCATTTACTTTGCTGATGATCATGAATGCGGCAGGGTCGATTTCCATTACAAGCTTGTTGAGACGGATCAGCTCTCTGTTTGAGACAACGGTAAGGACAAGGTGACTTTCTCTGTGAAGAAATCCGGTCTCTGCCTGAATAAGAGTTGTGCCTCTGTCAAGCTGCGCATGAATGGCGCTGTTGATTTCCGCGTGTTTTTTGCTTACGATTTTTACCTGGGTCTGCGCCATGCCAAGAGTCAGAACTCTGTCCAGAATAAAAGTATAAATAAATACCAGAAGGATTCCGTAAATACTTTCCTCTACATTGGAGAATGTCATTTCCAGGAGAAGGATTACGAAATCAAATACATACAGGGATGCAGATACTGGAATTCCGAAAAAGCGTTTCAGAAGAAGCGGCGGAATATCCATGCCTCCGGTGGAAGCTCCGGCGCGGATTACAATTCCGATACCAGCTCCGATCAGCACACCGGAGCAAACACATGCAAGCATACGGTCCTGGGTAACATTTGATAAAGCGGGAATCTTCTGTAAAATGCCGAGGATAACAGGGTAGTAAAAGGAACTGATAAGGGTTGTAAGGGCAAAGGCTTTTCCCAGGATCAGAGCGCCCAGAATAAACATGGCGGCATTAAAAATAAAAGCAAAGGTGGAAAGGGGAAGTCCCAGGTAATGCTGGGCGGACAAGGCAAGACCGGTTGTGCCGCCGGTGATGATTCCGTTTGGCAGAAGGAAGGCTACGATTCCTATTGCATATATGGTGTTTCCGAAAAAAATGGCGAAAAGATTTTTCGCATACTTAAGATAATGATTTGTATTTGCCACGACAGAGGCCTCCTTTTTTAAGATGATGAAACAGCGCTATGATAAAGCGGTATAAAAAAACAGACTGCGTAAAGCAGTCTGCTGTATATAGATGAAGTTTAGGTGTTTATCTTTTCTGAACATAATTTTCCCCGGCTGTATTTTTGTTGTATTTCCTAAAATAAATCGTGATTATAATAGCATAAGGAAGAAAAAAAGTAAAGAACCCCTTTTGTAAATCCTGCATCTGTATTATAATAGAAGAAACTGTACGGCTGCTGTGGCAGATACAGGTGCGGAGGATTCCGCAATGCCAAAACAAGAGAGAAAGAGGACGAACGAATGGAAAACGTATATGTTATGAATCACCCTTTAATCCAGCATAAAATTTCAATGCTTCGTGACAGCAGAACAGGAACAAATGAGTTTCGCAAGCTGGTGGAGGAGATTGGAATCCTGATGGGGTATGAAGCGCTTCGCGACCTTCCTACAGAAGACGTAGAAGTGGAGACACCGATTGAAACCTGTATGACACCAATGCTTTCCGGTAAAAAACTGGCGGTAATCCCTGTTCTTCGTGCGGGACTTGGAATGGTAAACAGTATTCTTACCCTTGCGCCTTCTGCAAAGGTAGGTCATGTAGGACTTTACCGCGATCCGGAAACACATAAGCCGCACGAATACTACTGCAAACTTCCGGAATCGATTGATGAGAGAATTGCCGTTGTTGTAGATCCGATGCTTGCAACAGGAGGCTCCGCCATTGCTGCAGTTGATTTTATTAAAAAACAGGGCGGAAAAAACATTAAATTTATGTGTATCATTGCAGCTCCGGAAGGGCTTGAGCGACTTCATAAAGCGCATCCGGACATTCAGATTTACTGCGGACACCTTGACCGCTGCCTGAACGAAAATGCCTACATCTGCCCGGGTCTTGGAGATGCCGGCGACAGGATATTCGGAACAAAATAAGCCATGCGCCTGAAAGGAAAGCAGATGTTTCGTGCTCGCACGGGAACATCTGCTTTTATTTTCAGGCATAGGGCGCATGCCCGCGACCGAGATGTAGCGAAGCGGAATCGAGGTGCATGGCTTATTTTGGAAATTTCCATTTACCCCTTGACACCCGTCGCAAAATATGATATTCTACCACAGAACGCTGCCGAAGACAGTAGGTACCGCAAGGTATAAGGATAAAAACGCCTACCGAGGACAAAGTATTCTTTATAAGATTACGTGAGTCTTACTGTCATGCAGTAGGGCTTTTTTTATACACATCCGACGGCGGTATATCAAAATCTATAAGGAGGTGTACCATATCATGGCAAAAGTAGAACTGAAACAACCAATCGTAGAAGAGATTTCCGGCATCATTAAAGACGCTGCGTCAGTTGTTCTTGTAAACTACAGCGGACTGACTGTTGAACAGGACACAATTATCCGTAAAGAGTTAAGAGAAGCTGGTGTTCAGTATAAAGTCTACAAAAACACAATGATGAAACGTGCATTTGAAGGAACTGACTGTGAATGCTTAACACAGCATCTGGAAGGCACAAACGCTCTTGCTGTTTCCGCAACAGACGCAACAGCTCCGGCGAGAATCCTTGCAAAATATGCAAAACAGTATCCTGCTTTAGAGCTTATTGCAGGTGTTGTAGAAGGAAACTACAACGACCAGGCTGGTATTCAGGCTCTGTCCAGCATTCCGTCCAGAGAAGAACTTCTCGGAAAACTGCTTGGAAGCATCCAGTCTCCAATTACAAACTTTGCTCGTGTGCTTAATCAGATCGCTGAAAAAGGACAGGCAGAGGCAGCAGAATAATTGCTGAGCGTTCCGAAAGGAACAGACAAAACAGAATCCTCGCCCAGATGGGCATCAAAACCAAAAATATTATAATGGAGGGAAATTAAAATGGCAAAATTAACAACAGAAGAATTTATTGCAGCAATCAAAGAATTATC
>URHH01000003.1 GCA_900547615.1 uncultured Blautia sp. | reverse complement strand
CTAATTCCCCCATGAATGGGGGATAGGGGGTTGAAGTGTCGAAGACACTTTTTTATGCTATAGGAAATTACTTTGTAATGTTCTGTAACATAACCGGAATAAGAAATGGAGGAAAAAGAAATGATGAATGCAGGAAAATATAAAAGACAATACCATATGCCGCCGGTAAAATGTATGAAATGGGCGGAAAAAGAGTATGTGGACAAAGCGCCGATCTGGTGTTCCGTTGATCTCAGAGACGGAAATCAGGCTCTTGTGATCCCTATGAGTCTGGAACAGAAAATTGAATTTTTTAAATTGCTTGTGGAAATTGGATTTAAGGAAATCGAAGTGGGATTCCCGGCTGCATCGGAGACGGAGTATGTATTTCTCCGCACTCTGATCGAGCAGAATTTAATTCCGGAAGACGTGACCATACAGGTTCTCACACAGGCGAGAGAGCACATTATCCGCAAGACTTTTGAGGCGGTAAAAGGCGCGCCAAAAGCTATTGTACATGTATATAACTCCACCTCTGTGGCACAGAGAGAGCAGGTGTTTAAAAAATCGAAAGAGGAGATTTTAAAAATTGCAGTGGAGGGAGCGGCTCTTCTGAAAAAATTGGCTGCAGAGACGGAAGGAAACTTTCAGTTTGAGTACAGCCCGGAGAGCTTCACAGGAACAGAGCCGGAATATGCGCTTGAAGTGTGTAACGCTGTCCTCGATGTGTGGCAGCCCACGCCGGAAAATAAGTGCATCATTAATCTTCCGGTTACGGTACAGCATTCCATGCCGCATGTTTATGCAAGCCAGATTGAATATATGTGCGAAAATATGAAATACAGAGAAAACGTGATTGTGTCTCTTCACCCTCATAACGACCGTGGCTGTGGAGTGGCAGATTCTGAGATGGGACTTCTTGCAGGCGCAGACCGTATTGAAGGAACACTTTTTGGGAATGGAGAACGCACAGGAAACGTGGATATTGTAACTCTTGGAATGAATATGTATTCTCAGGGTGTTGAGCCAAATCTTGATTTTTCCAATATGCCGCATATCTGTGAGGTTTATGAAAACTGCACGGGAATGAAAGTAGATGAGAGAAGTCCGTACAGCGGAGCTCTTGTTTTCGCAGCTTTTTCCGGCTCTCATCAGGATGCCATTGCAAAAGGAATGCACTGGAGAGAGGAAAAGGATATGGACCACTGGAATGTTCCCTATCTGCCCATTGACCCTACAGATGTAGGAAGAAATTATGACGCGGATGTGATCCGTATTAACAGTCAGTCTGGAAAGGGCGGCGTTGGATATATTCTGGAGACAAAATTCGGTCTGAACCTTCCTGCAAAAATGCGGGAGGCTATGGGATATGCGGCGAAGGCAGTGTCTGACCACAGCCATAAAGAACTTCACCCGGATGAAATTTTCAGCCTGTTTAAAAAGACATTTGAAAATACAAAAGAGCCGTATGAGATCCTGGAGGTGCATTTTCAGCAGAAAGAGGGAGGGATTACTACTCAGGTAACTTCTTCTTTTAACGGTAAAGTTACAGTGACAGAGGCAAAGGGAAACGGACGTCTTGACGCAGTAAGCAATGCACTGAAAAAGACTTATGAGCTGAAATACCAGCTGGAGACTTATCAGGAACATGCCCTTGAGGAAAGCTCCAGTTCCCGTGCAATCGCCTATGTGGGAATCCGCAAGCCGGATGGAACAATGGCGTGGGGCGCAGGCGTTCACGCAGATATTATCCATGCTTCCATTGATGCGCTGGTAGCCTCCATTAATAATCGATAGAACTTTGTTGGGATTTGTCAGACGCCGTTTTATTGATGAAAATCCTGTTGTAAGAACACGAACAAATATTCTTGACCTTCCCTGCAGTATCTGTCTATAATAAACAGGTACGCAGGGAATTCCTTTTATTTTTACGAAAAAAAGAAAAAAACCTTGACAGAAAGGGGTATATTAAATATAATTTTCTCATACATTACAAAAATGTTACAAAATAAAGAAAAAACGAAAGAAAACTATAATAAAAATGCAAGGAATAAAGGGTATGAAAGAAAAGAGAAAAAATGTGAATCTTACAGAAAGAGAAAAGAAGGGAGTCTTCCCGGGAGATTCCATACGCAGCTTCACCGTTCTTACAGCCTGGGCATTTCTGACCGTTGCTATTATAATCGTTTGCAATGTGTTTCCTCCTGATCTCAGAAGTCAGGTGTATGCGGCTTCTGACACGGAAAAAGAGGAGGAGCCATATCTTCCTTCCGGAATAGCGGGAGTGGTATCCGGTGTAAGAGAGACCCCGGCTCCGGGAAGTACGATAAACAGGATTGGTACATCTTGTGAAGAAGTTATGGTGGGACAGAGAGTAAAGCACATTGAAGAAGGAGCTGTGGCGTTGGATGTAAGCGCCTCTATGGAAAATACCATTGATAATTTCAGTTCCAGGGCAAGCAGCTTTGCACAGACACCGAAAATGATGTCTGATGAGGATTACGACACGCTGCTTCGTATTGTAGAAGCGGAGGCCGGTACAGAAGATATTAAGGGAAGAACTTTGATCGCGAATGTGATCATGAACCGTGTAAAACATGAAGGATTTCCTGACAGCGTATCTGAAGTTGTGTGGGAATATGTAAACGGAGTTCCCCAGTTTTCACCTGTATACGACGGCAGAATCAATGAAGTGACTGTGACAGAGGAAACAAAAGAGGCGGTAAAACAGGCGCTGGAAGGCGTGGATTATTCAGAGGGAGCTTTGTTTTTTATTCAGAAATCAGCAGCAGAGAAACATAATGTTGCCTGGTTTGAAAAAGATCTGAAGCGTCTTTTTAAATATGGAGTACATGAATTTTACACTTATCCGGAAGAGGGAGAAGAGCCGGCAGAGGAACAGGAGACACATTCTTCCGTATCTGAGCTGGTAGCTATGAAATAATTTAAGGGGAAAAGACAGGAGCGTATTTACAGGATATGTTTCCTGTCTTTTTGCTTTTGCAGCCTATTTTTTAACCGGTGAATACTTTTTTGCAATTTAGTGTGGTATTTTGTGAAAGAGCATGGTATAATGAAACACACTGAAAAACAGAAAAGAAAGGCGGGAATCATGGTGGAGGTTTTATATAAAAGTACAAGAGGAACAGAAAAGGGAATTACGGCTTCATCTGCAATTTTAAAAGGACTCTCTTCAGATGGAGGGCTGTTTGTGCCGGAAGTGATTCCAAAGCTTGATATACCTGTGGAAGAGCTTGCGAAAATGTCCTATCAGGAAGTGGCGTTTGAAGTAATGAGCCGCTTTTTTACAGATTTTACAGAGGAAGAATTGAAAAGCTGTATTGAGAAGGCATATGATTCCAAATTTGACACAGAAAAAATTGCGCCTGTCCGAAAAGCAGACGGAAAATATTATCTGGAACTGTTTCACGGAGCTACCATTGCCTTTAAGGATATGGCGCTTTCAATTCTGCCCCATCTTATGACAACGGCAGCCAGAAAAAATCATATAGAAAAAGAAATTGTGATTTTGACTGCGACATCGGGAGATACAGGAAAAGCGGCTATGGCAGGCTTTGCAGACGTTCCGGGAACAAAAATCATTGTATTTTATCCAAAGAACGGCGTCAGTCCTGTTCAGGAAAAACAGATGGTGACACAAAAGGGACAGAATACATACGTTGTGGGAATTACCGGAAATTTTGACGACGCCCAGACAGCTGTCAAAAAGATGTTTAACGATCAGGAGATGAAAGAGACGCTTCATAAAGCGGGATTTCAGTTTTCTTCTGCCAATTCCATCAATATCGGAAGACTGGTTCCTCAGATCGTATATTATGTGTACGCTTACGCTTCTCTTGTGGGAGAGGGAAGCCTTCAGAACGGGGAAAAAGTAAATATCGCAGTTCCAACAGGGAATTTCGGAAATATACTTGCCGCGTTCTATGCAAAAGAAATGGGACTTCCTGTAAATAAACTGATCTGTGCTTCCAATGAAAATAAGGTTCTGTATGATTTCTTTTCTACGGGAACGTATGACAGAAGAAGAGATTTTATCCTTACAAACTCTCCGTCTATGGATATTTTGATTTCCAGCAACCTGGAGCGTTTGATTTACCAGATTGCAGGCGAGGACGCTTCTGTGTGTAAAAAGCTTATGGAAAATCTGGCGGCAGGCGGCGCTTATACCATAACAGAAGAAATGAAGGAAGCCCTTGCTGATTTTTACGGAAATTATTGTACAGAAGAAGAGACAGCCGAAACAATTAAGCGCGTGTATGAGGAAAGCGGATATATTCTGGATACGCACACGGCAGTTGCCTCCGGTGTATACGAAAAATACAGGAAAGAATCAGGAGATGAAACGCCTGTTATTATCGCTTCTACCGCGAGTCCGTATAAATTTGCAAGAAGTGTGATGGATGCAGTGACAGAACTTTCCGGAGAGGAAGAGGATTTTAATCTGATCGACCGTCTCTGTGAACTTTCCGGAGTTCCTGTTCCGGGTGCGGTGGAGGAAATCCGCACAGCGCCAGTTCTTCATAATTGTGTAGTGGAGGCTTCGGATATGCCTCAAACTGTTCTTTCTATTTTGAAAATAAAATAAAAAAATCTGTATTTTCTGTTGAAAAACAGCATACACTAGAGTATAATAAAGAGCAGAAAAGGAAATCCTGGAATGTGCGATCCCCCTTTTATTTTTGAACCTACATTGACATCATGGGAATCCAACATCGCATGCCGGATGTCAGGCCTCTCGTCGTGGAAGGCAGAAGGTATGTTGAGGATACCCACCTAGCTTAGGCTAGGCGTCAAAAGAAAGGGAACGGCATTCTGGGACTGCTGAAAAAATGAGAGCCGACAGGCTCTTTTCTTTTATACATAACGATACGTAATATACCAGGAGGAGATTAAGATGAGTGTTTCAGAAAGAAAGTTCGGAGAGCTTTCCACAGGAGAGGAAATTTCCATTTACCGTCTGGAGAATAAATCCGGCGCGTATGCAGAGGTTTCCATGTTTGGCGCAATCCTTGTAAAATTATGCGTGCCGGACAGAGAGGGAAGGCTTACAGATGTAGTTCTTGGATACGATGACGTGGAGCAGTACGAAGAAAATGGCTGCTTTTTCGGAGCTACCATCGGGCGGAGCGGAAACCGTATTGCGGGAGCGAAATTTTCGATTATGGGAAAAGAAGTGGTTCTTCCGCAAAATGAAAATGAAAATAATTTACACAGCGGTCCCAATGGATTTGAGAAAAAAATCTGGTCTGTTCTCGCTCTTTCACAGGAGAAAAACAGCATTACGTTTTCAAGAATCAGTCCGGACGGAGAGAATGGCTTTCCTGGAGAGTTTCGCGTTTCTGTGAAGTATGAATTTACAGAGGAAAATGAACTGAGAATTGTTTACAGCGGAATCTGTGATGAGGATACGGTTGCCAATATGACAAACCATTCTTACTTTAACCTTGCGGGAGAAGGAAGCGGCGACGTTTTAAATCAGAAGCTCTGTATTTATGCACATGCGTATAATCCGGTATGCGACAGCCACTCGATTCCGACAGGGGAAAATGCGTCTGTAGAGGGAACGCCTATGGATTTCCTCAGAATGAAACCAATCGGACAGGATATTGAGGCAGATTTTGAACACTGGCGGATATGACCATAACTTTGTGACGGATAATTACGCGCCTGGAAATGTGCGCCGCATTGCTGAGGCTTACTGTGAGGAGACAGGCATTGCCATGAGTGTTTCCACAGATTGTCCTGGCGTACAGTTTTATGCCGGCAATTTTATTGAAAACGAAGCAGGCAAAAACGGACATACATATGGAAAACGGAACGGTTTCTGTCTGGAGACGCAGGCAGAGCCTAACGCAGTCAACGAAGAAGCGTTCCATTCTCCGATCCTGGAGGCAGGAGAGATATATCATTCTGTGACGGCATATCGTTTTTACATAAAATAAGCAGACGAAAAGAAGCATATAAGGTCTGGTTTCCTTCATACAATATATTATGAAGAAAACCAGATTTTTTTATGGAATTTTAATCTTTATTTTATGGGGGTTTCTCCTTGATACGGCGTATGCCATGAACACAGAGAAGGAGGAACCGCTTATCCGGGTGCTGATCATGGATTCAGAACACCGGTCTTACTATCACCAGAGCGTGAGCCTTATCTGGCAGGGACAGGAGTATGTTTTTGGCGGGGAAAGCTGCGGGGAGGAAGCATTAAGCTGTACCTTTGAAGGGGGAACGGAAGGGATTCAGATTTCTTCTGTGCAGAGAGAACAGGGGGCGCCGATTTACAGGGGAAGCATAAAAATCACAAAAAAGCCGGAGGGATTTCTCGTTGTAAATACGCTTCCTCTGGAAATGTATCTGGAAGCCGTTGTCCCAAGTGAAATGCCTTCTTCATATCCGCTGGAGGCGCTGAAGGCGCAGGCGGTATGTGCCAGAACATACGCGTGGAAGCAGCTGAAAGAAAAGAAGCTGGAGACCTACGGAGCAGATGTGGACGACAGTGTGAATTTTCAGGTGTATAACAACATTGGACTGGAGGAAAGCACAACACAGGCGGTAGAGGAAACAAAAGGAAGGATTTTAAGCCAGAATGGCAAACCAATAGAGGCGTATTATTTTTCAACCTCAGCAGGAGTGACGAGTACAGATGAGATATGGGGAGCGGAAAACGCGGCTCCGTATTTAAAAAGCGTTGACTGCGGATTTGATTCGGAGGAGCCCTGGAGAACGTGGGAGACAGAAGTTTCCAGGGAAGTCATAGAGCAGCGGGCACAAAGGATAGAGGGGTGCGAAGGAAGACTCACAGGTCTTGAGGTGACAGGAAAAAGTGAGAGCGGCGCAGCGACAAGGCTTCGCGTTCATACGGAAGGAGGAGACGGCGAGGTTGTAAATGAATATGAAATACGTTCGTTTCTTGCTCCGGATAAAGAAATTTTTGCGGGAAAAGAGAAAGAAAAGAAAAAAGGAGGCAGCCTTCTTCCGAGCGCGTATTTTTCTCTGGAGGAAACGGAAGATGGATTTCTTATCTGCGGAGGCGGTTATGGGCACGGCGTTGGCATGAGCCAGGCAGCAGCAGGAACAATGGCAGAGGAGGGGTATACCTGGGAAGAAATTCTTCTGTATTTTTTCCGGGATGTAGAGATCAGCCAGGCAGGGTAACGCTTGTCAGAACAGAGGAATCATGGTATGATACAGACGGAGAGGAGCTTTAAGCGCGTAATGCAGGAGTTTGAAAATGAAAGAGAAAAAAGAAAAACATAGTCTTATAAAAAGGCTTTTGGGATTTATAGAAAGAGTGAAGAGGGATCATATAGGAGCGTATGCGGCGCAGGCTGCATACTTCCTTATTATGTCTTTTATTCCTTTTGTGCTTTTTCTTACGACTCTGATACGGTATACCCCGCTTACTTATAACACAATGCGGGATGCCATTATCGGGTTTGTACCACAGAATCTGCAGAGCTTTGTGCTGGATATAGTGGCAGATGTTTACAGGAGAAGTTCTGCCATTGTTCCTATTTCAGCAGTGATCGCCCTGTGGTCTGCAGGAAAAGGACTCCAGTCCATGACGAATGGTCTTAATACCATTTATCATGTGAAGGAAACACGTAACTGGCTGATCACCAGGATTTATGCAGTGTTTTACACATTGTTATTTGTGATAGCGCTGATCGTCAGCCTGATCCTTCTTGTGCTTGGAAACGGCATTCAGGCAGTGGCTGCAAAACACGTGCCTTTTCTGGGACGGATCATTGCAAGAATTCTGGGAGCAAGGACGTTTCTTGTATTTGGTGTTCTGTTTCTTGTGTTCCTTGTTCTTTACAAGGTGCTTCCCAACAGAAAGGCTACGTTTAAGAGTCAGGTTCCGGGAGCCTTTATCACGGCTGTCGCCTGGTCTGTTTTTTCCTACTTTTTTTCTCTGTATTTTGAGATTTTCCCGGGCTTCAGCAATACATATGGAAACCTTACCGCATTGATCCTTGTGATGCTCTGGATGTATGTGTGCATGAATCTGATGCTTTACGGGGCGGAGATAAACGCGTATTTTGAGACGGAGTTTCGAAAAGCCCAGGCTTCTGTGAGGGATATGTTAAACAGAGAAAGAGGAAAAGAGGATGAAAAAGGGCTTGACACAAAATAATTGTTGTGGCATAGTAAAGAGTGAAAATCAGATAAACAAAGGCTTTGAAAGTGTTACAGAGGATTATTTTCTATCAGAGAGAGGAAGTCACCGGCTGAAAGCTTCCTTGAGTTCAGATAATTCTTGAATTTCCCACTGGAGCTGCATTTCTGAACCAATAGTAGGAAATGACGATACTGTGCGTTAAACAGACAGAGAGCCTGCTTTGTAAGCGGGAATCAGGGTGGTACCACGGAATGATGCTTCGTCCCTTTTTGGGGGGACGAAGCTTTTTTAATTTCACAAAAAGGAGAAATAGTCATGGATATGAAAGAAAAACTTCAGGCGCTGGCGGACAGCGCCAGAGAGAAAATTGAAAGCTCTCATAATCTGGAAGCTCTTAACGATGTGCGTGTGGCATATCTCGGTAAAAAAGGAGAGCTGACTGCAATTTTAAAAGGAATGAAAGATGTTGCTGCAGAAGACCGTCCAAAGGTAGGTCAGCTTGTCAATGAGACAAGAGCAAAAATCGAGGGGCTTTTAGAAGAGTCCAAAACAAAGCTGGAAGCGGCTCTTCGGGAAGAAAAAATGAAGGCAGAAGTAATCGACGTAACCCTTCCTGCAAAAAAAGCGAAAATCGGACACCGTCACCCGAATACGATCGCCCTTGAGGAAGTGGAGCGTATCTTTATCGGCATGGGATACGAGGTTGTGGAAGGACCGGAAGTAGAGTATGCAGATTATAACTTTACAAAATTAAATATTCCGGAAGACCACCCGGCGCGTGACGAGCAGGATACCTTCTTTATTAACGATTCCATTCTGCTCCGTTCCCAGACTTCTCCTGTACAGGCGCGTACAATGGAAAAAGGAAAGCTTCCGATCCGTATGATCGCACCGGGAAGAGTATTCCGTTCCGATGAAGTGGACGCGACACATTCTCCGTCCTTCCATCAGATCGAAGGTCTTGTAATTGATAAAAATGTTACATTTGCAGATTTAAAGGGAACACTTCAGGAGTTTGCAAGAGAGCTGTTCGGACCGGATACAAAGACAAAATTCAGACCGCATCACTTCCCGTTTACAGAGCCGAGCGCAGAGGTGGACGTTTCCTGCTTTAAATGCGGCGGAAAAGGCTGTCGTTTCTGTAAAGGCTCCGGCTGGATCGAGATCCTCGGCTGCGGTATGGTTCACCCGAATGTGCTCCGTATGTGCGGAATCGATCCGGAAGAGTACACAGGATTTGCCTTTGGCGTAGGTCTTGAGCGTATTGCTCTTCTGAAATACGAGATTGACGATATGAGACTTCTTTACGAAAACGACATCAGATTTTTGAAACAGTTTTAATAATTAACGGAAGGAATTGGTAAAATGAATACTTCATTATCATGGATAAAAAAATACGTTCCGGAGCTTGATGTGACAGCTCAGGAGTATACAGATGCAATGACACTGTCCGGTACAAAAGTAGAAGGATATGTACAGCTTGACGCTGATCTTGAAAAAATCGTGATCGGACAGATTGAAAAAATCGAACGTCACCCGGATGCAGATAAACTGATCATCTGCCAGGTAAATGTGGGAAATGAGACGGTGCAGATCGTAACAGGCGCGCCAAACGTAAAAGAGGGAGATAAAGTCCCGGTTGTTCTTGACGGAGGCCGCGTGGCAGGAGGTCACGACGGAAAACCGGCTCCCGGCGGTGTGAAAATTAAAAAAGGAAAATTAAGAGGCGTAGATTCCTACGGTATGATGTGCTCCATTGAAGAGCTGGGAAGCACAAGAGAAATGTATCCGGAGGCTCCGGAATACGGAATTTATATTTTCCCTGAGGACGCAGTTGTGGGAGAGAGCGCAGTGAAGGCTCTTGATCTTGACGATGCAGTGATTGAATACGAAATTACTTCCAATCGTGTAGACTGCTACGGCGTTCTTGGAATTGCAAGAGAGGCAGCTGCTACTTTCAATAAGAAATTCTGCCCTCCGGAAGTAAAGGAAACAGGAAACGATGAAAATGCTTCAGATTATATTAAGGTTACAGTAGAGGATCCGGAACTCTGCACACGTTACTGTGCAAGAGTTGTAAAAAATGTAAAAATCGGACCGTCTCCAAAATGGATGCAGAGATACCTTGCGAAAAACGGCATTCGTCCAATTAACAATCTGGTAGATATTACAAACTATGTAATGGAAGAGTATGGTCAGCCAATGCACGCATATGATCTTGACCATATTGAAGGAAAAGAAATTGTTGTGCGCCGCGCTGCAAAGGGTGAGAAATTTGTTACACTTGACGGTCAGGAAAGAGAGATGGACGATTCTGTTCTCATGATTTGCGACGGCAAAAAGCCGGTAGGTATTGCGGGAATCATGGGTGGAGAAAACTCTATGATTACAGATGAGGTACACACTGTTCTTTTCGAGGCAGCCTGCTTTAACGGAACTAATATCCGTCTGTCCTCCAAGAAAATCGGTCTTCGTACAGATGCTTCCGGAAAATTTGAAAAAGGTCTTGATCCAAATAATGCACAGGCAGCCATTGACAGAGCTTGTCAGCTTATGGAAGAGCTTGGAGCCGGAGAAGTTGTAGGCGGCATGGTAGATGTATGCAGCGAGACGAGAGAGCCGGTGCGCGTTCCATTCGAACCGGAAAGAATCAATGCGCTTTTAGGAACAGAGCTTACAAAAGAAGAGATGCTTGGTTATCTTGCCCGTGTAGAGCTTGCGTATGACGAAAGCACAAATGAAATCGTAGCGCCTACCTTCCGTCAGGATATTCACTGTATGGCGGATGTGGCAGAGGAAGTCGTAAGATTTTATGGATATGACAAGGTTCCGACTACCCTTCCTACAGGTGAGGCAACAACTGGTAAACTTCCGTTTAAACTTCGTATTGAGCAGATTGCAAGAGATATGGCAGAATATTGCGGTTTCTCTGAGGGAATGACATATTCCTTTGAAAGCCCGAAGGTGTTTGACAAGCTTTTGATTCCAGAGGGGGATGCTCTTCGAAATGTAATTACCATCAGCAATCCTCTTGGAGAGGACTACAGCATTATGCGTACCACAACTATAAACGGTATGCTGACATCTCTTGCGACAAACTACAACAGAAGAAATAAAGACGTCCGTCTCTACGAGCTTGGAAATGTATATCTTCCGAAATCTCTTCCGCTTACAGAACTTCCGGAGGAGCGAATGCACTTTACTCTGGGAATGTACGGAGCAGGCGATTTCTTTGAAATGAAGGGCGTATGTGAGGAATTTTTCGAAAAAATCGGAATGAAAGAGCGTGTGACATACGATCCGAATGCAGGAAAAACATATCTTCACCCGGGAAGACAGGCAAATATGTGCTATGGCGGTAAGGTAATTGGATACCTAGGAGAAGTACATCCTGCTGTTGCGGATAATTACGGAATCGGTGATAAAGCATATATTGCAGTGATTGATATTCTTGCTGTTCTGGAATTTGCAGGCTTTGCTCACAAGTTCACGGGTATTGCAAAATATCCGGCTGTGACACGTGATTTAAGTCTTGTTGTTCCAAGAGAAGTGCTCGCAGGTCAGATTGAGGAAGTGCTTGAGCAGAGAGGCGGAAAGATTCTGGAAAGCTATGAGCTTTTCGATATTTATGAAGGAAGCCAGATTAAAGAAGGCTATAAATCTATGGCTTACTCCGTTGTCTTCCGTAACCATGATAAGACTCTTGAGGAAAGTGAGATTAATGCAGTGATGAATAAAATCTTAAATGGTCTTACAGGTCTTGGAATCGAGCTGAGAAGCTGATGCTGCTTTATGTAGTGCGCCACGGAGTGACTGCATGGAATCGTCTTCGAAAAGTGCAGGGAAGGGCGGATATTCCTCTTGCAGAGGAGGGAGTCCGTCTTGCAGAAAAAACAGGGGAAGCCTTACAGAATGTTCCCTTTGACCTCTGTTTTTCCAGTCCTTTAAAAAGAGCAGTGCAGACGGCGGAGTGTATTCTGGGAGACAGAAAAATTCCTGTGATAACAGACGAGAGGATTCAGGAAATTGATTTCGGAGCTCTGGAGGGCACACAGTTTAAAGATGAGGCAGGAAATATTTCCAATAAGCAGATGGAAATATTTTTTCACCGTCCTCTGGAATACAAACGTCCGGAAAACGGGGAAAATATAGAAGATATTTTAAAGCGGACAGAGGCCTTCTGGAAGGATATTACAGGGAGGGAAGAGCTTTCTGATAAAACAGTTCTTATTTCTTCTCACGGCTGTGCAGTGCGGGCACTTTTGCAGAATGTATATTGTGATAAAGAAAATTTCTGGCATGGAAAGATTCCTCCCAACTGCAGTGTGAACATTGTGGAGGTAAAAGACGGAAAAGCAAGATTTCTTCAGGAAGATAAAGTTTATTAAAATAGCTGCGGCGGTCAACATCTGACTGCCGCAGCTATTTTTCACAGTCCTGACTGACATGTAAAAGAAATCAGGTATAGGTTTTAATAATTTCTTCGGCAATGACCCGCTTTGTAATGCATCGATCCATTGCCTGCTTTTCTATATAATGGTGAGCGTCAGGTTCGCTCATGGAGAGTTCGGTGATCAAAAACCATTTGGCTTTGTTGACTAAACGGATTTCGAGCATTTTTTCTTCAATAGACAAAGATTTTTTCTCTAATTGCCTAAGTCTTTCTCTGGCGCTTTCCATCCAGTTAAGCGCGTACAGCATAGTCGGTTTTGAGACGGGCTTTGACAGAGTAAAGATGCCATATTCAACAACTTTATCGTGAACATCAGCATGAATATCATTTTTTAATAAAAGCAGCACGGCTGATGATTTTGCGGCGCATGTATCAATAGCAAAACGAATACCTGCATCATCATATAAAGGTGAGTTGATAATAATAAAATCAAAAGTTTTTTCAGCCAGTATGCGTTTGGCGGCACTGATGCTTGTAACATTATGGACGGGACGGTATCTCGTTTCAGAAACCAGGTCAGTCAAGGCAGAGGTGAAACTATCTGTTGCGGACACGATGAGTATGCTGTAAAATCGTTCTTTTAAACTCATTTGCCCCCCTCCTTCCTCATTAGTTAACTATTTATTGCCATAAATATTTAATATGGCATCTGGTATATGCTCTTTTACAAACGGACTGTTTGCGGCTAAAGCATATGCGGATTTGAAATCACAGGGAAGTTGTCTGAATTTTGCCAGGGTGGCAGCATCAGCTTTATACAAGTTTATATTAGAAGGGGGTGGGAGCTCCACTTTATTTTGAATGCCGTCCATAATTGCATAAATCAACAAGGCAAAAGCCAGGTATGCATTTGAAGATGGGTCCGGAGAACGCAGTTCTACACGTTGATATATGCCGACAGCAGCAGGAACCCGGATAAGCTGTGATCGGTTTTCTTCTGACCAGGAAATATATTTTGGAGCTTTATTACTGCCAAGGCGCTGATAAGAATTTTCTGATGGATTTAAAAATACAGTCATATCTGAAATTTTATCCAGAATAGAAGAAATTACATAATCCATATAGTTTTTATTATCAGATGCTTTTACAGAAATATTGATGTGAAATCCGTTTCCTGGTTTGTCTTTCAGAGGTTTTGGACTGAAATCAGCGAAAAGACCGTTACGCCCGGCAACAGTTTTTACAACAGTTTGGAATGTCATGGCATTATCGGCAGCAGTCAGTGGATCGGAATAGCGAAAATCAATTTCGTTTTGTCCGGGTCCTTCTTCGTGGTGAGAGCTCTCAGGCTGTATTCCCATTTGTTCCAGAGTCAGGCATATCTCCCGGCGAATATTTTCTCCCCGGTCTTCCGGGGCAATATCCATATAGCCCGCGTTATCATAGGGGGATCTGGTGGGACTTCCATTATCATCAAGGGTAAAAAGGTAAAATTCCTGTTCTGCACCAAAGAAGAACCGGAATCCTGAATTCCCGGCATCCTGAATTGCTTTTTTTAAAATTGAGCGGGTATCACATTCAAATGTTTTTCCGTCAGGATAAGTGATGTCGCAAAACATCCGTACTACACTGCCATGCTCCGGTCTCCACGGCAGAGGCATAAGTGTGTCTGCATCCGGGTGGAGAAAAAGATCAGAATGTTCTTCATCACTGAAGCCGGCTATGGCAGATGCATCAATGGCAATTCCGGATTCAAAAGCCCGGGGAAGTTCCTCCGGCATGATGGATATGTTTTTTTGTTTGCCAAATACATCGCAAAAGGCAAGACGGATAAATTTTACATCTTCTTCCCGGACATATTGCATTACCTCTTCTTTAGAATACTTCATAAGTCTACCTACTTTCCTTTAATTTGCTACATACATCTGCTTATAAGGATTTTTACTGTCTGGTGTAATGACTGTAAAAGGAGCAGATAAAAGTTCTTCCATAGAGTATCCGAAGTCAGCGCAGTATTCAGACAGATATTCGCGGATTTCATCTAAATCCTCCGGGGCTGCATGTCTTGCAGTTACCTGCTCAGGAAAACGGATATTTTCACATTTGCCACGCAGATACATTTTACCGCCGTGCATTCCGGTACAGGGGAAATTACCGACGATCGGTCTGTTATCATCATGAAGTCCGAGAACGATAATGATACCACCTGCCTGATATTCACCGAGAAAACTTCCGGCATGGCCGCCGATGATCATAACCGGACTTTTTTCTTTGTATGCTTTCATGTGGATTCCTGCACGATAGCCTGCATTACCCTGTATATATATTTTTCCGCCGCGCATGGCATATCCGGCGGCGTCGCCGATGCTGCCGCAGATCAGAATTTTCCCCTCGTTCATAGTGTCGCCTACTGCGTCCTGGGCATTTGATTTTACAGTAATATTTGCGTTGTTTAAATATGCGCCCAGTGCGTTTCCGGGAATTCCATTGACAGTAATATTTTTATCAGACATACCGGCAGCAATAAACCTCTGGCCGCAGCAGCCTTCAATAGTACAATCATCGTCTGTTCTGCGCAGTGTTTCATTCAGCACTCTGTAGCTTAAGTTTGCAGCATTAATGATTTTCATATTATACCACACCTCCGATTAATTGTTTACATTTTTCAGCATTCCCCTGCATGAGAGATACCAAGTATTTCAAGTTCTTTTTCTGTTAATCCGATACCGCGCAGCATCAGACGGTTTCCGCGCAAAGCTTCTATGGAGTTAATTCCCATACCGCCCATTAATTCTTTGATTTCATGATTCCATGCGTTCATCAGATTTATGAGACGCTGACTTCCTGTTTCCGGATTCAGTCTTTTTACGAGCTCGGGACGCTGCGTTGCGATTCCCCAGTTACATATACCACTCTGGCAGGTGCGGCAGAGATGACACCCTAAGGCAAGAAGAGCGGCGGTGGCGATATAACAGGCGTCTGCACCAAGAGCAATGGCTTTTATTACATCGGCAGAATTTCGGATACTGCCTCCTACAACAATAGAAACGTGATTCCGGATTCCCTCGTCGCGAAGACGCTGATCAACTGCGGCTAAAGCAAGTTCCACAGGAATTCCCACATTATCTCGGATTCTGGTGGGAGCTGCGCCTGTGCCGCCTCGAAATCCGTCAATAGCGATAATATCGGCGCCGCTTCTGGCAATTCCGCTGGCTATGGCGGCAATGTTATGGACGGCAGCTACTTTTACAATAACCGGTTTTTTATATTCGGTTGCTTCTTTCAAAGAGTAGACGAGCTGTCTCAAATCTTCAATAGAATAAATATCATGGTGAGGTGCCGGTGAGATGGCGTCGGAGCCCTCCGGGATCATTCTGGTGCGGGATACGTCTCCTATAATTTTTGTTCCGGGAAGATGTCCTCCAATTCCAGGTTTTGCTCCCTGTCCCATTTTGATTTCAATACCGGCTCCTGCTTTTAAATACTTTTCATGGACACCAAAACGTCCGGAGGCTACCTGAACGATTGTATTTTCACCATAACAATAAAAATCTTCATGGAGTCCGCCTTCTCCGGTATTATAAAGAATTCCAAGTTCTTTTGCAGCAAGTGCAAGAGATTTATGCGCATTGTAGCTGATGGAGCCATAACTCATAGCCGAGAACATTACCGGCATGGACAGTTCCAGCTGGGGAGGAAGCTCGCAGTCCAAAGTTCCGTCAGGAAGACGGCGTATCTTCTCAGACTTTTTTCCAAGATAAACTCTGGTTTCCATAGGTTCTCTCAAAGGGTCGATAGGAGGGTTGGTTACCTGAGAGGCATTGATTAAGATACGATCCCAGTAAACCGGAAGAGGGTTGGGGTTTCCCATAGAAGAAAGCAAGACACCACCGCTGCTGGCCTGCTTGTAGATTTCCTTCATAGTAGTTTCTGACCAGTTGGCATTTTCCCGGAAAGAGCAGTCGCTTTTTACTATTTTTAAGGCTCTTGTAGGGCAGAAGGAAACACATCGGTGGCAGTTGACGCATTTGCTTTCGTTACAGTCCATTCGTTTTGTTTCAATATTGTAAAAGTGCACTCCATTCGCACATTGCTGCTGGCAGATACGACAGGAAATGCATCGGCCTTCATTTCGGATTACTTCAAATTCAGGATAGATAAATTCAATGCTCATAATAAAACACCTTCCTTTACTTTTATAATAACAGGCTCTCCGCCAGAAGGAGCCCAGATATTTTCAGCATCCGGCGCCATAGCGCGGATGGCTGTTTCTTCACTTGCAATATAGACAATATCATTCTTTTCGCCTACAACCATAGAGCGGAGCTTCAGACGGTCGTTAAGTGCCATTAATCCGCCATTAAAACCAAACACAATAGAGAAAGGTCCGGTGATTAAAAGACTCGGAAACATAGTCCTTAAGAAGGTATGTTTTTTTTGATCTTCAAACTCTTTTTTTGATGCAATAGTACTCCAAAAGGGAGCGGCGATTACACTGGCAGCCTCCTCAAGAGTAAGTCCCTGTCTGCGAAGAAGATAGTCCAGAACATAAGTAATAACTTCCGTATCGGTTTGAAGAGTACATTTGTAACCAAACATTTCTATGAATCGTCGGTTGGCGTCGTAGGAGGAAATTTCTCCGTTATGGACAACAGAGGCATCCAGAAGAGTGAAAGGGTGAGCACCGCCCCACCAGCCCGGTGTATTAGTAGGGTAACGACCGTGTGCAGTCCAGGAATATCCTTTGTATTCATCTAATTTATAAAAAACACCGATGTCTTCAGGATAGCCGACTGCTTTGAATGCACCCATATTTTTTCCGCTGGAAAAGATATAAGCGCCATGGATTTCCGTATTGATTTTCATTACTGTGCGCACTACATATTCTTTTTCATCTAACTGCATAGATGTGAGAAGGGATTTTAATGGTGTTACAAAATATCGCCAGATAATCGGCTCATCTGTGATTTCCGGCAATTTTCTTGTAGGGATAATTTCTGACTGTACGATTTCGAAGCGCTCTTTTAAAAATGCTTCACATTCTTTTCGGGTAGTTCTGCTGTCAAAAAATATATGAAATGCATAAAAGTCTTTATAATCCGGATAAATTCCATAACCGGCAAAGCCTCCTCCCAGACCATTGGAGCGGTCATGCATGGGCTTCATGGCATTTACGATAGTGTCCCCGGACATTTGCCTTCCTTCTCTGGAAATCATAGCTGCAATGGCACAGCCGGAAGGAATACGTACCTGACCTTCTATTTTCATTTTCTTTTACCTTCCTTTCTGCTTTTTGTATAAAAAAATAAAGGCGTCCATTTTAAGAGCAGAAAATCTCTGCTTTTTAAATGAACGCCTTTGCTCATATGTATATTTATACAACGATTCCCGAGGTTTGTCAATTACAATTTACCACAGGTTTCTGCATGGATATTTTTGCGAATAAAAAAGTATTGACAAAAAAATGTTGACAAGATAGTTTCTTCGGTGTTATTATGCAATGCATAAAGGCAAGGGCGTCTTTGAGAATATAATCTCAGAGACGCCTTTTTTATTGCTGAAATATAGAAGAAGGCAAGGGCGTCTTTCATGCAGGGATATGGAAGATTCCTCTGCCTTTTTTATTTTAATGCGAAAGGAGTACTATTATGAAAAAAAATGATGTTTCAAAATACTTTGGATGTATGGTCTTTGACGACAGGGTTATGAAGGCAAGATTGTCGGCAAAAGTATATCAGTCTCTAAGAAAAACGATTGACGAAGGCGTAAAACTGGACAGCAGTGTAGCGGATGTTGTGGCGGAAGAGATGAAAGAATGGGCGGTATCAAAAGGCGCAACGCATTATACACACTGGTTTCAGCCATTGACCGGGATTACGGCAGAAAAACATGACAGCTTTATTTCTCCCTCTCCAAATGGCGGAGTAATCATGGAATTTTCAGGAAAAGAGCTGATCAAAGGGGAACCGGACGCATCTTCCTTTCCTTCCGGCGGCTTAAGAGCCACTTTCGAGGCTAGAGGATATACTGCATGGGATCCTACTTCTTATGCATTTATTAAAGGGAAAACTTTATGTATTCCAACGGCCTTTTGTTCTTACGGCGGAGAAGCTCTTGATAAAAAAACACCTCTTCTTCGTTCCATGAAGGCGCTGAATAAACAGGCGCTTCGGATTTTACGTCTCTTTGGAAACGATAAAGTGTCATATGTTACAACTTCTGTGGGTCCGGAACAGGAATATTTCCTTATTACAAAAGAGATGTACGATCAAAGAAAAGATCTTCAGTTTACGGGCCGTACTTTATTTGGAGCAAGACCTCCCAAGGGACAGGAAATGGACGATCATTACTTTGGTGTAATCAAACCCAGGGTAGCCGCTTATATGGATGATTTAAATAAAGAACTATGGAAACTCGGCATTTTTGCGAAAACACAGCACAATGAAGTGGCTCCGGCGCAGCATGAACTGGCTCCTATTTATACAACAACCAACATTGCGACGGATCATAATCAGCTGACAATGGAAATGATGCAAAAAGTAGCTGCAAGGCATGGACTTGTCTGCCTTCTGCACGAAAAACCATTTGCAGGAGTGAATGGAAGCGGAAAGCACAACAACTGGTCTATTTCCACAGACACAGGCATAAATCTTCTGTCACCTGGAGAAACGCCGTATGAGAATGCTCAGTTTTTATTATTTCTGTGCGCAGTGATCAAAGCAGTAGATGATTATCAGGATCTTCTGAGACTGTCTGTAGCGACTGCCGGAAACGACCATCGTCTTGGTGCGAATGAAGCTCCGCCTGCTGTAGTGTCCATGTTCCTGGGAGATGAACTGAACGGCGTATTAGAGGCAATTGAAAAAGATATTCCCTATGCAGGAGCAGAAAAAACACAGATGAAACTTGGCGTAGATGTACTCCCGAAATTTAACAGGGATACAACTGACAGAAATCGTACCTCGCCATTTGCTTTTACAGGAAATAAATTTGAATTCCGTATGTTGGGATCTTCCAACAGTATCGCGTGTGCCAACATGATGCTTAACAGTGCAGTAGCCGAGAGCCTGAAAATCTATGCAGACAGACTGGAAAAGGCAGAGGATTTTGAGGAAACACTTCATGCAATGATTCGAAAGACCATTAAAGATCATAAGAGGATCATTTTTAATGGCAACGGCTATGATGATAAATGGATAAAAGAGGCAACGGAAACAAGAGGGCTTCTGAATTATCCGACTACACCGGATTGTATGCCTCATTTGCTGGATGAAAAAAATGTCACAATGCTTACCTCGCATAAGGTGTTCTCTAAGGCTGAGCTGGAATCAAGATGTGAGATCATGCTGGAAAACTACTGCAAGACCATTGTGATCGAGGCAAATACTATGGTGGATATGGCGAAAAGAGAGATCATTCCGGCAGTAGAAGCTTATGCTATGGAACTGGCAAAGACAATTTCTTTAAAAAAGAGTGTGAATGAGACGCTGGTATGCCAGTATGAAAGCAGTCTGATAAAAAGACTTTCTTTACTTACAGATCAGATGTCATCCCAGACAGATGCATTGGAAAATGCACTGATAAAAGTTCAGGATGCGGAAAATATTGAAGGACAGGCTTATGAAATCAGAGATACCGTATTAGCCAGAATGCAGGAACTGAGAATTGTCTGTGACGAAGCAGAAACTGTTACAGCAAAGAAGTATTGGCCTTTCCCAACGTATGGGGATCTGCTGTTCAGTGTAAAATAAATTGAAAATACAGGCTGCTTACAGCGAGCATGGGATGGTGAGAGCCATACAGCAGATCTGAAAATGGAGGTAAAATGTATGTGTTCGATTATGGGATATTGTGGGGCAGGAGCCGATTTTGATAAATTCCGACAAGGCTTTGACAGAACTGTTTCCAGGGGACCGGACGACAGCCGGATTATCGATACGGGAAACGGTCTTTTAGGGTTTCACAGGCTGGCTATTATGGGCCTGACACCTTCCGGGATGCAGCCCTTCCGGCTGGACAGCAGCTATGTAGTTTGTAACGGAGAAATATATGGATTTGAGAAGATAAGAGAAGAGCTGTCCTACCGCTACACTTTTGAAAGTGATTCGGATTGTGAAATCCTTCTGCCTTTGTATAAAGAGTACGGTACGGATATGTTTGCCATGTTAGATGCTGAATTCGCATTAATTCTCTATGATGGTGAAAAGGGAGAATATATTGCGGCTAGAGATCCTATTGGAATTCGTCCTCTGTATTACGGATATGACGAAAAAGGTGTGATTCTGTTTGCCAGCGAAGGTAAAAATCTGGTAGGACTAACAGACAGAATCATGCCCTTTCCGCCTGGACATTATTATAAAGACGGCAGTTTTATCTGCTATCGTGATATTGCTGAAACAGAACAGGTATGTCATGATGATTTGGAAACGGTCTGCCGGAATATTCATGATTTATTGATTGCAGGAGTAAAAAAGCGTCTTGTAGCAGATGCCAGGGTAGGATTCCTTCTTTCGGGAGGACTGGATTCTTCTCTTGTATGTTCTATTGCTGCCAGAGAGAGTCATGAGCCTATCCGTACTTTTGCCATTGGCATGAGTAACGATGCCATCGACTTAAAATATGCCAGACAGACGGCAGACTATATAGGCAGCGAGCATACAGAAATTTATATGACACCAGATGAAGTTACAGATACTCTGGAAGAAGTGATTCAAATTCTGGGAACTTATGATATAACGACGATACGGGCATCAATAGGCATGTATCTTGTATGTAAGGCAATTCATGAGCAGACAGATATTCGTGTCCTTTTAACAGGTGAAATATCGGATGAATTATTTGGTTATAAATACACAGATTTTGCACCGGATGCGTGTGCCTTTCAAAAAGAATCACAGAAAAGAATCCGTGAACTGCATATGTATGATGTTCTGCGCGCAGACCGCTGTATTTCCGTAAATTCTCTGGAAGCAAGGGTTCCGTTTGGAGATTTGGATTTTGTAAAATATGTGATGTCCATAAATCCGGAATTGAAACTGAATACGTATGGAAAAGGAAAATATCTTCTTCGTCATGGATTTGAAAAAGATGCATATCTTCCGGATGAAATTCTCTGGAGAGAAAAAGCAGCGTTTTCAGATGCGGTAGGTCATTCTATGGTTGATTATCTGAAAGAATATGCAGAGCGCAGGTACAGTGATAAGGAGTTTGAAGAAAAATGTGAAACCTATACATATGCCCGGCCTTTTACGAAAGAGTCATTATTATACAGAGAAATTTTTGAAAAGTATTATCCGGGCCAGGCAGGGATGATTGTAGATTTCTGGATGCCGAATAAAGAATGGGAAGGGTGCAATGTAAATGATCCTTCAGCGAGAGTGCTTTCAAATTATGGCAGCAGTGGAAAATAAAAGAAGTTTTTGAAAAGAGTTTGATAAAAACAGGAAAATTCAGAAAAGGAAGTTAAGAATTATGGCGAAATATATTTTTGTGACAGGCGGTGTGGTATCTGGTCTTGGAAAAGGAATTACAGCGGCTTCCCTTGGAAGACTTTTAAAAGCAAGGGGGCTGAAAGTTGCTGCACAGAAGTTAGATCCGTATATTAACGTAGACCCGGGGACTATGAGCCCATATCAGCATGGTGAAGTATTCGTGACAGAAGATGGAGCAGAAACAGATTTGGATCTGGGGCATTATGAGAGATTTATTGATGAAAATTTAAACAAATATTCAAACCTGACTACGGGAAAGGTTTATTGGAATGTATTAAATAAGGAACGAAGAGGAGAGTATCTTGGCTCTACAGTTCAGGTAATTCCTCATATTACAAACGAAATCAAAGAATTTGTGTACAATGTAGGGAAAAAGACAGACGCAGATATAGTGATAACGGAGATTGGCGGAACAATCGGCGATATTGAATCTCAGCCGTTTTTGGAGGCGGTACGCCAGATTTCTCTGGAAGTCGGTAAAGAGAACAGCTTATTTATTCATGTGACATTAGTTCCTTATCTAAGTGGCTCTGAAGAGCATAAATCAAAACCAACGCAGCATTCTGTCAAGGAACTTCGGGGAATGGGTGTGAGCCCTGATATTATCGTATTAAGAACGGATAAGCCTTTAGAAGAAGCTATATTCCGGAAAATATCACTTTTTTGTAATGTAAAGCCGGATTGTGTAATTGAAAACAGAACATTAAAAAATTTGTACGAAGCGCCATTGATGTTGGAAGAGTCCGGTTTTTCCGATGTCGTGTGCAGAGAACTTAATATAGAGGCATCCAAACCTGATCTGAAGGAATGGGAACAGATGGTAGATCATATCAAAAATCGATCCGGGGAAGTGAACATCGGTCTTGTGGGAAAGTATATAAAGCTTCACGACGCGTATCTTTCTGTGGCAGAAGCGCTGAACCATGCAGGATATGAACGGAATACATTTGTAAAAATACACTGGATTGATTCAGAAAAGATTACAAAAGAGAATGCAAACGAGATGTTAAAAGATATGGATGGGATTATCATTCCGGGAGGATTTGGAAGCCGCGGCATAGAGGGAATGATTCTGTCGGCAAAATATGCCCGCGAAAATCATGTTCCGTATTTGGGCATCTGTCTTGGAATGCAGATTGCTGTCATTGAATTTGCGAGAAATGTTGTAGGATTAAAAGACGCTCACTCCGGCGAATTTAAGGAAACGTGCACGGATAAGGTAATTGATTTTATTCCGGGGCAGAGGGAGGAAAAAGATAAAGGAGGCACTCTTCGTCTGGGAAGTTATCCGTGCAGTATTAAATCCGGAACAAAAATGGCAGAATGCTACAGTGACAAAATAATCTATGAGCGTCACCGCCATCGTTACGAGTTTAATAATGAGTATCGTGAGATCCTGACAGAAGCCGGACTTGTGATCAGCGGAACTTCTCCTGATGGCAGGCTGGTGGAAACAGTGGAACTTCATGAACAGCCGTTTTTTGTTGGCGTACAGTTTCATCCGGAATTTAAAAGCCGTCCGAATCAGCCGCATCCGTTGTTTAAAGAATTTATTGGTGCAGCGTTAAAAAAGTCAAAACAAAATAAATAATGCAGAGGTGGGAATAATGTCTGTTCATGAAGAGTGCGGCGTGTTTGGGGTTATGAGCACAAAAAAAGAAAATGTTGCGGAAATTGCTTATTATGGATTGTATGCCTTACAGCACAGAGGGCAGGAAAGCTGTGGGATAGTTGTGAATGACGATGGTGTGTTCTCTTCTTATAAGGAGCTTGGACTTATAAGCGAAGTGTTTTCAAAAGATACATTATCCAGTTTATCTGAGGGAACTATGGCAGTAGGGCATGTAAGGTATGGGACGACCGGAGGAGCAACACGAGATAATTGCCAGCCGCTTGAGGTGAATCATCAGAAAGGAAAAATGGCACTGGCACATAATGGAAATTTAAGTAACGCTCTGGAACTTCGGGATAAATTGGAGTTATCCGGAGCAATTTTTCATACAACCAGTGATACAGAAACCATAGCCTATGTCATTACAAGAGAAAGACTGAGGACATCAAGTATAGAAGAAGCAGTAAGTAATGCAATGAATTTACTGGAAGGTGCGTATTCACTGATTTTGATGTCGTCAACGAAGATGATTGCAGCAAGAGATCCTTATGGGTTCAGACCGCTTTGTTATGGGAAACTGCCGGATGGAGGGTATGTGGCTGCATCTGAAAGCTGCGCGTTATTGTCGGTAGGGGCAGAACCTATCAGAGAACTGCTTCCGGGAGAAATTCTGGTATTCAGTCAAAATGGTGTAGAGTCAAGAAAAGAACATTGTGGAAAACGACAGAAGAAAACATGTATTTTTGAATATATTTATTTTGCAAGACCGGATTCAGTCATAGATGGAGTATCTGTTCACAAATCGCGAGTGAGAGCCGGAGAGCTTCTGGCAGAGAGTTATCCGGCTGAGGCGGATGTTGTAATTGGAGTTCCTGACAGTGGAATGGATGCAGCGCTTGGCTACGCGAATAAATCAGGTATTCCTTATGGAATCGGATTGATTAAAAACAAATATATTGGAAGAACATTTATTGCGGCAAAACAAAATGAGCGTCTGGATAAAGTCAGGATAAAGCTTTCTCCTGTAAAAAGTGTGATAGAGGGAAAGAGGATTATTCTTGTAGATGATTCAATTGTGAGAGGAACGACAAGCAAGCGCATTGTGAAGCTTTTGCGCGATGCAGGAGCAAAGGAAATACATATGAGAATTTCGGCTCCTCCATTTCTGCATCCGTGCTATTATGGAACAGATATTGATTCGGAAGAAAATCTGATTGCCTGCCACCACAGCATGGCAGAAATTGCAGAGATTATAGGAGTGGATTCTTTGGGATATTTAGAGATAGATAAACTTGGCAAGCTGATTGACAGCGAAGGTTATTGTGCTGCCTGTTTTCATGGAAAATATCCGACAAAAATTCCGGCTGATTTACGAAAAGACCGTTTTGAGAGAAGATTATCTGAGAATGTAGAATATTAACTATGCAGGTGAGGAGAATACGATGATAAGACCAAATATGTATTACAAAGAATTGAAAGATTCATATCTTTTTTATAATATTGCTCAGAAAACAAAAGCTTATGTGGAACAGTATCCGGGAGTAAAACTTTTAAGAATGGGTATTGGAGACGTCTCACTGCCGTTATGTGATGCTGTGATCAAGGCATTGCACGAGGCTGTAGATGATCAGGCCTCCGGAGACAGGTTTCATGGATATATGCCTGAGTGCGGAGCGCCGTTTTTGAGAGAAACAATTGCAGGATATTATGAAAAAAGAGGTGTTTTGTTATCCGCGGACGAGGTGTTTGTTTCAAGCGGTGCAAGTGATGAGCTTGGGGATATTTTAGATTTGTTTGAGCGTTCCTGTTCTGCTCTGGTGATTGAGCCGTCTTATCCGGCATACGTAGATGCGAATGTAATGGCGGGAAGAAGGATTGTACATCTCTCTTCATCAGAGGAAAACGGATTTTTGCCTGAGCCGAAAGAAGACGAAATGGCAGATTTAATATATATATGTTCTCCCAACAATCCCACAGGAGCAGTTTATTCTCGTGAGCAGCTTCAAAAATGGGTGGATTTTGCTAATAAAAATGCTTCCGTGATCCTTTTCGATGCGGCATACGAAGCCTTTATTGAGGACGAGACGCTTCCTCACAGTATTTTTGAGCTGAAAGGAGCAAAAACATGCGCGATTGAAATCTGTTCTCTCTCCAAGACAGCCGGTTTTACAGGAACGAGACTTGGATATACGATCATACCAAAGGAATTGAACCGTAATGGAATGAACTTTAATGAAATGTGGGTACGCAATCGCACTACAAAGACAAATGGTGTGTCGTACATAATTCAGAAAGGCGGAGCAGCCGTTTTTACAGAGGAAGGACAAAGACAGATTCATGAAAATATTCAGATTTATAAAAAAAATGCCAGAACATTGATGCATGCACTGGATCAGATTGGAATCTGGTATTGCGGAGGAAAAAATGCACCATATATCTGGATGAAGTGCCCAAACGGAATGGGAAGCTGGGAATTTTTTGATTATCTGTTACATGAAATTCAGGTTGTGGGAACACCCGGAGAAGGATTTGGAGCCTGTGGAGAGGGGTATTTCCGGTTTTCTACTTTCGGTTCACCGGAAGATACAAAAGAAGCGGCAGAAAGACTGATAAGGCTGTTTTCAAAATAATTAATCACGAGAAAAATAAACAGCTTCGAACAGGGAGTATCAGATTATGGAAATGCTGATGCGTGATCCTGGCTGTGTGATTTCTACAGAGAGGTTTATGGAAAAAAATATGGGGTTATGACATCAAAGCAGAGATAAATGTCGTATGGGTATATCTTTCTAATCTCCGAAAAAACTTTTGTCCATACAGGCAGACGTACAGATAAAAGCCGTGCGTAACCAGGGGTACTTTTTGGAGGAAATAAAATAATGCGTCAGATTCGCCAAAGGTTTATTCTGGTAGCAATGAGCTCCACTTTTATTGTGCTTTTTGCAATTATGAGTGTTATCTTTTTTGTGAATTACAGAAATCTGGAAGAGCGGGCAGATGCAGCTGTTGATGCAATCGTAAATAAGGATACAAAGGAAGAGAAAGGACAGGCAGATGAATTTCAAAGAGGAGAGACAATGTCCGAGCTGAGAAAACTCCGCTTACCATTATAGATGCAAATACAGAAGTTTTGGAAATGATGCAAGGCGAAAATGAGTGGACGGAAAGCATAAGAAATCAGGTAAAACGTTTATCCTCGCTCACAAACCAGATAACTATGCTGGCAAGAATGGAAGAGGCGCAGAAAAAACCGGAGCTGGAAGAGATGGATTTTTCTCTTGTGTTAAAAGAAACGATACAGCCGTTTTATACACTGGCAGAAAGAAATGGGAAAAGTTTTGTGTTTTCGGCAGATTCCGGGCTCATACTGAAGGGCAACAGAGAACTTTTAAAGCAGCTCGTGATGATACTGGTTGATAACAGTGTGAAATATTCCGTGAACAACGGTGGGATTTTTATTTCTTTAGCAAGAAAAGGGCGAAAAGTCGTTTTTAAGGTGGCAAATGAGTCGACAATGATTTAGAAAGGAAATATGGATATTTTGTTTGAACGATTTTACAGGACAGATGCGTCCAGAAGTTCTGAAACGGGAGGTTCCGGAATTGGTCTGTCCGTGGCAAAGGCAATTATGGAAGTGCATAATGGAAAAATTCATGCAGAAAGTGCAGATGGGAAGATACTGGTAATTACTGTGATATTATGACTCTTTTCTGTGATTTTGTCTTGTGTGTCCTGGTATGTTGTGATATTATAAAAAAGAAATCAATAATTTTCTATTAATTTCACACAAATCTACAAAAGGGGAGGCATTTTATGGGCAAAAAGATTGTAAATATAGTTTTATTCCTGGCTGTGGTCGCGGCCGCAGTGGGAATGACCATATATACAGGCAAGGGTGCTGCCAGTGTAATGGTATATAACTTTGTGTTTTTTGGGGTGATGGTACTGATTTATCTCTCCGGCATGATTGGCGGAATGTTTAAAATGAATCATCTTTCCGAAGCGCTCCGTCATGGAACAGAGGAGGTTTCCAGTATTTTTAAAGCGCCCGGAAAAGCAAAGGCAGAAGATTTATCCGTATTAAACGAGATTTTCGGGGAAGCATATCTGGACAAAAAAATAGATACCTTCCGTGGAAGCATTGACAAAAGTCAGGAAGGCATCGGTGATGTGGAGGATTTCATTAATGAGGAAGAAATAGACCTTCATATCCACAAACGACTCCTGGAAATGGTTCCCGATATTCTTACAAGCCTTGGTATTCTCGGAACCTTTGTGGGACTTGTGTGGGGTCTTAAAAACTTTAATCCAAATGACTATGCGGCAATGACAAGCTCCGTTGCGTCTCTTGTAGACGGAATCAAGGTGGCGTTTCTCACTTCTATTTATGGAATTGCCCTGTCCATTGTGTATACATATGGAATGAAGAGCGAGTACAGTTCTCTTACGGAAAATCTTCAGGGATTTCTGGATCGCTTTCATGCGTACGTTATGCCTACTGCAGAAAATGAGTCAAGAAATCTCCTTGTATCCAGCCAGAAGATCCAGACAGAAGCCATGAATAAAATGGCGGAGCAGTTTTCTGTACAGATGGCAGACAGCTTTGAAAAGGTAATTACGCCAACTTTTCGGAAAATGAACGATTCTCTTGACATGCTGGTGACCTCTGTGACAAGATGTCAGCAGGACGCAGTAAAAGAGATTCTGGACGGATTTATGAAAGAAATGCACGGCTCTTTCCAACTGCAGTTTCGTGATTTTAACGAAGCATTAAATCAGCTGAAAAAGGCGCAGAAAGAAAATGCAGATTATACAGCGACTCTTTATCAGACGATGAGTATCCAGTTGAGCGATAATTATCTCCAGCAGGAGCGGGTGATGAAAGATGCGATGACAGAGCTTGGAAATCTGCAGAACCGTTATCTCACTACGGCAAATCGGATTGTGCAGGATAATCAGAATATTCAGAAAATGCAGCAGCAGGATTATCAGCATGTAACAGAATATTTAAAAGAGGCAGAGCAGTCTGCGGCAAAATTCTGGGTTGCCTGCAATCAGACGATGAAGCGTTACGTAGAGGCGGCTGCAGCAGGTATGGAAAATGCAGGACAGTCCAGCCAGGCAAGTGCGGAAGTATTAAAGGCAAATCGTCAGCTCATTCAGGATTTCGATACGAAAATGCAGGAATTTTCCCAGTATCAGAAGCTTTCCTATCAGACAATGGAACAGGTTCGACGCCTGCTTGCAGATGTTTCCCTTTCCGGAAAAGACCTGCAGCTTCACAGCGGACGGATGGACAGCGTTTCCCAGAAGGCCTCTGTGGACAAGATCCAGAAACTTCTGGAAGAACAGGGAGAGGCGCAGAAAGAACTTCTGGAGGATATTTCCCGGAATATCCGGGAGCTTTCCAAAGCAGCACAGAAAGGCAAATTCAGCTTGTTTAAATAAGAGGAGAATTACATGCGTAAAAGACGAAAAAACGAAGACGGAGGATTTAATGTCTGGCGTTCTTATTCAGATATGATGGCGGGCGTTCTGCTTCTTTTCGTGCTGATCATGTGTGTCACTCTTTTTCAGGCGCAGAAGAGCTATAACGAAAGTATTAAGGAGCGGGATGAAAAAATAGCGCTTCAGGAAGAATACACGGCAGAGATTCTGGCGCAGCAGTCTGCTCTTGATGAAAAAGAAGGGCTTCTTCAGAATCAGGATGAGCAGTTAAAAAGTCAGGATCAGCAGCTTGCAGAGCAGAAACAGCTTCTTGCAGATCTGGCGGCAAAGCTGAAAGATCAGGAAAAGACTCTGGATAAGCAACAGTCCGCTCTTGATGAAAAGACGGCTCTTCTTGCAGATCAGCAGCAGAAAATCGATAATATCATCGGCGTAAAAGCAGAGGTTGTAGAGTCTTTAAAAGAGGAGTTTTCAAAAAATAATGTAAACGTAGATATTGATTCTCAGACAGGGGCATTGACACTGGACGCAAATGTTATGTTTGCCTATGATGAGGCAGAGCTTACAGAAGAGGGAAAAGCAGCCCTTAAGAACATTCTTCCTATTTACTGTAAGGTGCTTCTTGAAGATGCCCATAAGCCGTATCTTGCGGAAATCATTATTGACGGATACACAGATACAGATGGAGATTACGCCTATAACCTGGAGCTTTCCCAACAGCGTTCTCTTGCAGTGGCGCAGTATCTTCTTGATATTCAGGGAGAGTTTTTATCAGATGAAGAAGCGCTGGATCTTCAGGATTATCTTACGGTCAATGGTCACTCCATGTCAAATCCTGTTCTGGATTCCAATGGAAATGTGGATAAGGATGCATCACGACGTGTAGAAGTAAAGTTTCGCCTGAAAGATGATGAGATGATCGACGAGCTGAATAAGATCATGACAGATTCTCAGGCGAAGGAAAAAAAGGAAACCAAAAAAGAGAAAAAAGAATAATGAAATGGAAAACGGCTGTCCCTGGGACAGCCGTTTTTAGAGGAAGTCTTGATTTGTTTTATTTGTTGGTTACTGGTATTTTGGAAGTTACGGGAATAGTAGTTGCTGTGCGTATCTGATTCAGAGCTTTGGAAACAGCTGGAATAGAGATAACGATCACAGTCAGGATGCCCTCTGCCAGAATAAAGCTGTAATTATAAATAATGGGATAGAGAGCGGTTAAGGATTTCGGGAAATCAGAAGGCATGTAATCCATCCAGTACAGGTATCCGCCAAGCGCGTGGAATGCGCCTCTTGCGAGGATTGCAGCCAGGTATGCCTTGACAAGTCCGTGCTTTTTTGATTTTGAGAAAAATCCTGCGACTCCCATAGCACCAAATGCGAGAATGTAATCACAGCACACCTGGAACAAAGAAAGCACATATGGCTCCTGCAGGAACTGGAAGATTCCGTATACAAGTCCTGTGAGGATTCCTATTTTTGCTCCATACCAGTATCCGATTAAAACGATAAACAGCATACTGAAAAGAGTAACAGAACCGCCGAAAGGCAGTTTGAAAATCTTAATATATGAAGTTACATAAGCAAGTGCAAGTGCAACTGCACAGGTCACAAGCTGTTGTGTTGTCATTTTTCTGGTGGAACTGTTTTTGGAACAGAAAAAGATAACAGCGGCTGCAAGCAGGATCACTGCGAGAGCAGAAACTGCATAGCCGGCTGTGGTAAGACCGCCATCGGCGTTTACGAGTAATTGAAACATAATGAAATTTTCCTCCTTACGTTGGCATTATCCAAATCAAGTTAAAAGGTCGAAGCCCTGCTTCCTCTCAGCCTGTTGTACAAGCTCCCTTGGTTCAGTTTTAAAGTATATCACAGAAAAAACTGGAAGGCAAGAAAAATTACAGAAAGTGGTAACTTTTACAGGAGAAAAGAATAAGATAAGAATAACCGTGTTATTTTGAATCAAATGTGTTATGATAACAGGGAAAAGAAAATAAAAACAAGGAGGAAAAAGGGGAATGACAGTTTTCTGGGGGCTTATGATTCCGTTTCTCGGAACGTCTCTTGGAGCAGCCTGTGTATTTTTTATGAAAAAGGATTTAAAGCCTCTTGTACAGAAGGGGTTTTTAGGGTTTGCCTCCGGCGTTATGGTTGCTGCCTCTGTGTGGTCTCTTTTGATTCCGGCAATGGAAATGAGCCAGAAGATGAAAAAATTTGCCTTTGTTCCGGCTGTAGCAGGATTTTTTCTGGGTATTGGATTTCTGCTTTTCATGGACCGTGTGGTGCCTCACCTTCATATGGGGAGCGAGAAGGCGGAAGGACCTAAGATACAGTTAAAAAAAACGACAATGCTTGTCCTTGCAGTTACTATTCATAATATTCCGGAGGGATTGTCGGCAGGAGCTGTGTTTGCAGGTGCGCTGTCGGGAAATGAAAGTGTGACAATGGCAGGAGCAGTTGCTCTTTGCGTAGGGATCGCCATACAGAATTTCCCTGAGGGAGCTGTGATTTCCCTTCCTCTTCGGGGAGAGGGAGCAGGAAGAGGGAAAGCATTTCTTTACGGAGTCCTGTCCGGCGTGGTAGAACCTCTTGCAGGAGGACTGACGCTGGTTTTTGCCAGATATGTAAATCCGGCGCTGCCCTATCTCCTTTCTTTTGCGGCAGGCGCTATGATTTATGTGGTTGTGGAGGAACTGATTCCCGAGGCGAATGAGGGAGAACACAGCAATGTGGGGACTGTGGCTTTTGCAGTGGGTTTTGTGGTAATGATGACCCTTGATGTTGTATTTGGATAAAACAAAAGAGAAAAAGAAAAGAGGATGGAAAAATGACTTTGAAGATTGGAAGAAATGATCCGTGCTGGTGCGGAAGCGGAAAAAAATATAAGAAATGTCACGAGGCGTTTGATACAAAATATGAGCAGTTTCGTCAGAAAGGAGTTCCCATTCTGGCTCACGATTTGATCAAGACGCCGGAGCAGATTGAAAAAATAAAAGAGAGTTGCAGGATTAATATAGCAGTCCTTGATTATGTGGCAGAGCATATAGGTCCGGGAGTGACCACGCAGGAAATTGATAACTGGGTACATGAAGAAACCATAAAAAGAGGCGGTATACCCGCGCCTCTTGGATACGATGGTTTTCCGAAAAGTGTGTGCACCTCTATTAATGAAGTAGTATGCCACGGAATTCCTTCGGATGATGTGGTGTTAAAAGAGGGGGATATTATCAATGTAGACGTATCTACTATTTATAACGGGTATTTTTCGGATTCTTCCCGTATGTTCTGTATTGGAAAAATAAGCGAAGAGAAAGAAAAGCTTGTAAAAACAGTGAAGGAATGTGTGAAAATCGGAATTTCCAAAGTAAAACCCTGGGAGCCGATCGGAAATATGGGAAGCGCGGTTCATAAACATGCTCTGGAAAACGGCTATACTGTTGTGCGGGAAATTGGCGGGCACGGTGTAGGTCTTGAATTTCATGAAGATCCCTGGGTAAGCTATACATCAGAAGAAAACAGCGGTGTTCTCATGATTCCAGGTATGATATTTACCATTGAGCCGATGGTGAATATGGGAACAGACAAAATTTACACAGATGAGGAGGACGAGTGGACTGTGCGTACGGTGGACGGTCTTCCCTCCGCTCAGTGGGAAGTTATGGTTCTTGTGACAGATACGGGCTGTGAAGTTCTTTGCTGGTAAAATATTGTCGGTAACGTTAAAAAATATCTTGCATTTGAAAAAAATCTGTTGTATAATTATCTACGTTGTGAAAAAAGATGGTCCTCTGTTGCGCGTTGCATTAAGAACATCCAGAAGATAAGGAGAAAAGAACATGAACGAGATTATTAAAAACATTGAAGCTGCTCAGTTAAAAGCAGAAGTTCCGGAGTTTAAAGTTGGTGACACTGTAAGAGTGCACAACCTGATCAAAGAGGGAAACCGTGAGAGAATTCAGATTTTTGAAGGTACTGTTCTCAAGAGACAGGGCGGAAGCACAAGAGAAACTTTCACAGTAAGAAAGAGCTCCAACGGCGTTGGCGTTGAGAAAACATGGCCATTACACTCCCCGCACGTAGTAAAAGTAGAAGTTATCCGTCATGGTAAAGTACGCCGTGCAAAACTGAACTACTTAAGAGATCGTGTAGGTAAAGCTGCAAAAGTAAAAGAGCGCGTAAGATAATAAAATAATCGCATAGTTTAAAGAAGGGACAATAACATTCGCTATTGTCCCTCTTTTTCCATACTGGGAAATATTAAAGGCAGGTGGGAAGATGAAGGAACACGACTGGAGAAACGGAAAATGGAAAGAAAATAAGAGAGTCATACAGGCGAAGGAAAAACTGGAAGACACAAGAGTGAGAAATGCTCTTACGTGGACGTTCCAGATTATAGTGACTCTTGCGTTTGCTGCTCTTGTGGCAATTATGATGTTTCAGTCTGTCACTATGCAGGAGAGCTCGATGGAACCGACGCTTTCTGTTGGAGAACGGTTTTTTATAAACCGCCTGAGCTATCGTATGTCAGAACCGGAACGTGGAGATCTGATTGTATTTAAAACAAATGCAAGCGATGAAGCGGCTCTTCATATCCGAAGGGTGATCGGGCTTCCGGGAGAGACTGTGCAGATCAAGGACGGACAGATATTTATAAACGGAGATTTATACGAAGAGGGAAAAGATTTTCCTGAAATGAACAGCGGAGGGATTGCGGAGACGGCTGTCACCCTGCAGAACGGGGAATATTTTGTTCTGGGTGATAACAGAAACAACAGCGAGGACAGCCGCCACGGAGATATAGGACTTGTAAATAAGAAATACATAGAAGGGAAACTCTGGTTTACCATTTCTCCGTTAAAGAAAATAGGATTTTTGAAAGGTTAGGTGAAAGACGTGAATGTTCAGTGGTATCCAGGTCATATGACCAAGGCAAAACGGCAGATGCAGGAGGATGTAAAGCTCATTGATCTGATCATCGAGCTTGTGGATGCTCGTGTGCCGCTTTCCAGCAGGAATCCGGACATAGATGAAATCGGAAAAAACAAGGCGCGGCTGATTCTTCTGAATAAGGCGGACCTTGCAGATGAGGCACAGAACGAGGCGTGGAAGACATATTTTCAGGAAAAAGGCTTTTACGTGGTAAAAGTCGACTCCAGAAACGGCGCAGGAATGAAGCTTGTGCAGAATGTGATCCAGGAAGCCTGTAAGGAAAAAACAGAGAGAGACAGAAAAAGAGGGATTAAGAACAGACCCATTCGTGCGATGGTTGCAGGCATTCCAAATGTAGGAAAATCCACGTTTATCAATACATTTGCGGGAAAAGCCTGTGCGAAAACAGGAAATAAACCAGGTGTCACAAAGGGAAAACAGTGGATCCGACTGAACAAAAATGTGGAGCTTCTTGATACGCCGGGGATTCTCTGGCCAAAATTTGAGGATCAGGAGGTTGGAAAGCGTCTTGCTTTTATCGGTTCGGTAAAGGACGATATACTGAATATGGAAGAGCTGGCTCTTGAACTTATCTCTTATCTTTGTAAAAATTACCCCGGCGCACTTGAAAAACGATACAATATTGCGGAGGAAGGACTTCCGGTTGAAATCCTGGGAGAGATTGCAAGGGTCAGAGGCTGTCTGAAAAAAGGAGAAGAGCTGGATTATACAAAAGCAACAGGAATTCTCTTTGAAGAATTCAGAAGCGGAAAAATCGGACGAATTACTCTTGAGTGGGCTTAAAGGAGCAGAAAATGATAAAAATTCAGGAGATAAAAGAAGAATTTGAGAACACTTCCTTAAAGGATTATGGGCTTCTTTTTGAAAAATACAGAGAGGATAAAAGAAGCGGCGTACAGAAGCTCATTGAGAAATATGAAAAAAAAGAAGCGGCTTATCAGGCGGAGCTTGTGCGCACAGAAGAGATGAAGCAGTATGAAAGAAAATATGAACATCTTGGGTATGTGTGCGGAATTGATGAGGTGGGAAGAGGTCCTCTTGCAGGTCCTGTTGTGGCGTGTGCCGTGATTCTTCCAAGGGATTGCCGGATTCTTTATTTAAACGATTCTAAGAAGCTTACCGCAAAAAAGAGGGAAGAGCTTTATGAGGTGATCATGAAAGAGGCTGTTTCTGTAGGACTTGGAATGGCTTCCCCTGCAAGAATTGATGAAATCAATATTTTGCAGGCGACATATGAGGCAATGCGGGAGGCGGTAGGAAAACTATCCGTTACGCCGCAGATTCTTTTAAATGACGCAGTGACCATACCGGAAGTTATCATTCCGCAGGTTCCCATTATAAAAGGCGATGCAAAGAGCGTGTCTATTGCTGCTGCGAGCATTGTGGCAAAGGTGACAAGGGACAGAATGATGGAAGAGTATGATAAGCTCATGCCTCAGTATGGATTTGCATCGAATAAGGGATACGGAGCAGCGGCGCATATTGAGGCTTTGAAAACATACGGTCCAAGCCCCATTCACAGAAAGTCCTTTATCGGACATTTTGTGTAAGCTTTTTGGGAACGGGGGAGATTTTACTGAGTGGAAATGAAAACAGAAGGCAGACAGGAGCCCGTTATGAGAACCTGGCAGCAGAATATCTGGAAAGCCGGGGGCTTTTTATTCTGGAGAGAAATTACAGATGCAGGCAGGGCGAGATCGATCTGATCGCCAGAGACGGGGAGTTTCTTGTGTTTGTGGAAGTAAAATACAGGCAGGGAATAGAAAAAGGAACTTCTCTTGAGGCGGTGGATAAAAGAAAACAGAGACGGATATGCAGAGCAGCCAGGTATTATCTTGCCTGCTTTGTGGGAAATATGGATATTCCCTGCAGATTTGACGTGGTGGGAATTGACGGGAAGGAAGAAAAAATTTCCTGGATAAAAAATGCCTTTGATTTTTGTCTGTAAGGAGGAAGATTTTGGAGATTATCTGGAGCGGAGAAACGAAAGGAAAAATGGAGATAAGAGAGAATAAGGGCGTTACCTATCTTTCTTATCCTGCTTTTGAAAAAATCCCCCGGGTGGTGCATGGCTTCAGCACCAGGCTTGGAGGTGTCAGCAGGGGAATTTATTCCTCTATGAATTTAAGTTTTACAAGAGGAGACGAAGAAGAGGCGGTCCGGGAAAATTACAGGCGCATGGCGGATGCGCTGGGTTTTTCTGTTGAGGATATTGTGACTTCAGACCAGACGCACACCACAAATGTACGCGTGATAACGGAAGAAGACAGGGGCAGCGGAATTACGAAGCCCCGGCCGTACACAGATGTGGACGGCATGGTGACAGATGTTCCGGGGCTTATTCTTGCTACGTTTTATGCAGATTGCGTGCCCCTTTTCTTTGTAGACCCTGTTCATAAGGCAGTGGGGCTTTCTCACTCCGGCTGGCGTGGAACTGCCGGAAAAATCGGCGCTGTGACCGTGGAAAAAATGAGAGAAGCTTACGGGACAAGACCGGAGGATTTATATAGCGCCATAGGACCTTCTATCTGTCAGGAGTGCTATGAAGTAAGCGAAGACGTCATTGAGGCATTTCAGAAAAGCTTCCCTGAAAAAGACTGGGATTCTCTTTTTTATAAAAAAGAAAACGGGAAATATCAGCTTGATCTGTGGGAGGCGAACAGAAAGACCATGATGGAGGCGGGAATACGGGAAAGTCATATTTCCATGTCGGGAATCTGTACCTGTCATAATCCGGAATTTCTTTTTTCTCACAGGGCGTCAAAAGGAAAGAGAGGAAATCTTGCGGCGTTTTTGGGGATCAGAAAGCAGGAAAAATAGAGAAAATAAAACAAGCGGCAGCTTTTCCGGAAAACCGGAAGCTGCCGTTTCTTTTTGCCTTTTTCTCAGCCTTTCAGGCGTTTCATAAGATCCATGATCTTTTCGTTGCTGGAACGAACTTTTTCGACAGACACATCGTGGTTGATGATGTCAATGATGCTTGCCAGATATTTGCTCATATTTGCTTCTACATAATATGGCTTTTCCAGAAGCTCAGGAATACGGTAATTTAAGTTTGTGGTAATTACCTTGTCAATCCAGCCTTTTTCGTAATATTCATCAAATTTATGAAGGCCGTCTGTGAAAAGGCCGTAGGTTGTACAGATGAATACGCGGTTTGCGTGACGTTCTTTGATCTGTTTTGCCACATCAAGCATACTTTCTCCGGAGGAGATCATATCGTCGATAATGACAACATCTTTTCCCTCTACAGAGTCACCAAGAAACTCGTGAGCCACGATCGGGTTTTTGCCGTTTACGATAGTAGAATAATCGCGGCGTTTATAGAACATACCCATATCTACTCCAAGGATATTGGAAAAATAAACAGCTCTTGACATTGCGCCTTCGTCCGGGCTGATGATCATGAGGTGATCGTTGTCCACATGGAAGTCCGGAACACTGCGTACAAGTGCTTTTAAGAACTGGTAAGTCGGGAAGAAGTTATCAAATCCGTTCAGCGGAATGGAATTCTGTACACGCGGATCGTGGGCGTCAAAAGTAATGATATTGGAAACACCCATATCGCTCAGTTCCTTTAATGCGAGAGCGCAGTCAAGAGATTCCCTTTTGGAGCGTCTGTGCTGACGGCCTTCATACAGGAACGGCATAATGACATTGATTCTGTGCGCTTTTCCTGTAGCTGCGGAAATGATTCTCTTTAAATCTTGATAGTGGTTATCAGGAGACATATGATTTTCGTGTCCGCATACGGAATAAGTCAGGCTGTAGTTGGTAATGTCAACCATGATATAAAGGTCTGTACCGCGGACAGATTCTTTGATATAGCCTTTTCCTTCTCCTGTACCAAAGCGCGGGCACTCACAGTCTACAAGGAAAGTGTTCTCGCTGTATCCCTGAGGGATGATGCTGAGCTGTTTTCTGGAAACAAGCTCCTTGCGGAATTTTACCAGCTTCCTGTCTACTTCCTCTGCAAGCTCGCGGCATCCTGCCAGTGCGGCAATACGAATAGGGGCAACAGGCATAGATTTCTCCAATAATTCTATGTTTGGCATAGTATCCTCCTAAGTATGATGTTAAATTTTCTTGAAAAAATAAAGCTCTATCTTTATTTATAACATTTGCCCTAAATATCGTCAAGGAATTTATTGATTTTTACCCGGAAAATTGGTATGATAATGAAGATAATGATAAATCATGGGTATCAATGCCCTTTTGAAGATAGACAGGCAGAATTGAAAACTGCCTCAGTTGAGGTAAACATGAAAAAAGAAAAGAAGCATATTATTTCTTCTGTCCTTCCGGGAAGTATTGCAGAAGAACTTGAACTTGCCCCGGGAGACGCCCTTCTTTCCGTAAACGGACAGCCTGTGGAGGACGTGTTTGATTACCGCTATCTCATGAATGAGGAATATGTGGAGCTTCTGATCGAAAAGGCGGACGGAGAAGTATGGGAGCTTGAGGTAGAGAAGGAGTATGAGGAGGATCTTGGTGCAGAATTTGAGAACGGTCTGATGGATGAGTACCGTTCCTGCTGTAATAAGTGTATTTTCTGTTTTATTGATCAGATGCCGCCGGGAATGCGGGATACCCTTTATTTTAAGGATGACGATTCCAGACTTTCTTTCCTTCAGGGGAATTACGTAACGCTCACAAATATGAGCGATCATAACATCGAGCGGATCATTCAGTATCATCTGGAACCGATCAATATTTCTTTTCAGACTATGAATCCGAAGCTTCGCTGTGAGATGCTCCATAACCGTTTTGCAGGGGAAGCGCTCAAAAAAGCAGATGCGCTTTATGAGGCAGGCATTACCATGAACGGACAGATCGTTCTGTGTAAAGGCGTAAACGATAAGGAAGAGCTGGAATACAGTCTTTCAAAGCTTTCTGAATATGCGCCTGTGCTTCAGAGCGTTTCCGTAGTGCCGGTCGGACTTTCGAAATTCAGAGACGGTCTTTATCCTCTTGAGCCATTTGGCAGGGAGGACGCAAAAGAGGTTTTGAAAACCATTCACTGCTGGCAGGAAAAAATGATGAAAAAGCATGGGATCCATTTTATCCACGCGTCCGACGAATGGTATATTCTTGCGGGAGAAGAGCTTCCGGAAGAAGAGCGGTACGACGGGTATCTCCAGCTTGAGAACGGAGTGGGAATGCTCCGGCTTCTTGATACAGAGGTAAAGGAATATCTCAGTGAGAAAGAGGGAGACGAAAGACAGGTTCGGGGAACACTGGCAACCGGGCTTCTGGCAGCGCCTTTCCTGAAAAAGCACATGGAGAGCATTCAGGAAAAATTCCCCGGCGTCTGCGTGGAGGTGCAGCCTGTAATCAACCGCTTTTTCGGGGAGAATATTACAGTTTCCGGCCTGATCACAGGGCAGGATTTAATGGAACAGTTAAAGGGAAAGGAACTGGGAGAGCGTCTTTTCCTTCCGTGCAGCATGCTGCGGGACGGGGAGGAAGTATTTCTTGATGATGTGACGCTTTCAGAGCTTTCCGGGGAGCTTAAAGTTCCCATTACAGTAGTAGACAGCGGCGGCAGTGACCTGGTAGATGCAGTCATCGGCTCGCCAGAACAGAAAGAACGAAAAAGGAGACAAATGTATGAGCAAACCGGTAGTTGCAATTGTGGGAAGACCCAATGTGGGGAAATCCACACTGTTTAATGCGCTGGCAGGTGAGAAAATTTCCATTGTAAAGGATACGCCGGGCGTTACAAGAGACCGAATTTATGCAGATGTAAATTGGCTTGATAAAAATTTTACTTTAATTGATACAGGAGGAATTGAGCCGGACAGCAGCGATATTATTCTTTCCCAGATGAGAGAGCAGGCGCAGATTGCCATTGATACGGCAGATGTGATCGTGTTTATCACGGACGTGCACCAGGGGCTTGTAGATTCCGATGCCAAAGTGGCAGACATGCTCAGAAGAAGCGGAAAACCGGTTGTCCTTGTAGTAAACAAAGTGGACAGCATGCAGAAATATATGATGGACGTATACGAGTTTTATAACCTCGGGATTGGAGAACCGGTTCCTGTTTCTGCTGCAAACCGCATGGGCATCGGTGATATGCTGGACGAGATCGTAAAACATTTCCCAGAAGGCGCGGGAGAAGAGGAAGACGAGGATATACCGAAAATTGCCATTGTAGGAAAACCAAACGTAGGAAAATCTTCTCTTGTAAACAAGCTTCTCGGCGAGGAGCGTGTCATTGTTTCCGACATTGCGGGAACTACAAGGGACGCAGTAGATACAAAAGTAAAATGGCAGGGAAGAGATTATATTTTTATTGATACTGCCGGTCTTCGAAGAAAAGGAAAGGTAAAAGAGGAGATCGAGCGATACAGCGTGATCCGTACTGTGACGGCAGTGGAGCGCGCAAGTATCGTTGTGCTCATGATCGACGCCACAGAGGGCGTTACCGAGCAGGATGCAAAAATTGCGGGAATTGCCCATGAAAGAGGCAAGGGTGTGATCATCGCAGTAAATAAATGGGATGCCATCGAAAAAAATGATAAGACTATTTACAAGCATACAAACCGTATCCGGGAAGTGCTTGCCTATATGCCTTATGCAGAGATTATATTTATTTCCGCCAAAACAGGACAGAGGATCCCGAGGCTGTTTGAAACCATTGACACAGTGATCGAGAACCAGACCCTCCGCGTGCAGACGGGCGTGTTAAACGAAATTCTCTCCGAGGCAGTTGCCATGCAGCAGCCTCCGTCTGATAAAGGAAAACGGCTTAAGATTTTCTATATGACTCAGGTAGGGGTAAAACCGCCTGCTTTTGTAATCTTTGTAAACGATAAAGAGCTGATGCACTTTTCTTATACAAGATATATCGAAAATAAAGTACGGGACGCTTTCGGTTTCAGGGGAACTTCCCTCAAATTTATTATCCGGGAGCGGGGAGAGAAGGAATAAAGAAATTATGGAACGCTTGATTTGCTTGGCTATCGGATATGTATGCGGTTTGTTTCAGACTTCCTATATTATTGGAAGACTGCATAAAACAGATATACGGGAACATGGAAGCGGAAATGCGGGAACAACAAACGCGCTTCGTACCTTTGGAAAAAAAGCAGGGGCGATCACGCTTCTCTGCGACTGTCTGAAATGTGTGGCTGCCATTTTGATCGTAAAGGCGCTTTTCAGAGAAGACTATGGAGAAATCCTTCCTCTTCTGAGCCTTTATGCGGCGGCAGGATGTATTTTAGGACATAACTTCCCTGTTTATCTGAAGTTTAGAGGAGGAAAAGGCATTGCTGCGTCAGTGGGACTGATCCTTGCTTTTGACTGGAGGATTTTTGCGGTCTGTTTCGTTTTGTTTTTCGTATTGTTTTTTGCAACGCATTATGTGTCTCTGTGCTCTATCAGTGCTTACGTGGCTGCCTTTATCTGCATGGTGATTTTTGGACAGATGGGAAGCTACGGTATGGATACGCCTCATACAATGGAACTGTATGGAGTTATGGCGGCGCTTACGCTGCTGGCGCTGTTTCGTCACAGAGCAAATATTCTCCGCCTTCTTGCGGGTACTGAAAATAAGATTTTCCTGGGAAAATCCGGGAAGAAAGGGTAAGGGTGAAACGTATGGCAAAAATCAGTGTATTAGGAGCGGGAAGCTGGGGAACGGCGCTTTCCCTGCTGCTTTATAATAACGGACATGAGGTGACTCTCTGGTCTGCTCTGGAACATGAGGTGGAGATGCTCCGGGAAAAAAGAGAGCATACCTCAAAGCTTCCGGGAGTGATCCTTCCGGCGGAGATGGAAATCACCACAGATCTGGAAAAATGCCTGAAAGAGCCGGATGTGGCAGTTCTTGCGGTTCCGTCTCCGTTTACGAGAAGCACGGCGCATCAGATGGCGCCGTTTGTGAGAGAGAATCAGAAAATCGTAAATGTGGCAAAAGGCGTGGAAGAAAAGACGCTTATGACGCTCAGTGAGATTATTGAGGAAGAAATCCCAAATGCAGACGTCTGTGTCCTTTCCGGTCCAAGTCATGCGGAAGAGGTGGGAAAAGGGATTCCTACCACCTGTGTAGTGAGCAGCCGCACAAGAGAAACTGCAGAGTATCTTCAGGGGATTTTTATGAGCCCTGTGTTCCGTGTGTACACGACTCCGGATATTCTCGGCGTGGAACTTGGGGGCGCTCTTAAAAATGTGATTGCTCTGGCAGCAGGAACAGCAGACGGTCTTGGATATGGAGATAATACAAAAGCTGCTCTTATCACAAGAGGAATTGCGGAAATTGCAAGGCTTGGGGTGAAAATGGGCGCAAAGGCAGAAACTTTCTACGGTCTTTCGGGAATCGGAGATCTGATCGTTACCTGTGCAAGCGTACACAGCAGGAACAGAAAAGCTGGCTTTCTGATGGGGCAGGGCCGCACAATGGAAGAGGCGATGAAGGAAGTAGAGATGGTGGTGGAAGGCGTGTATTCTGCAAAGGCTGCAAAAGGACTTGCAGAGAAATACGAAGTGGAAATGCCTATTATCACAGAGGTTAATAAAGTTCTTTTTGAAGGAAAAGCGGCATCAGAGGCAGTGATGGACCTGATGCTTCGCGATAAGAAGGTAGAGACTCCCATGCTTCCGTGGGAATAAAACAGAACAGAAAAGGCAGATGCGAATGCGTCTGCCTTTTCTGTGTAGTCAGAAGATAAAAGTGATGAGATTTTAAAACGGAATGTCTCTTAAATCTTCCGGAATGCTGGAAGTTCTCAGGTTTTCATTTAAGGTATCGATGATAGCCATATCTTCTTCTTCAATTTCAAAGTCAAAAATTTCACTGTTGCTTAAAATTCGTTCTGGATTGGCTGATTTCGGGATAACGGAGATTCCTTTCTGCACTGCCCAGCGAAGCCCGATCTGCGCAGGGGTTTTTGCGTATTTTGTGCCCAGGACGCACATGGCGTCATTGTCAAGATAGGCCCCTCTTCCAAGGGGAGCGTATGCCTGTACCTGTATGTTGTTGTCCTGACAGTATTCAATCAGTTCTTTCGGATAACACAAAGGGTGGCATTCAATCTGATTTACAGCAGGTATAATACCGGAAACGTGTTTTAATTCTTCCAGGTGGCGGATTTCAAAATTGCTGACGCCGATAGAACGGGCGCGCCCGCTTTCCAGGAGTTTCTCCATTTCCAGCCAGGTTCCTGTATAGCAGCCGGGAACCGGCCAGTGGACAAGATACAGATCCACGTAATCTGTTTTCAGACGTTCCAGGCTTCTGGAGAGAGAACCCTCGATGTCGCCAAGGCGCTGCGCAGTGTTCCATACCTTGGTAGTAAGAAATAATTCTCTGCGGGAGATTCCGGATTTTTCGATGGCATGTCCTACAAGCTCTTCGTTTTTGTATACAGAGGCAGTGTCTATCAGCCGGTAGCCGCAGTGAATCGCGGATGAAATGGCGGTTTCCGCTTCTGTATGATCGGTAAGTTTATATACACCCAGTCCTAAAAGGGGCATTTCTCTGTTGTTGTTCAGAAAAACAGTCTGTTTCACGGTTCATTCCTCCTCAAAAACAGTTATGTATTTTGTATCTGGTAAAGTATACCATAAAAATGTGAAAGAATCACATCATTTATGTTACAAATTTACTACAAGGACTTTGTTAAAAATAAGACAAATAGGTTAAAAACATCACATTTTCTGTCAAAAATCACAGTTATTTACTGGGAAAAAAGAAGAACTATTGAGAAATATTTCATATAATATCCTTGATAATACCGGGAGAAAGATGTATAATGAATATAATTGATAAATTCTTGTCACAACTTTGCCCTTTTTTAGGTAAAAGAGGCTGGGACAGAGTAGAAAGGAGTAATCTATGCATTTAATTAAAGATGAAAATGGCAATCTGATTCACCACGGTCATGAGCATAGTCATGAGCATACTCATGAAAATGGTGTGAAACATACACATACACACAGCCATGAAGCAGGAGAGAGCCATGAGCATTCTCATGACGAAGGCTGCGGACACACTCACTGCGGTTCCTGTGAAGGAGGAGACTGTAAGAATGAGACAGTTGCGCTTTTAACTTATATGCTCCAGCACAATGAGCACCATGCAGCAGAGCTTGACCAGATGGCAGACAACCTTCAGAAGATGGGAATGGAAGCAGCAGCCAAAACGATCAAAGAAGGCGTTTCCGATTTCCAGAAGGGAAATATGCGTCTCGGTCTTGCCCTTACTCTTGTAAAAGAAGAACTGAAGTAAGGAGGGGTAAGAAATGTGTCTTGCAACTGTTTATAAACAGAGCGATGACTCTGTGATCTTTAAAAATGTAAGCCGTATTGATGTGGACGGAAGCCGTATCGTTCTCAGAGATATTATGGGGGACGAGAGAGTTGTGGAAGGAAGCATTCTTATGGTGGATCTGGCAAACAGCATTGTAAAGCTTTCCTGCGAGTAAGCTTTAGAGAACTGTATTTTAAACATACGGAATCTACAAGGCGAGAGCCTTTGGATCAATAAAAAAAGACGTGGAGGTACGTAACTATGAAATTAGCAGAAGCAATGAAAGAGAAAATGCTCCTTTCCTTTGAGCTGTTCCCACCAAAAACAGACAAAGGTATGGAGAATCTTCCGGGAACAATTGAGCATCTTTGCAAATACAAACCGGAATACATTTCCTGTACATACGGAGCCGGCGGAACAAACGTTGGTAAAAACATGGACGTATGTAAGATGATCAAAGATGCAGGCACAATCCCGGTAACACATTTCACATGTATCGGAAATACTGCAGAAGGCATCAAAGATCAGTTACAGAATTATCTTGACAACGGCGTTGATCATATGCTTGCACTTCGCGGAGACCTTCCTTTCGGCTGGACAGGAACAGGCGGAGATTTCGCATATGCAACAGACCTTGTAGCATATGTGCGCAAAGAGTTTGGCGACAAGATCGAGATCGCAGTTGCAGGTTCTCCGGAAGGACACATCTCCTGCAGAAGCCTTGAGTCTGATATTGCGGTTCTGAAACAGAAACAGGATAACGGCGCAGATTACATCATGACACAGCTTTGCTGGGATATGGAACAGTTCAAATACTGGCTCGATGCAATCCGTGAAGCCGGCGTTACTATGCCTGTAGACGTAGGTATCATGCCGATTCTTGACCAGGCAGCTACAATCAACATGGCGCTTTCCCGTAATGCCTGCGTAATGCCGCGTGAACTCTGCGAGATCATTTCCAGAAACTGGATCTTCCCGAATCCGTTTGACAAAGAGCCATTCGATGCGGACGTGGAAGGAAAGAAAGCAAGATTCAAAGAAGAGGGAATCGAGTACACAATCAGACAGATCGACGAATATCGTGCTCTCGGTGTAAACGGCATTCATCTTTACGCATTAAACAAATGGAAAGACGTATCTGAGATCATCGACAGAAGCGGTATGCGTACATTAGTATAATCAGGAGGCATCAGGTTTTATGGCACATGTAATTGCTGTCGCCGGAAAAGGCGGCGTAGGAAAGACAACTTTATGCGGAATGCTGGTTCAATATCTCTGCGAGCAGGGAAAGGGTCCTGTTCTTGCAGTAGATGCTGATGCGAATTCCAATCTTAATGAAGTGCTTGGAGTGAAGGTGGATACAACTCTTGGCGATGTGCGTGAAGAAATTGCACGCGCGGAAATGTCAAAGGAGAATCCGATTCCTGCAGGTGTTTCCAAGGCGGACTACGCAGAGATGAGATTTGAGGACGCTCTTATTGAAGATGATGATTTTGACCTGCTTGTAATGGGAAGAACACAGGGCAAGGGCTGTTATTGTTTTGTCAATGGACTTCTCCAGTCCCAGCTTGCAAAATATCAGAATAATTATCCGTATTTTGTAGTGGACAACGAGGCGGGTATGGAACACATCAGCAGAGGTGTTCTTCCTACTATGCAGACGGCAATTCTGGTAAGCGACTGCTCCAGAAGAGGCGTGCAGGCGGTGGGCAGGATTGCAAGGCTGATCGAAGAGTGCGACATGCACCCGAAGACAGTGGGACTGATTATCAACAGAGCGCCAAAAGGCGAGCTGAACGATGGGATCCGCGAGGAAATCGAAAATCAGAAGCTGAATCTTTTAGGCGTGGTTCCGCAGGATGATACCGTGTATCAGTATGACTGCGAGGGACGCCCTACTGCATCCCTTCCGGAAGATAATCCGGTAAAAATGGCTCTTCGTGCGATCGTGGACAAACTTGAGTTATCATAAAGATTATTATATTTACTTCAAGTGTACTTCTGTATACTTGAAGTAAATAGCGTTACACTTTTTTTTTACAGGAGAATAACCCATGGGCGGGGATGGGTTCCTGCCTGCGGGCTTATTATAAAATTTTTCATGAAAGACAAAGTACATATGGGATGTACAATTTAAAGGAGGTCTATAATGAGTGAATTCAAATTAACTACAGTGGAAGAATTTGAAGCTGCCACTAACAGACTGTTGGAGACTGGTGCCAAGGTTGGTGCTGATTCCTGGCAGATGCGTGTAAAGAATCAGACTCCACACTGTAAATTTGGTGAGCAGGGTATCTGCTGCCGTATCTGTTCTATGGGACCATGTCGTATTACTTCCAAGGCTCCGAGAGGAATCTGCGGATGTGACGCACACGGCATCGTAGGCCGTAACTATCTGAAATTTACAGCAGGCGGAGCATCTGCTCATTCTGACCACGGACGTGAAATCTGCCATACTCTTCACTGTACAGCAGAAGACGGAAACTACAAGGTAAAAGATCCTGAGAAACTGATCCGTATTGCAAAAGAATGGGGAATTGAAACAGAAGGAAAAGATATTTACGCACTGGCTCATGAGGTTGCTGAAGTTGGTCTTATGGAATATGGTAAGCCATTCGGATACCAGAGATTCCTTGACAGAATGCCGGCAGGACAGAAAGAAAAACTGATTGAGGACGAAATCGCACCGCGCGCAATCGACCGTGAAGTTTCCTCTTCCTTACATATGACACATATGGGATGTTCTTCCCTTCCGGAAGCTCTTGTAAAACAGTCTATCCGCTGCGGTCTTGCCGATGGATGGG
>URHH01000002.1 GCA_900547615.1 uncultured Blautia sp. | reverse complement strand
GTCATTTCCGCTGCGCAGATCGGGTTTCGGGAGCCGGATTTTGATGAAGATCCTCTGAAAGCCAACTTACGCGCCATTCATAAAGAGGTGGGGAAGGCGAGAACTCTTTCAAAAGACGGTGTCATAGGAATGAATATTATGACGGCGATGAACGGTTACGAAAGCTATGTAAGAGAAGCTGTAAAAGCAGGCGTGGATTTTATTGCCTCAGGCGCAGGTCTTCCGGCAGATCTGCCGGCGTATACAGAAGGAAGCGATACTGCCATAGCCCCGATCGTATCTACGGAAAAATCTGCTTCTGTGATTTTGAAATACTGGGATAAAAAGTATAAAAAAATCCCGGATTTTCTTGTGGTGGAAGGTCCGAAGGCGGGAGGTCATCTTGGCTTTACAAAAGAGCAGCTTGATTTTTTTACAGAGGATAAATATAAAGAAGAAGTGAAGGCAATTTTAAAGCTTGTGAAAACGTATGAGGAAAAGTACGGAAACAAAATCCCGGTAATCCTGGCAGGAGGAATTGACAGCAGAGAAAAAGCGGAAGAAGCTTCTTCTGTTGGGGCAGACGGAGTGCAGGTTGCAACCAGGTTTGTGACAACAGAAGAGTGCGATGCGGCTCCGGAATATAAAGAGACATATATTCAGGCAAAAAAAGAGGACATCTGCATTGTAAAAAGTCCGGTGGGAATGCCGGGACGCGCCATACATAATAAGTTTCTGGAAAAGGTGGAACGTGGGGAGAAAACACTCTGCAAATGCCATAAATGTCTGCGCCGCTGCAATCCGGGAGAAATTCCTTACTGTATCACAGAGGCGCTTATACAGGCAGCAGAGGGAAATGTGGAGAATGCTCTTCTTTTCTGCGGGGCAGACGCCTGGAAAATATCAGAAATACAGACGGTTTCCCAGGTGATCAGGGAGCTGTTTCCTGATTTTCCAGAAAGGTGCTCATAAAACGTTTGGCAGCAGGAGACAGAGGGAGGGTATCGTGTTGCACAAGAACAATCTGTCTGAGAGGCAGGGGCGTTTTTAAGGGAACCGGAAGCAGCGACGTCTGATGCTTTAACATATAGTCCGGTACGCAGGCAATACCAAGTCCAATCCGGGCAAGATCGAGAAGGAGGTCGTTGCTGTTTAATTCCACTTCCGGAATGAGACGAAGCCCCTGTGCCATGAAAATCTGATGAAGGTATTCGCTTGTTGTGCTTTTCTGAGAAAGCATGAGAATGGGAAAATCAAGAAGCTGTTTTAAATCCACCTCTTTCCCGGCAAAAGAAAAATACTCCGGGTTTGCCACAAATATATCTTCAAATTCCTGGATCACACGCATCTGTCTGTGTGTGTTTAAGTGGGAATTTGGGGAATTGCATACGATCAGGTCAACCTGTCCCTTATCAAGAAGCTCCACACAGCCAATGGAAGTGCTGTTTGTGATTTTGATGCGCACGTCAGGATAGCTTTTGTGAAATTTCTGAAGGGCGTCAATGAGGCAGTAACGGCAGATGGTGTCGCTGGCTCCGATGCGGAGCTGCCCTGTGAGCGTATTGCCGCTTGTGAGCATGGATTCCCCTTCGTTTAACATCTGAATGGCAGGGGAGACGTGCTGCAGGAGAAGCTCTCCTTCCGGAGTGAGGTGTACCTTTTTTGTGCTTCTTACGAAAAGGGAGTGATTCAGTTTTTTTTCCAGAGTTTTCACAGACTGGCTTACGGCAGACTGAGAGATGAAAAGCTGGCGTGAGGCTTCCGAAAAACTTAAGGTTGTGGCAACATAATAAAAAACTTTGTACAGTTCAAGATTAATGTCCATAAAGGTTCCTTTCTTAGATAAGTAATACTAATAAAAAATATAAGATATATTAATTTTACTAATGATATTACTTATGATACTATAAAACCAGAAACGGCGCAAGCCACAGTATATACTGGCTTTAAGAAAGGAGCTTTTCATGAGCAGCGTAAGACGAGTTTATGTAGAGAAGAAACCTGCCTTTGCAGTACAGGCAAAAGAATTAAAACACGAAATCAGCAGTTATCTTGGCATTCAGAATGTGACAGCAGTTCGCGAGCTGATTCGCTATGATGTGGAAAATATTGAGGACGAAGTATTTGAGAAGGCGTGCAGAACTGTATTTGCAGAGCCGCCTGTAGATGATTTATATCTGGAGAAATTCGAGACAGCAGAAAACGCACACGTTTTTTCTGTAGAATATCTGCCGGGACAGTTTGACCAGAGAGCAGATTCCGCAGTGCAGTGCGTACAGTTTTTAAATGAAAATGCAAAACCGATCATTCGTTCCGCAACGACTTATGTAATTGAAGGAGAGATTACAGAGGAAGAGCTTGCAGCAATTAAAAATCACTGCATCAACCCTGTAGATTCCCGTGAGACAGGAGCAGAAAAACCGGAGACACTTGTGACTGTATTTGACGAGCCGGAAGATGTAAAGATTTTTGTGGGCTTCCAGGATATGCCAGAGGAGGAACTTCGCGCTCTTTACAGTTCCTTAAATCTTGCAATGACATTTAAGGATTTCCTTCATATCCAGAAATATTTTAAGGGAGAAGAAAAGCGTGACCCGTCTGTGACAGAAATCCGTGTTTTGGATACATACTGGTCTGACCACTGCCGTCACACAACCTTCTCTACAGAGCTTACAGATGTAAAATTTGGAGAGGGAGATTACAAGGCTCCGATTGAAAACACATACAAAGAGTATCTGGCAGACAGAGAAGTCCTTTATAAAGGACGCGATGACAAATTTGTCTGCCTTATGGATCTTGCCCTCATGGCAATGAAGAAATTAAAAGCAGAGGGAAAACTTGCAGATCAGGAAGAATCCGATGAGATCAATGCCTGCAGTATTGTAGTTCCTGTAGATGTGGACGGAAAAGAAGAGGAGTGGCTCATTAACTTTAAGAATGAGACACATAACCACCCGACAGAGATCGAGCCGTTCGGCGGCGCAGCAACCTGTCTTGGCGGCGCAATCCGCGATCCGCTTTCCGGACGTACTTATGTATATCAGGCTATGCGTGTGACAGGTGCGGCTGATCCGACTGTTTCCGTAAAAGAAACATTAAAAGGCAAGCTTCCCCAGAAAAAACTGGTAAGAGGCGCAGCCCACGGCTACAGCTCCTACGGAAACCAGATCGGACTTGCAACAGGCTATGTAAAAGAAATCTATCACCCGGATTACGTTGCAAAACGTATGGAGATCGGTGCAGTTCTCGGCGCAGCTCCAAGAAGAGCCGTTGTCCGTGAAAACTCCGATCCTGGAGATATTATCATTCTTCTGGGAGGACGTACAGGACGTGATGGAATCGGCGGCGCAACCGGTTCTTCCAAAGTACATACAGAAGCTTCCATCGAAGTGTGCGGAGCGGAGGTACAGAAGGGAAATGCGCCTACTGAGCGTAAGATCCAGCGTATGTTCAGAAGAGAAGAAGTCAGCCACATGATCAAAAAATGTAATGATTTCGGTGCAGGCGGCATCTCTGTAGCCATCGGCGAGCTTGCGGCAGGACTGAAAGTAGATCTTGATAAAGTTCCGAAAAAATATGCAGGTCTTGACGGAACAGAAATTGCGATTTCCGAGTCTCAGGAACGTATGGCAGTTGTGGTAGACCCGAAAGATGTAGATACATTCCTCGGATACGCAAATGAGGAGAACCTGGAGGCAATTCCTGTTGCTGTTGTAACAGAAGACCCGCGCCTTGTTCTTTCCTGGAGAGGAAAAGAAATCGTGAATATTTCCCGCGCGTTCCTTGATACAAACGGCGCGCACCAGGAAACGGCAGTAGAGGTTGAAATCCCGAATAAAGAAGGAAATATGCTCCATGAGCGTCCGGAAGTTTCTGATGTGAAGGCAAAATGGCTGGAGACACTTGGAGACTTAAACGTATGCTCTCAGAAAGGTCTTGTGGAAATGTTTGACGGCTCTATCGGAGCGGGCAGTGTATTTATGCCTCACGGCGGAAAATATCAGCTTACAGAGACACAGACAATGGTAGCAAAAGTTCCGGTATTAAACGGAAAGACAAATACCGTTACCATGATGAGCTACGGTTTTGATCCGTATCTTTCTTCCTGGAGTCCATATCACGGAGCAGCTTATGCAGTGACAGAATCTGTTGCAAGAATCGTGGCAGCAGGCGGCGATTATAAAAAGATCCGCTTTACATTCCAGGAATATTTCCGTCGTATGACAGAAGATCCGAAGAGATGGAGCCAGCCATTCGCAGCTCTTCTTGGCGCATATTCTGCACAGCTTGGTTTCGGACTTCCGTCTATCGGAGGAAAAGACAGTATGTCCGGTACATTTAACGAAATCGACGTACCGCCTACTCTCGTTTCCTTTGCAGTAGACGTTGCAAAACTTCAGGACGTGATCACACCGGAGTTTAAGAAAGCAGGCAGCAAACTTGTATGGCTGAGAACTCCGAGAGATGAATATGATCTTCCGGATTATCCGGCTCTTATGGAACAGTACGAGAAACTTCACAATGACATCTTAGAAGGCAAAGTGATTTCTGCTTATGCCCTTGACCGTCATGGTATTGCGGCTGCTGTAAGTAAGATGGCATTTGGTAACGGAATGGGTGTAAAAATTGAGCATAATCTTGATGCAAGAGACTTCTTCGCACCTGGATTTGGCGATATTATCTGTGAAGTTCCGGACGGAAAAGCAGGAGAGCTTTCCATTACTTACACAGTGATCGGTGAAGTGACAGAAGACAGTAAATTCTCTTATGGAAATACAGAGATTACAATGGAAGAAGCACTTCACACCTGGAAAAATACTCTGGAAAAAGTATTTAAAACAGAGTCAGGAGAAGCGACAGAAGAAGCTTCTCTGGAAACAAAGCTTTACGATGCAAAAGAGATTTACGTATGCAAAAACAAGACTGCAAAACCGAGAGTATTTATTCCTGTATTCCCGGGAACAAACTGCGAGTACGACAGCACACGTGCATTTGAGCGCGCAGGAGCAGAGGTGGACGTAAAGGTATTTAAAAACCTGACGGCAGAGGATATTCGTGATTCTGTGGAGATTTTTGAAAAATCCATTAATCAGGCGCAGATGATCATGTTCCCGGGCGGATTCTCAGCGGGAGATGAACCGGACGGCTCTGCAAAATTCTTTGCGACTGCATTCCAGAATGCAAAGATCAAAGAAGCAGTTATGAAGCTTCTCAATGAGCGCGACGGTCTTGCTCTTGGTATCTGTAACGGCTTCCAGGCTCTTATTAAGCTCGGTCTTGTACCTTACGGCGAAATCTGCGGACAGAAAGCAGATTCTCCTACACTGACTTATAACACGATCGGACGCCATGTGTCCAAGATGGTTTATACAAAAGTGGTGAGCAACAAGTCTCCGTGGCTTCAGAAAGCACAGCTTGGCGGTGTATACTGTAACCCGGCTTCTCATGGAGAGGGACGCTTCGTTGCAAACGAAGAATGGATCCAGAAGCTCTTTGCAAACGGACAGGTTGCAACACAGTATGTAAGTGCAGACGGGGAACTTTTAAGAAATGAAGAGTGGAACGTAAACGGTTCTTACTTTAATATTGAAGGTATTACAAGTCCGGACGGACGTGTTCTCGGAAAAATGGCGCACAGCGAACGACGTGACAACGGAGTTGCCATTAACATTTACGGAGAGCAGGATATTCAGATTTTCGAATCCGGCGTAGAGTACTTTAAATAAAATGTTAAAATATGGGGAAAGCCGTGTTTGCGGCTTCCCCGTTTTCAACATTAACAGATGTCGAATAAGATATAAAATAGTGTGTTTTGTTTGAAAAAAATAAATTATTCAAAAAAATAAAAAAAGGTATTGACAAAAAACGGGTTTGCGTATATACTATGAAAAGTAAGTTGAGTGTGCGCGATATGCAGAACACAAACTTGTGGCGAGATAGCTCAGTTGGCTAGAGCATACGGTTCATACCCGTAGTGTCGAGGGTTCAAATCCCCCTCTCGCTATTCAAGACCTTCAGTATTTCTGGAGGTCTTTTTGCATTCTATGAATACAAAAAACAGAAGGGAAAACATTATGACGAAAAAAGCAGTGTTTTTTGATGCGGACGGTACCATATGCGATATGAAAAAAGGCGTTCCGGCCAGTGCAATAGAAGCTGTTCGAAAGCTGGTGGAAAACGGCCATGAAGCATGGCTTTGTACAGGAAGAAGCAGAGCTTTTGTTCCCTGGTATCTGGAGCAGATTCCGTTTACAGGAATGATCACCGCGTGCGGCGCTACCATAGAAAAAGACGGAGTGCGCCTTTTTAACCGGGAAATGACGCCGCAGGAGGCGGAGCTTTCCGTAAAGGTATTAAGAAGAAACGGTCTGATTCCTGTTATGGAAGGGGCTGATTTTATGTACTATGATAAAGAGGAATATACAACAGAAATTAACTGGTATACAGATCTGATCACAGAAGCTCTGGGGGAAAAATGGCGTCCCATTAAGGGGAATGAAAAGACAATGCGCATTAATAAGATCAGCGCCAAAATGGTACCCGGGTGTCGTGCAGAAGAAGCATGCAGGGAATTGTCTTCCTATTACGATGTCATACGCCATGAGAGCGGCTCTCTTGCAGGAACTACCATAGAAATGATACCAAAAGGATTCAGTAAGGCTGTGGGAATTGCGGCAGTCATTAAAATCCAGAATATCCCCTGGGAAGATACTATTGTATTTGGAGACAGCAATAACGATTTGTCCATGTTTGAGTATGCGGCATATAAGGTTGCGATGGGAAACAGCTCCAAAAAGATTTTGAGTCTTGCAGACTATGTGACAGAGGATATGTTCCATTACGGAATACGAAACGGACTTGTTCATTTGGGGCTTATCTGAGACAGAAAAACATTGACTTTTTTTCATGTTTTTTTTATGATATAAGGCGTAGATTACACGCATTTTGTTTAAAAGAGGGACGCATTATGGAAAAAACATTATTGTTCGTCTTTAATCCCAAGGCAGGAAAAGGGAAGATCAAGACCCATCTTCTTGACATTGTGGATATTTTTAATAAAGGCGGTTATGAAGTAATTACATATGCTACACAGAGGGCGAGGGACGCCTATGAAAAGGCGAAGGAGTACGAAAGCAAAGTAGACCTGATCGTGTGCAGCGGAGGCGACGGAACTCTGGATGAGGTAGTGACAGGCATTATGGAAAAAGAAAGTTCTGTGCCTATCGGATACATACCGGCAGGAAGTACAAATGATTTTGCAAACAGCTTATTTATGCCGAAAAATATGTTGGAGGCAGCTTCCATGATCATGGAGGAGAAGCTGTATCACTGTGATATTGGAAAATTTAATGAAAAAACATTTGCTTATATTGCAGCCTTTGGGCTGTTTACAGATGTTTCCTATCAGACAGACCAGGATTTAAAAAATATCCTGGGGCATGTGGCATATGTTCTGGAGGGAGCAAAGCGTCTCTTTGCAATAAAGTCTTATCATATGAAGGTGACAACGAAGGAGCTGTGTGTAGAAGATGATTTTATGTTCGGAATGATTTCCAATTCCAGGTCTGTGGGAGGGTTTAAAAATCTTACGGGAAAGAATGTGGATATGAATGACGGACTGTTTGAGGTCACTCTTATTGCGAAACCGAAAAATCCTCTTGAACTGCAGGAAATACTGACGGCAGTTCTGACTCAGGAAGATAATACAGATTTAATACATTCTTTTAAATCTGCCCATATCACAATAGAGTCTGAGGAGGAGGTACCCTGGACTCTGGACGGGGAATTTGGAGGAAACAACCGTCTTGTGGAAATTGAAAACAGGCATGAGGCGTTAAATCTTTATCTTAGAAGCACCAAAAAGACAAACGAATAAAAAGGAGAAAACGGAATGGGAGAGTATATCAATGTGGCGGAAACCTTCGGGTGTGACGTATTTAATGATTCAGTCATGCAGGAGCGACTTCCAAAGAAGGTTTACAAGGAACTGAAAAAGACAATTCAGGAAGGCAAAGAGCTGTCTATGGAAATTGCTGATGTAGTGGCCCATGAGATGAAAGAGTGGGCGATTGAAAAAGGGGCAACCCATTACAGTCACTGGTTTCAGCCTCTTACCGGAGTAACTGCGGAGAAACATGACGCGTTTATCACTGCTCCTATGGAAAACGGAAAGGTGCTTATGAGCTTTTCGGGAAAAGAGCTGATAAAGGGAGAGCCGGACGCTTCTTCATTTCCGTCCGGAGGTCTTCGTGCGACTTTTGAGGCAAGAGGATATACAACCTGGGACTGTACCTCACCGGCTTTTGTCCGTCATGATGCGGCTGGAGGAACTCTCTGTATTCCAACGGCGTTCTGTTCTTATACAGGAGAGGCGCTTGACCAGAAAACGCCGCTTCTTCGTTCTATGGAGGCAGTAAACGTACAGGCACTTCGTCTTATCCGGCTTTTTGGAAATACGACTTCAAAAAAAGTAACGCCTTCTGTGGGGGCAGAGCAGGAATACTTTCTGATTGATAAAGATAAATGGCTGCAGAGAAAAGACCTTACATATACAGGCAGGACGCTTTTCGGAGCCATGCCTCCAAAAGGGCAGGAAATGGACGACCATTATCTCGGAACAATTCGTCAGAGAATTTCCGCCTATATGAAAGAGGTAAACGAGGAGTGCTGGAAACTGGGTATTTCTGCAAAGACTCAGCACAATGAGGTTGCTCCTGCGCAGCATGAGCTTGCGCCTATTTATGAGGCTGCAAATGTTGCCGCAGACCACAACCAGATGATGATGCGTATTCTCAAAAAAGTAGCAAGCCGTCATGGAATGCGCTGCCTTCTTCATGAAAAGCCGTTTGCAGGCGTCAATGGTTCCGGAAAGCATAACAACTGGTCTCTTACAACAGATGATGGAATTAATCTTTTAGAGCCCGGAAAAACACCTCATGAAAATATTCAGTTCCTTCTTGTTCTGACCTGTATTTTAAAGGCAGTAGACGAGCATGCGGATCTTCTTAGGGAGTCAGCGGCAGATGTAGGAAATGATCACCGTCTTGGAGGAAACGAGGCACCGCCGGCAGTAATTTCCGTATTCCTGGGGGAACAGCTTGAAGACGTGCTGGAACAGCTCATCAGTACAGGTACGGCAACGCACAGTAAAAAGGGCAGCAAGCTTGAAACAGGCGTAAAAACTCTTCCTGATTTTATGAAGGACGCTACAGACAGAAACCGTACTTCTCCTTTTGCATTTACAGGAAATAAGTTTGAGTTCCGTATGGTCGGTTCCAGAGACTCTATATCTTCCTGCAATGTTGTGTTAAACACCATTGCTGCGGAGGTGTTTAAAGAGGCGTGTGACCGTCTGGAGGCAGCTCCTGATTTTGAGCTTGCAGTGCATGACCTTATTAAAGAGTACGCAACCGATCATCAGAGAATCGTGTTTAACGGAAACGGATATGCTCCGGAGTGGGAAGAGGAGGCAAAACGCCGCGGACTTCCGATCCTTCGCTCTATGGTAGACGCCATTCCTGCGCTTACCACAGAAAAATCAGTAAAACTGTTTGAAAGCTTCGGCGTGTTTACGAGAGCAGAACTGGAATCCCGTGCAGAAATCCAGTATGAGATTTACGCAAAGGCGATCAACATTGAGGCGAAAACAATGATCGATATTGCCACAAAGCAGATCATTCCGGCAGTCATCAAATATACGACAGTTCTTGCAAAGTCTATCAATGAAGTGAAAGCAGTTGGGGATATTGATACAAGCGTACAGCTCGGACTTTTAAAAGAAACGTCAAAGCTTTTAAAAGAGACAAACGCCGCAATGAAAGTCCTCGGAGATCTTGTGGCAGAATATCCGTCCCATGAGGAAGGACCGGACAGAGCGCATTTCTGCAGAAATCGAATCGTTCCTGCAATGGAAGCGCTTCGTGCTCCGGTAGACGCTCTGGAAATGATCGTGGATAAGGAAATGTGGCCGATGCCTTCTTATGGAGACCTGATTTTCGAGGTATAAATCCGGCAGCGTGACGTCAGGCGACGTATGAAAATATATGAAACAGGAAACTAAAGCAGGGCTGTTTTCAGCCCTGTTTTCGTATAAGAAAAAACAGGATATAAGGAGAAATAGAAGATGAAAGAACTTGAGTTTTTAGAGGAGCAGGGCGTTTCTTCTGCGCTCATCAAAAAGGTGGAGGACTTTCGGGAGACGTATCCGGTGGACGAAGAGGCAAAGCACAGAGTATCCTCACCGTCCATGCCTTTTTACGGAAGAGAAATTCTGGAAATGGCGATTGCGGGGATCTTAAAAGGGGAAAATCTCCTTCTTGCAGGACCGAAGGCAACAGGGAAAAACGTCCTTGCAGAAAATCTTGCCTTTATTTTCGGAAGACCGGTTTATAATGTGTCTTTTCATGTAAATACAAACAGCGGCGACCTGATCGGAACAGATACTTTTGTAAATAACGAGGTCACCCTTCGAAAGGGGAGTATTTACCAGTGTGCGGAGCACGGCGGCTTCGGCGTCCTTGATGAGATCAATATGGCGAAAAATGACGCGGTGTCTGTTCTGCACGCGACCCTTGACTACCGCCGCTCTATTGATGTGCCGGGATACGACAAAATAGACCTTCACCCTGCCGCACGTTTTATTGGAACGATGAACTACGGATATGCAGGAACAAGAGAGTTAAACGAAGCTCTTGTATCAAGATTTCTGGTGATCGATATGCCGCCTCAGACAGAGGAATCTCTTCATTTTATTTTCAGAAAAATGTTTCCTCATGCAAAAGAGAAGGCAGTGGAACAGTTTATCGGCATTTTTATGGATCTGCAGTTAAAATGCATGAACAGTGAAATTTCCACAAAAGCCCTTGATCTTCGCGGGCTTCTTGCGGCAATGAAAATTGTGGACGCGGGACTTTCCCCCTGGCTTGCAGTAAAAATGGGCGTGATCAATAAAACCTTTGATACTTTTGAAAAGGAGATCGTGGAGGACGTAGTGGGTACAAGGATTCCAAAAGAATGGGGAAGGGAAGCGGTATATGACTGAGGAACAGGAAAGAGAAGAGCTTTTTGAAAAAGAGCTGGAGCTTCAGAACAGGATCCGAAATCTCCTCTGGACAGTGAGCGGCGATTATACTCTGGATATGAAACCGGACGTGTCTCTTTTTCTGCGCTCAAAAGCAATCGCTCTTTATGATGGGGTAAAGCAGGGAGCTTTCGCCAGATTTTATGATAAAAACCTTATGGGAATGTATCTGGTGAAAAAAATATATATGGGAGCAGAGGAAGGAAGCCTTACTACTCTGGCACAGCTTTGCATAGAGGAGGCCATCGGGGAGAAAATATGTGATGAGCGCCCCGGAATTGTTTCCCTTCAAAAGCAGGCGTGTTCGGATATTCTGGATCAGGAGTTTGAGGTACTGCCCGCTTATGGAGACGTTCTTGGAAGACTTCGGATCGCTGTGCTCCGTGATAAACTGGAAGACGGCGGTTATAAAGTGGAAGCTTCTCTTAAAAAGGTGCGCGATAAAGTATACGGGGCGAAAAATACAGAGGATACGAAAAGTCTGATCGCTCTTATTGACAGTCTTTATAACGAAATCATAGATAAGGATTTTGAAAAGCGCTTCGGAAATCTGGAGCGCGTTATGGCAGTGAGCCTGGAAGAGCTGACAGAGTTTGGCTGGGAGGATTTTCTCACGGAAGAAATGTATGAGGAGGCTCTGGAAGCATATGTGGAACAGCTTACAGAGCGCATGACGGATCTGGAGGATTCTTCTGTCACAAAGGAGATGGAAGAAAAACGTAAAGTCAGACAGAAAATTACGGTTCTGCCCCCGGAGGTTCTGGAAAAGGCACATACTTATGTGGAGCTGAATTTTGGGAAAACGTATCTTACAGAAATGGAAGAAAAAAAGATAAACCGAAAAATGTGTACAGGCATTCACGGGGACTGCAGCCTTTATTTTACAGAAGGGATCCTGAAAAATCCGGTAAAACGAAATTATCAGTATGAATACGCAAAAAGGCTGAAAAATAAAAATGTATGGCTGTATCACGACAAGCACAGAATTGTAAAACGTAATATTTCCGTTTTAACAGAGCTTCTGAAAAAATCCCTTGTTCTTCGAAGTGAGACAGAGGAGATTTTATCAGACAGAGGCACAATTCTTCCGGCACGTCTGTGGAGGATAGGACAAAGCCAAGAAGCACGTGTGTTTAAAAGAGAACTGAAAGCAGATCAGGGGGATTTTGTGGTAGATGTGCTGATTGACGCAAGCGGTTCTCAGATGGTAAGGCAGGGAGAGGTGGCGCTTCAGGCGTATATTATAAGCGAAGCATTAAGTGCAGTGGAAATTCCAAATAGAGTAATGAGTTACTGCACTTTCTGGGATTATACCATTCTTCACAGACTTCGTGAATATGAAGCTCCAAGAAGCGCCAACGAAAATATATTTAATTATGTGACTTCTTCTAACAACAGAGATGGGCTGGCAATAAAGGCGGCAGGCTTTGAACTTTTGAAAAGAGAAGAGGAAAAAAAGATATTGATTGTGTTAAGCGATGGAAGACCTTATGATGTGGTCATTAATCGTCCAAATGCCAAAAATCCAAAACCATATGAGGGGGTATACGCAGTTTCGGATACTGCAGAGCAGGTACGGCGGCTAAGAAGCGAAGGCGTGAGCGTTCTCGGAGTTTTTGCAGGAGAAGAAAAAGACCTGGCAGCGGAGAAAAAGATTTTCGGAAAAGACTTTGCCTATATTCGGGATATTTCTAATTTTTCCAGGATTGTAGGGCGTTATCTTACGAAACAGCTTGAGATGGATTTATAATACTGCTTGCATTTTACACTGCAATTCGCTATAATGTAAAACGATGTACTTTTATTTCATTAAAATGTTAAAGGGAGAGGTAAAATGAACAGTAACAAAGAGTTTAAACCGTATATTCCGGCAGAAAAAATCACACCGGAATTTACGGTGACATCTATTGTGATGGGTATTATCCTTGCAATCGTATTCGGCGCAGCCAATGCTTATCTTGGTCTTCGCGTAGGTATGACTGTATCTGCCTCCATTCCGGCGGCAGTTATCTCCATGGGCGTTATCCGCGTTATCATGAAGAAAAACTCTATTCTGGAGAGCAATATTGTCCAGACAATCGGTTCAGCCGGAGAATCTCTGGCAGCCGGAGCTATTTTTACAATGCCTGCATTATTTTTGTGGGCAGAAGAAGGCCTTTGTGACAAACCGGGTCTTGTTGAAATTACATTAATCGCTCTTTGCGGTGGTGTGCTGGGTGTGCTTTTTATGGTGCCCCTTCGTAATGCGTTAATTGTAAAAGAGCACGCAACTCTTCTTTACCCGGAAGGAACTGCATGTGCAGACGTTCTTCTTGCTGGTGAGGAAGGCGGCTCCAATGCTTCTACTGTATTTACTGGTATGGGACTGGCAGCAGTATTTAAGTTTATTGTGGACGGTCTGAAAGTAATTCCGGCAGACGTTGCAGTTGCTTTTAAATCCTTTAAAGGTGAAATCGGTATGGAAGTTTACCCTGCTCTTCTTGGTGTGGGTTACATTGTAGGACCGAGAATTGCTTCCTTTATGTTTGTTGGTTCTATTGTAGGCTGGCTTGTAATTATTCCGCTTATCTGTCTCTTCGGACCGGATACGGTTATGAATTACCCGCTTGGAAACACTGCTTCCATTATGGAAATGTATACAGACGGAGGAGCAGCCGCAATCTGGAGCACATATGTAAAATACATTGGAGCAGGAGCTATTGCAACAGGCGGAATTATTTCCCTTATTAAATCTCTTCCTCTTATTGTGACTACATTCCGCGATTCCATGAAAAGCATGAAGACAGGAAAAAATACAAGTACAGCAAGAACGGCTCAGGATCTTCCGATGAATATGATTCTTATTGGAATCGTAGCTATGGTATTTATCATCTGGCTTGTTCCGGCAATTCCGGTAAACCTTCTTGGTGCAGCTATGATTGTTATTTTCGGTTTCTTCTTTGCAACCGTATCATCCCGTATGGTAGGTCTTATCGGAAGCTCTAATAACCCAGTTTCCGGTATGGCAATCGCAACGCTTCTGATTTCTACTTTTGCCATTAAGGCATCAGGAGACACAGGAATGGGCGGTATGACAGGAGCAATTGCAATCGGTTCTGTAATCTGTATCGTGGCAGCTATTGCAGGTGACACATCACAGGATTTAAAAACAGGATACCTTCTTGGTGCAACTCCGAAGAAACAGCAGATTGGTGAGCTGATTGGTGTTGTGGCAGCTGCGCTTGCTATTGGAGGCGTCCTTTATCTTCTTGATGCTGCATATGGATACGGCGGAGCAGACGTTCCGGCTCCACAGGCAACTCTTATGAAGATGATTGTAGAGGGAATCATGGGCGGAAACCTTCCGTGGACACTTGTGTTCATCGGTGTGTTCCTTGCGCTTGGACTTGAAATTCTTCATATTCCGGTAATGCCGTTTGCTATTGGTCTTTACCTGCCAATCTATTTAAATGCAACTATCATGCTTGGCGGTGTTGTACGCTGGGCAGTTGGAAAGAGAAAAAATGTGGATGCGAAGACAAAAGAAAGACAGGAAACAGATGGTACGCTGTACTGTGCAGGTATGATTGCCGGAGAAGGTCTTGTAGGTATTCTTCTTGCAATTCTTACTCTTGCAAAAGTGAATCTTGCACTTAAAGGCGTCAACTTTGGAAATATCGGCGGCGTAATCCTTATGCTTGTTATGATTCTCTTCCTGCTGAAATTTTCTATTTGGAAGAAGAAAAAAGCCTGATGAGTAAAAGAAATAAAAAAAATCAGCCGCAGATAAATTATCTTGATTTGATTCCTGAAAAAGCGCCTTCTATAAAATGGCACAGGGATTTAAAAGAGAAGATAATTCTGGAAATCGAAAATACAGGTATGTTTAATACCATTGCCCAGAAAGTTTTCAATAAACCACGTTATACGAAAGTACATCTCGACGGGTTTGGGACTTTTATATGGCCTCTGATTGATGGCAGGCGGAGTGTAATGGATATTGCAGCCTGTGTGAAAGAAGAATACGGGGAAAAGGCAGAGCCTCTTTACCCCAGGATTGTCAAATATTTTCAGATGGTAGAAAGTTACCATTTTGTGCGGTTTATTAATAAGCCTGAAAAATAAAACAGGATAAGAAAAAAGTGAGAGCAGCGCTGTCTGCTCTCATTTTTTTTTCGAGAGAGGAAGAAATTTATAAGAAATGAACAAAAAAACGTAAGTTTTTTCGCTTTTCCTCTTTTATTTTTGTTTATTTTGTATTAAAATAAGAACAGGTATGAGAACGGAAATTAAAAAATGACGGCAGTAGCATACACTTTATACAGAAAGGGATTGAATAATCATGATTTCAAATCAGGTGCTGCAAAATACACTGGAGGGATTAAAGGAAATCTCCAGAACAGAATTTTGTATCATTGATACAGAGGGAAAATTATTAGCCACTACATTTCCGGATTTTGAGGTTCAGGTAACGGATATTCAGGCGTTTGTAGGCTCACAGGCAGACAGCCAGCTTGTGAAAGGGTATCAGTATTTTAAGGTATGTGACGATTATCGTCTGGAATATATCCTCGTGGCACACGGTGACGACGAAGATACGTATATGGTCGGAAAACTGGCTGCATTCCAGATCCAGAATCTGATCGTAGCTTACAAGGAACGTTTTGATAAGGACAGCTTTATAAAGAATCTTCTTCTGGACAACCTCCTTCTTGTGGATATTTACAACAGAGCAAAGAAGCTTCACATTGATGCGGATGTGCGCCGTGTTGTTATGATGCTTGAGATGGAGCAGGAGAAAGAGCACAGTTCTATTGAAATTGTAAAAAGCGCGTTTGGCAGCAAGAGTCAGGATTTCATCACAGCAGTAGATGAGAGAAGCGTGATCATCGTAAAAGAACTGGAAGACGGAGAAGGATATGAAGAGATGGACCGTCTTGCTCATGCGATTCTGGATACGCTGGGCATGAACGACGGAACGATCCACATGGCTTACGGAACGATCGTGCGCGAGCTGAAGGAAGTTTCCAGATCTTATAAAGAAGCAAGGATGGCGCTCGACGTAGGCAAGATTTTCTTCTCAGACAGAGAAGTGATCGCATACAGTTCTCTGGGAATCGGACGTCTGATCTATCAGCTTCCTATTCCGCTCTGCAAAATGTTTATCAAAGAAATTTTCGACGGCAAGTCTCCAGACGATTTTGACGAGGAAACACTTGTGACGATCGATAAATTCTTTGAGAACAGCCTGAATGTATCAGAGACATCAAGACAGCTTTATATTCACAGAAATACTTTGGTATACCGTCTTGACAAGCTGCAGAAAAGTACGGGACTGGATCTTCGTGTATTTGAGGATGCCATTACCTTTAAGATCGCGCTTATGGTTGTCCGCTACATGAAGTATATGGAGTCTCTGGAATATTAAAAAATGGAAGAAGCAAAGACTCTTCTTCTTTCTGAAAGAGGATTTTCAGATCTGTATCTCTGTTACTGCGGACAGTCCAGATGTATGCCCCTTCATAATTACGGACCGGCAGTCCGCCCCAATTATATTATCCATTATATTACAGAGGGAAAAGGCTGTTTTTACGAAGGGGGAAACCGATATGAGCTGGAAGCTGGTCAGGGTTTTTTGATCGTGCCGGGACAGCAGACCTTTTATCAGGCAGATAAAGAAGAACCCTGGACGTATCTTTGGGTTGGTTTTGACGGCAGGAATGCAGAGCATTACTTAAAAGAAATTGGTCTTACTTCGGAAAAACCGGTTTACCGCTGTGAAAACGGGAAGATTTTACAGGAAATTGTAGGAGAAATGCTTGAGAAGCAAAAGGCTTCTTTTTCCGGACAGTTATTTTTAGAAGGGCTTCTTTACCGTTTCTTTGCAGTTCTCTCAGAGCACATCGAGATGCCGGTTCTTTCCAGACAGGAGAGCGAAAATCTTTATGTGAAAAGAGCAATGGAATTTATCCGAAACAATTATTTTGAGGATATTAAGGTAACAGACATTGCGGATTATGTATGTGTAAACAGAAGTTATCTTTATACGCTGTTTCAGAAAGGGCTTCATATGTCACCAAGCAGATACCTGGCAGAGGTTCGTATGAGCCAGGCGGAGAAACTTCTTATGATGACAGATTTTTCCGTAGAGGTGGTTGCCCGTTCCTGTGGGTACGGAGATTCTCTTTCATTTACGAGAACTTTTAAGGAGCATTTTAAAATGCCGCCTTCTCAGTACAGAAAAGAAAAAAGAAAAGAACAAATCTAACATTTTACATGGTATTTTTAACATCTCCTTCTTTTGGAAGGAGATGTATTTTTTTATAATACGGATATAGAGATATGCTGAAAACAGCAGATGGGAGGATTTTTATGAGTATTATTTTTCACGAAAGCACATCCGTATTTCACTTATATAATGAAGAAATCAGTTACATTATGATGGTTTTGAAAAACGGACATATGGGGCAGCTTTATTTTGGAAAGCGGATCCACGATAAAGAAGATTTTACCTATCTTTTGGAAAATTACTGCCGCGCGATGGGTTCTCATGTTTTTGAAGGGGAAAAAAGCCTTTCTCTTGAACATACAAAACAGGAATATGGCGTGTATGGAAATACAGATTACCGGCAGCCGGCAGTGGAGGTGCTGCAGAATAACGGAAGCCGTATTTCTGATTTTAAATATCAGAGTTTTTCTGTTGTTCCGGGAAAACCAAAGCTTTCCGGGCTCCCGGCAACATACACAGAAGAGGACGGGGAGGCGGAAACACTTTTTCTTACATTAAAAGATCCGGTTACAGGACTTCTTTTAAAGCTTTCCTACACGATTTTTACAAAAGGCGGCGTGATCGCAAGAAATGCGTATTTTGAAAACGAAGGAGAGGAAAGCCTTCATCTTACAACAGCTATGAGCCTTTGCATGGATCTGCCGGATTACGATTACGAATGGATTCAGTTTTCCGGAGCCTGGTCAAGAGAGCGTCATGAAAAGGTGAGAAAGCTGGAGCAGGGGATCCAGTCTGTTGGAAGCAGAAGAGGACATTCCTCCCATGAACACAATCCTTTTGTGATTTTAAAACGCCCCACGGCAGATGAATTTCAGGGAGAAGCCATAGGTTTCAGCCTTGTATACAGCGGAAACTTTCTGGCGCAGGCAGAGGTGGATACACACGGCTCCACAAGAATGCTTATGGGGATCCACCCGGACGGCTTTGACTGGAAACTGGAAAAAGGAGAGAGCTTCCAGACTCCTGAGGCAGTGATGGCATACACGGATAAGGGGCTGAATCATTTAAGCCAGACCTTCCATAAATTGTATCAGCGCCGGCTTGCAAGAGGATACTGGAGAGACAAGGCGCGCCCGATCCTTATTAATAACTGGGAAGCTACTTATTTTGATTTTACAGAAGAGCGCATTGTGGAAATTGCGGAAAAGGCAAAAGAATGCGGCGTGGAACTTTTTGTCCTGGACGACGGCTGGTTTGGACAGAGAAGCTCCGATAAGGCAGGACTTGGAGACTGGGTGGCAAACAGGGAACGCCTCCCGCAGGGGATTGAAGGGCTGGCAGAGCGTATCAGCAGTCTCGGAATGAAATTCGGTCTCTGGTTTGAGCCGGAGATGGTAAATAAAGATTCTGATTTATACAGAGCACATCCGGACTGGATATTACAGGTTCCGGAAAGAACAAATTCGCATGGAAGATTTCAGCACGTTCTTGATTTTTCAAGAAAAGAAGTGGTGGATGCCATTTATGAGATGATGAGCAAAATTCTTGGAAATGCAAAAATTTCCTATGTGAAATGGGATATGAACCGAAGCATTACCGAGTGTTTCAGTGCAGCGCTTCCGGCAGACCGTCAGGGAGAGGTTTTCCACAGATATATTCTTGGGGTGTATGATCTTTATGAACGTCTTACTTCAAGATTTCCGGAGATATTGTTCGAATCCTGTGCAAGCGGCGGGGCGAGATTTGATCCCGGTATTTTATATTATGCGCCTCAGGGCTGGACAAGCGATGATACAGACGCGGTGGAACGCCTGAAAATCCAGTATGGAACCTCTTATTGTTATCCGGTAAGTTCTATGGGAAGCCATGTATCTGTTTCTCCGAATCACCAGCTTAACAGAGAGACACCTCTTTATACGAGAGCGAACGTGGCATATTTCGGTACCTTCGGATATGAGCTTGACTTAAATAAGCTGACAGAGGAAGAGCAGGAGGAAGTGAAAAAACAGATTGCCTTTATGAAGGAATACAGAGAACTGTTCCAGTTTGGCACATTTTACCGTCTCAGCAGTCCGTTTGAAAATAATGTGACAGCGTGGATGTCTGTAAGCGAGGATAAGAAAACGGCGATTGTAGGCTGGTATCGTGTGCTGAATCCTGTAAATGGCAGCTATACACGACTGAAACTCTGCGGACTTCTGGAAGATGCGGAATATACCGTAGAGGGACAGAATGGAACTTTTTTTGGAGATGAGCTTATGAATCTTGGGATTCTCACAAGCGACGCTACGTCAGGGGAAGCACAGGAAGGACAGTTTAAGGGGTGTGATTTTGACTCCAGACTGTATATTCTGAAAGCAAAATAAAAAGAAAGGGATTTCCTGTTTTCATTTAAAATTCTTTGTGCTATAATGAGTCCGCAAGTTGGATACAAAAAACAGTTGCAATTTATCACGGAATATATTACAATAATGTTACAAAACGATAAAATTAGTGTTTCTGAGTGATATGGCTCTGTGAAAACAACAGAATCACAGGATAAAACAGGAGGTTCTAATGATAGATTTAGAAGATGTAAGTAAATCATACGGTCCGGGTCTTCCGGCTGTCAATCATGTAAACTTACATGTGGATAAGGGAGAGTTCGTGTTTGTAGTAGGAAGCAGCGGATCCGGCAAATCTACTCTTATCAAGCTGCTTATGAAAGAACTTGATTCCACATCAGGCGCGATCACGGTAAGCGGAGAGCGTCTGGAAGGAATGCGCCACAGAAGAGTTGCAAAATACAGAAGAAAACTTGGCGTTGTGTTCCAGGATTTCCGTCTTTTAAAAGACAGGGACGTATATGAAAATGTGGCGTTTGCCCAGCGTGTCATCGGACGCCCGACACGTGTGATAAGAAAGCGTGTGCCTGAGGTTTTACAGGAGGTAGGTCTTGCAGGAAAGTATAAATCTTATCCTGATGAGCTTTCCGGAGGAGAGCAGCAGAGAGTTGCCCTTGCAAGAGCCCTCGTAAACCGTCCGGATATTCTTCTGGCAGACGAGCCTACAGGAAATCTTGACCCGAAAACTTCAGAGGAGATTATGGCACTTCTGGAACAGATTAACGAGAGAGGAACTACGGTTCTTGTTGTTACCCACAATAAGGAGATTGTAAACTCCATGAAAAAGCGTGTTCTCACCATGCACGACGGCGTGATCGTAAGTGATGAGAAAGAAGGAGGGTATCATGAGGCCTAGTACATTATGGTTTAATCTGAAGCAGGGAATTAAAAATATTAAGAGAAACTGGATGTTCTCCATTGCTTCCGTCCTTACAATGGCAGCCTGTATTTTCCTTTTCGGTATTTTTTATTCTATCGTTACAAATGTAAATCAGGCAACTCATAAAATGGAAAAAGAAATTCCTATTACCGTGTTCTTTGATGAGGGAACAAGCGAAGAGGACATAGCAAAGATCGGGGAGCTGATCAAGGCTCGTCCTGAGGTGGAACGTGTAGATTATGAATCAGCCGATGAAGCCTGGGAGAAATTCAGCAAAGAGTATTTTGAAGGTTCAGAGGCTGCTGAGGGATTCAAAGATGACAATCCTCTTGTAAACTCCTCAAACTATCAGATATACATGAATGATATTGCAAAACAGGGAGAACTGGTAGCTTACGTGGAAAGTCTCGATCATGTAAGAGAAGTGGAACAGTCCCAGCAGGCAGCAGAGACGCTGGCGTCTTTAAGCCGTCTTGTCTCCTATGCCTCCATTGTGATCATTGCAGTGCTTCTCCTGATTTCCATTTTCCTTATCAGCAATACCATTTCCGTAGGTATTTCTGTAAGAAAAGAAGAAATCGGAATTATGAAATACATAGGTGCAACCGATGCGTTTGTACGTCTTCCTTTTGTTCTGGAAGGCGTTGTGCTTGGAATTATCGGTGCGGCAATTCCTTTAGTCGGTCTGTTCTTTGTATATAATTCTACTGTGCAGTACATATTTACAAAATTCAATGTGCTGACAATGATCGTGGATTTTATTCCGGTTATGGAGATTTACCGCACACTTCTTCCGATCGGACTTGCTCTTGGAATCGGAATCGGTCTTGTGGGAAGCTTTTTAACAACAAGAAAGCACTTGAAGGTGTGAGAAAAATAAGATAAAATAAATACAGAAAAAAAGCTGCTGGAATACGGCGGCTTTTTTTACTTTACAAGTGGAGTGGAAAATATGGACAGACAATTCTGGAAAGGAGCGGCAGCAGGAGGCGCTGTTGTCGCAGTAGTCATGCTTGGAAGATTTGTCAGCATTTACGGCGGGGATACGGTGCTGGCAAACAGAGAATATGCGGAAAAGTTAAGGACACTGGAAAAGGTGATCGACACAAATTATCTGGAAGAAAAAGATGAGGACGCTCTGGCAGAAGGGATGTATGCCGGGCTTTTATACGGACTGAACGATCCGTATTCCTGCTATTATACAGCGGAAGAATATGAGGAACAGAACACGGAAACAGAGGGCTCTTATGTGGGAATCGGCGTTGCCATGCAGAAAAACCCGGACGGAGGCGTGAAAATCGCAGAATGCTATGAAGGCGGTTCCGCATACGAGGCAGGAATTAAGGTAAATGATATTATAAGCGCCATAGACGGAAAAGATATTACAGACTGGGAAATGGAAGAGGTGGCAGACTATATAAAAAATCAGGAAGCAGACGCGGTTTCACTTACAGTTCACAGAGAGGACGTGGAGGAAACACTGAAAATTTCTGTAAAGATTGCAGATGTAGAATTGCCCAGTGTACATGGCGAGATGCTGGACGAAAAAACAGGCTATATTGAGATTACAGAGTTTAAAGGAGTTACCTTTGAGCAGTATAAAGAAACGTTTGAAAATCTGGAAAAACAGGGAATGGAAAAGCTGGTCATAGATCTTCGCGACAACCCCGGCGGTCTTTTAAGCTCTGTGTGCGATGTGCTTGGGTGGATTCTTCCGGAAGGACTTATCGTATATACAGAAGATAAGTATGGGAATAAAATGGAAGAGACCTGTGATGGAAAGCATCCTCTTGATATGCCGCTTGCAGTTCTTGTAAATGAAGGAAGCGCAAGTGCTTCGGAAATTTTTGCAGGAGCTGTGCAGGATTATGGAGTCGGCACGATCGTGGGAACAACGACCTTTGGAAAAGGCGTTGTGCAGGCATTGTATCCCATGTCTGACGGAAGCGCGGTAAAACTTACGGTTTCCAAATATTATACGCCAAAAGGCAAAAATATACACGGGGAGGGCATTGAGCCAGATATTCCGGTAAAGCTGGATCCGGAGCTTTTTAATCAGACAGAAATTACGATGGAGGAGGATAATCAGCTTCAGGCAGCCTTACAGTCATTGGAGGAGCAGGAAAAAGAGGAAAATAATTCTTGAAATTCAAAAAACAAAATGATATAATTTGCATAATTGAATAAAAGATACGTTTCAGCGAGGGGGAAATAAGGCATGAGAGATTATGTAATTACAACAGATAATAATTCAGACCTTCCGGAAGAATATTATAAAGAACATGGAGTTGGCTGTACTTATTTAAGTTATTCTATGGACGGAAAAAATTATACACATGGGAATTTTTTGCCGGATCATGAGTTTTATGAGGCTATGAGAAAGGGTTCTCTTCCCGCAACAGCGCAGGTAAACCCGGACGATGCAAGGGCGCTTATAGAGCCATATTTAAAAGAGGGAAAAGATGTCCTGCACATTGCGTTTTCCAGTGGTTTAAGCGGAACGTATAACAGCGCCCGCATTGCGGCAGAGGAACTTGCGGAGGAATATCCGGAGCGTTCTGTAAAAGTGATCGATTCTCTTTCTGCTTCTCTTGGTCAGGGGCTTCTCGTATATCTTGCGCAGCAGCATAAAGAGGCTGGAGAAGATATGGATACTGTTGCCAAATGGGTGGAAGAAAACAGAAAGCATATTGTTCATTTATTTACAGTAGATGATCTCTTCCATCTGCACCGCGGAGGCAGGGTTTCCAAAACAACTGCCATTGTGGGAAGCATGCTGAACATCAAGCCGGTTCTTCATGTAGACGGAGAAGGAAAGCTTGTAAATATCGGAAAGAGCAGAGGAAGAAAAAAGGCGCTTCAGGAGCTTGTGAATCTCATGGAAGAGAAACTGGGCAGATATAAAGATTCCTGTCACACAATCTTTATCAGCCACGGAGACTGCGAGGAAGACGCGAAATACGTAGAAAAGAAAGTAAAAGAAAAATATAATATTGATACGGTCCTAATCAACTATGTGGGTGCTACCATCGGCGCGCATTCCGGTCCGGGAACGGTTGCTCTTTTCTTTGCAGGAGAAGAGCGTTAAGAGAGAAACTCTTTTTTGGAAGTGATAAAAATACTTTCAAAAAAGAGTTTTTTTGCTTGACATATAAAAACGAGTATGCTATATTAAAAACACTTCAACAAGGTAGAGTAACTCAGTGATAGCATAATAAAACAAATATCGAAATATGAGGAGGAGCAATTATGAAGATAAAGATGTTCGCAGCAGTCATGGCAGGTTTACTTACAATGGGTTGTGTTTCCGCAGTCACTGTTTCTGCAGACGCGGAAAATAAAGAACTGGTAGTTGGATTTGATGCAGAATATCCGCCGTTCGGATACATGGACGACAATGGAGAATACGTTGGATTTGATCTGGATACAGCACAGAAGGTATGCGACAATCTCGGCTGGGAACTGGTGAAAAAACCGATCAACTGGGATTCCAAGGATATGGAATTAAATTCCGGGAATATCGACTGCATCTGGAACGGTTTTACCATGAATGGACGGGAAGACGATTACACATGGTCCGATCCTTACCTGAATAATGAGCAGGTCATCGTAGTTGCGGCAGATTCCGGAATCGAGAAGCTGGAAGACTTAAAAGGCAAAAATGTGGTGGTACAGGCGGCTTCCGCAGCGCTTGATGCTTTAAACAGCGACGACAATAAGGCTCTGACAGAAAGCTTCGGCTCTCTTACAGAAAATCCGGATTACAATACGGCTTTTATGAATATTGATTCCGGTGCGGCAGACGCGGTTGCAGTGGATATTGGAGTTGCGAAATACCAGCTTGCAGAGCGTGAAGAAGGAAAATACAAGATTCTGGAGGAGCCGATCCAGACAGAACAGTATGCCATCGGTTTTGCAAAGGGAAACGAAGAGCTTCGCGATACGGTGTGGGCAGAAGTAATGAAGTTATATGAAGCAGGAGAAATTGATAAACTCGCAGAGCAGTACGAAGTTGCAGATATGCTTTGTATTGGCGGAGAAGAAGCAGAAAAATAAGAAAGGCAGAGACAGGATATGACCTTAACAGTAATGCTTGCGCAGCTTTCAAAAGGAATGCTGGTAACAGTGGAGATTTTTGTGGTGACGCTTTTGTTTTCGCTTCCGCTGGGACTTCTTGTATGCTTTGGAAGAATGTCAAAAAGCAAAGTGATTCGTGGAATTGTTTCCGCATACATTTCCATTATGAGGGGAACGCCCCTTATGCTGCAGCTTATGGTAGTATATTTCGGACCGTATTTTATTTTCGGGATCCGCATTTCCATGAGTTACAGCCTGATCGCAGTATTCATTGCATTTGTGATCAATTACGCGGCGTATTTTGCGGAAATATACAGAGGCGGAATCGAGTCCATGTCCGTGGGACAGTATGAGGCGGCAAAAATTCTGGGATATACAAAAGGGCAGACGTTTTTCCGGATTATTTTCCCACAGGTGCTAAAGCGCATTCTGCCTTCCATTACAAATGAGGTCATTACCCTTGTAAAAGATACGTCTCTCGCTTTTGTAGTTGCAGTTGCGGAGATGTTTACCATTGCAAAGCAGATTGCAAGCGCACAGACGACGATGATACCGTTTGTGATCGCCGGTATTTTTTACTATATTTTCAATTTGATCGTGGCGGTTGTCATGGAAAAAGCAGAGCAGAAGATGAATTATTACCGATGATTCTGGGAAGGAAAGTTATATGAAACTGTTTGAGATGAGACATATTAAAAAAAGCTTTGGAGAGCTTGAAGTATTAAAAGATATTTCCCTTCAGGTAAAGGAGGGGGAGGTTTTAAGTATTATCGGTCCTTCCGGCTCCGGAAAATCCACGCTTCTGCGATGTGCAACAGGACTTGAGACGCCGGATTCCGGTGAGATCATAAAAGAAGGAGAAGTAGGGCTTGTTTTTCAGAATTTCAATCTGTTTCCCCACTTTTCTGTTCTGAAAAACATTGTGGACGCTCCCATAAAAGTGCAGAAGCGGAAAAAAGAAGAGGTTTACGCACAGGCGAGAGAGCTTCTGAAAAAAATGGGACTCTCCGATAAGGAAAAAGCATACCCTTATCAGCTTTCCGGCGGGCAGCAGCAGAGAGTTTCCATTGCAAGAGCACTTTGTATGAATCCGAAGATCCTGTTTTTTGACGAGCCCACGTCCGCTCTTGATCCGGAGCTTACAGGAGAAATCTTAAAGGTGATCCGTGATCTGGCAAAAGAGCATATTACAATGGTGATCGTCACTCATGAAATGTCATTTGCCAGAGATATTTCCGATTATGTGATTTTTATGGATAAGGGAGTCATTGCAGTGGAGGGAACTTCCCAGGAAGTATTTTCCTCAGATAATGCAAGAATGAGGGAATTTCTCGGAAAGTTCCATCAGGAAAATTAAAAATTTAAGAAACAGAAGATGCAAGGTGAGGCAGCATTTTTACAATAATCTCGGCAGAGATCGTTGATGCTGTCTCACAGTTTTTTATATCTTCTGAAGAATTTTCCTGTTTTATTAAGTTTCCTAGTTGCTTTTAGGCATTGATTGTTATATAATTTTTAGAGTGTGTTAAACTTTATCGAAAGTACGAAAGGAACAGGTGAAAGACATGGAGAAAAAAGAACAGCTTTACGAAGGAAAAGCAAAGAAAGTGTTTGCAACTGAGGACCCGGACGTGGTAATCGTCAGCTACAAGGATGACGCGACTGCATTTAACGGAGAGAAAAAGGGCACTATCAGCGGAAAAGGTGTGATCAACAACCGCATGACAAATCTTGTTTTTCAGAAATTTGAGGCTGCCGGAATCCCGACACATTTCATCGAAGAATTAAACGATAGAGAGACTGCAGTAAAGAAAGTGGACATTGTACCTCTTGAAGTAATTGTCCGCAATGTTGCAGCTGGAAGTTTTTCCAAACGTATGGGTGTAGAAGAGGGAAGAGAGCTTCTCTGCCCGATTTTAGAGTTCAGCTACAAAAATGATGACCTGGGCGATCCGTTCATCAATGACGATTATGCACTGGCGCTTGGTCTTGCAACAAAAGAAGAGCTGGATGAAATCCGTACATATACACTGAAAGTAAACGAGATCATGAAAGAGTATTTCCTCAATGCAGGAATGAAACTGATCGATTTTAAAATTGAGTTTGGACGTTTCCACGGAAAAATCCTTCTTGCAGACGAGGTTTCTCCGGATACCTGCCGTCTGTGGGATGTAAATACAAATGAGAAACTGGACAAAGACCGTTTCAGACGCGACATGGGCAATGTAGAGGAAGCTTATAACGAAGTATTCCATCGTCTTGGTTTAGAATAATATAAGCGGGAGAATGAAGATGAGTACAGACAGATATGTAAGTCCTTTATCAGAGCGTTATGCAAGCAGGGAAATGCAGTATATTTTTTCACCGGATATGAAATTCCGCACATGGAGAAAGCTGTGGATCGCCCTTGCAGAAACAGAAAAAGAGCTGGGTCTTAATATTACTCAGGAACAGATTGACGAGCTGAAAAGCCATGCAGACGATATTAATTATGAGGTGGCCAAAGAGAGAGAGCGTCAGGTACGCCACGACGTAATGTCACATGTGTACGCTTACGGCGTACAGTGTCCGAAAGCAAAGGGAATCATCCACCTTGGCGCAACCTCCTGCTATGTAGGAGACAATACAGATATTATTGTAATGACAGAGGCATTAAAGCTGGTACAGAAGAAGCTTATCAATGTCATTGCAGAGCTGTCTAAATTTGCAGATAAATATAAAGCACAGCCGACTCTTGCATTTACACATTTCCAGCCGGCGCAGCCGACAACTGTCGGAAAACGTGCCACACTCTGGACACAGGAATTTCTTCTTGATCTTGAGGATTTGGAATACGTGATCAGCACAATGAAGCTTCTCGGCTCAAAGGGTACAACAGGAACACAGGCAAGTTTCCTGGAGCTGTTTGACGGAGATCAGGAAACAATTGATAAAATCGATCCGATGATCGCAGAAAAAATGGGCTTTAAAGAGTGCTATCCTGTTTCCGGACAGACATATTCCCGTAAAGTGGATACGCGTGTCTTAAACGTGCTTGCAGGAATTGCAGCCAGCGCGCATAAGATGTCAAACGATATTCGTCTTTTACAGCACTTAAAAGAGGTGGAGGAGCCATTTGAAAAATCACAGATCGGTTCTTCTGCAATGGCATATAAGAGAAATCCGATGAGAAGTGAGAGAATTGCTTCCCTTTCCAGATTTGTGATGGTAGACGCTTTAAATCCGGCAATCACATCTGCCACACAGTGGTTTGAGAGAACACTGGACGATTCTGCAAATAAACGTCTCAGCATTCCGGAAGGATTCCTGGCAATCGACGGAATTCTTGATCTTTGCTTAAACGTAGTGGACGGGCTTGTTGTGTATCCTAAGGTAATTGAGAAACGTCTCATGTCCGAGCTTCCGTTTATGGCAACAGAAAATATTATGATGGACGCAGTGAAGGCAGGCGGAGACCGTCAGGAACTTCATGAGCGTATCCGCGAGCTTTCTATGGAAGCAGGACGGAACGTAAAAGTAGAAGGAAAGGACAACAATCTGCTTGAACTGATCGCAGCAGACCCGGCGTTCAATCTTTCGCTTGATGAATTAAAGAAAACAATGGATCCGGCCAAATATGTAGGCCGTGCGAAAGAACAGACAGATGCCTTCCTTGCAAAGGTAGTCCGTCCGATTCTGGACTCCCACAAGGAAATGCTTGGTGTCAGGGCAGAAATCAACGTCTGATTCACAGAGAAAACACGAGGAGGAAAATAGTGTTATGATCAAGGCAGTAGTTGGAGCAAACTGGGGAGATGAAGGTAAAGGAAAAATTACCGATATGCTGGCTCAGGAAGCAGATATTATCGTGAGATTTCAGGGAGGTGCAAATGCAGGACATACCATTGTCAATGACTATGGAAAATTCGCACTCCATACCTTACCGTCAGGAGTGTTCTATGATCACACTACAAGTGTGATCGGCAATGGCGTTGCACTGAACATCCCTGTGTTTTTTAAAGAATATAATGAAGTAGTGGAGAGAGGCGTTCCGGCTCCGAAGATTCTTATTTCTGACAGAGCGCAGATGGTAATGCCGTACCACATTTTATTTGACCAGTATGAGGAAGAGCGTCTTGCAGGAAAATCCTTCGGTTCCACAAAATCAGGTATCGCACCGTTCTATTCTGATAAATATGCAAAAATCGGATTTCAGGTAAGCGAGCTTTTCGATGAGGAAGCCTTAAAAGAAAAACTGGTTCGCGTATGCGAGACAAAGAATGTTCTTCTTGAGCATCTGTATCACAAACCGCTCTTAAATCCGGATGAGATTTTTGAAGAGCTGATGGAATACAAAAAAATGGTTGAGCCGTATGTGTGCAACGTTTCCCTGTATCTGTGGAACGCACTGAAAGAGGGAAAAGAGGTTCTTCTTGAGGGACAGCTTGGTTCCTTAAAAGACCCGGATCACGGAATTTATCCTATGGTAACTTCCTCTTCCACACTGGCAGCATACGGTGCGATTGGAGCAGGCGTGCCTCCATATGAGATCAAGAAGATCATCACTGTATGCAAGGCTTACTCCAGCGCAGTAGGAGCAGGCGCATTCGTTTCTGAAATTTTCGGCGAGGAAGCTGATGGGCTCAGAAGCCGCGGCGGCGACGGCGGAGAGTACGGCGCAACAACAGGCCGTCCGAGACGTATGGGCTGGTTTGACTGTGTTGCTTCCAAATACGGCTGCCGTGTACAGGGAACAACAGATGTTGCATTTACTGTACTTGACGTTCTGGGCTACCTGGAAGAAATCCCGGTTTGCGTAGGATACGAAATTGATGGAGAGGTTACAACAGAATTTCCGACAACAGCCCTTCTTGAGAAAGCAAAACCGGTTCTTGAAGTTCTTCCGGGATGGAACTGCGATATTCGCGGAATTAAAAAATATGAAGATCTTCCGGAAAACTGCAGAAAATATGTAGAGTTTGTGGAAGAGAAAATCGGATTCCCGATCACCATGATTTCCAATGGACCGGGAAGAAATGATATTATTTACAGAAATAAATAATAAAGTCTTATTCGCGCCGGAGTTTTCTCCGGCGTGAACTATATACAGAAAAAGAGGAAATATCTTATGAAAAACTGGAAACGGTTACTGGCGGGAGCCGGAGTAATCCTTATGCTGCTGGCATTCTGCCTTCCTATGATCTTTGCCTTTGGAAAGGGAGAAAGTTCCGACAGCCTGTTTTTGGGAGCAATCGGCATTGCTTTTATTGTCCCCGTACTGATTTATATGTTTTTGATGGCATACAGAATCTTTGGAAGAAAGGAAAAAACAGTGAACAGAGATTTGGAGAATATTATTTTCGATGTGGGAAACGTGCTGATGGAGTATGGCTGGGAGCCTTACCTTAAAAGCTTTGGGTTTCCGAAAGAAAAATATGAAAAAATTGCAGACGCCGTATTTCGAAGCAAAGTATGGAATGAACAGGACAGAGGTCTTCTTCCGGAAGAGGAGTATATCAGCCAGTATGTAGCGCTCGCCCCGGAATATGAAAAAGAAATCCGGGAAGTGATGGAGCACAGCCCGGAATGTATGTCTGTCTATGATTACGCAGATACCTGGGTAAAATATCTGAAAGAAAAAGGCTGTCATCTTTACGTCCTTTCCAATTACGGGAGCTACATGCTGAACAGGAACAGAGAGCAGATGAGCTTTCTCAAATATATGGACGGCGTTGTTTTCTCCTGTGAAGCAAAACAGGTAAAGCCGGAGCCGGAAATTTATAAAACCATTTTAAAGAAATATAATCTGAAACCGGAAAAAACAGTTTTCATTGATGACCGGAAGGAAAACTGTGAAGGCGCGGAGAAAGCAGGAATCCGTGCCATTCAGTTTCAGAACTTTAAACAGGCGGCGGCAGAGCTTGAGAAGCTGGGAATAAAATAAAAGAGAAGAAGCCCTGCAGGCGGAGTATGACGCGCCCACAGGACTTCAAGGGGAGGATATAAGTATTTCATACCTTGTCTTTTGTGCTGTTCATTGAAGGGGGTTCCAATGAACATTTATAGTATGGGTATAAATGAGTCTGTTTATACACTAAAATAAAATTTTTTGGTTTGTGTTTTTATAAAAAAGATGATATAATGAAATGGCTTTGATGCAAAGCACAAATATCGATGAAATTTTGGAAAAGAGGATTAAGAAATGAGCGATAAAACTATCTTAGAGCAGTGGCGTTCCATCGCTTACGACCAGCAGGCAGACCGCAATAAACTGCAGAATTTCTGGGCAAAATACTTCAATATTGAAAAAGGTATTTATGAGCAGCTTCTTGAAAATCCGGACGAGGCTGTTTCCGGTACAGTAAAAGAGCTGGCTGAGAAATATGGACAGGAAGTTCTTACAATGGTTGGTTTCCTTGACGGAATCAATGACAGCCTTCTGGTTCAGAACCCAATCGAGACAATGGACGAGAACACAAAGGTAAATCTCGCATTTGACAAGGAGCTTCTCTACAAAAACATGGTAGATGCAAAGGCGGACTGGCTTTACAATCTGCCGCAGTGGGACAAGATTTTTACTCCTGAGAAGAAGAAAGAGCTTTACATGGAGCAGAAAAAATCCGGAACCATTGTAAAAGCACATAAAGTTGGACGTAATGATCCATGTCCTTGCGGAAGCGGAAAGAAATATAAATTCTGCTGCGGAAAATAAAACAGTAATACAATGATAAATCAGGCTGTGGGCAGTACCGGCAGCCGTTTTGCTATTATGGAGGAAATATGGCGAATTTATGTTTTGCGGCCGCCATTTTATGTCTTTTGTATTATCTGGGAATTACTTTTTACTCCGGGATTCATACAGATTTTTCCTGGATATGGATTGCGGGAGCTGCTTTTCTTGCGGGAAACGGCGCTCTTTTTGCGGCTGATAAAAAATATCCGGATTTGTTTCCTGAGTGGACAAAATGTATATACGGCATCATTATTTTGGCAGGCGTTTGTCTCTTTCTTCTGCTTTTTGTGAAGGTACTTTCCGGTATAAAAGGAAAAGGCAGGGAAAATCTGGATTATGTAGTTGTTCTCGGCGCTCACGTAAAAGGGGAGATTCCTTCCAAAGCTCTTTTAAAAAGGCTGGAGGCAGCTCTTGACTACGGAAAAAAGAATCCGGAAACAAAGCTTGTTTTATCAGGGGGACAGGGATTCGGAGAAAATATTACAGAGGCGCTCTGTATGAAACGGTATCTTGTAAAAAATGGGATTTCTTCCGACAGGCTGATTTTGGAAGAGAAGTCCACAGACACAAGGGAAAATCTGAAATTTTCAGATGAGATGACAGGCTGCAAAGAGAAAAAGACAGGGATTTTGTCGAATGATTTTCATGTATACAGGGCTGTCCGCCTTGCAAAGAAACTGGGGTATACATTTCCTGAAGGAATTGCCGCGCAGTCAGATCCGTTTATGGAACCGCACTACATCGTAAGAGAAATATTTGCCCTTATAAAAGAACAATTAAAAGGAAATATCTGAAACGCCATTGACAAACACAAATCCGGCGTATATAATGTGGTTCATAACCAAAAGGAAAACACGTAGACGAGACGAGTAAGCTGTGGAACGTTCCAGAGAGAGATGCAGTTGCTGGAAGCATCTTATCGGGAAGCAGTTGAAAACTACCTCTGAGTGGCCCCAATCCGGTCCGGTGATTCCGTTATCATCAATGAAGTGGTTATATTTTGTACAGACAAATATAACAAGCAGGGTGGAACCGCGAGATACTCGTCCCTTACAGTGCATTGCATTGTAAGGGATTTTTTAATTCGTCTGTGGACGTTTTCGGGAGATAAAATGCGTGAGAAAGGAGAAAACAATGATTATTACATTAAAAGACGGCTCAAAAAAAGAGTACGCAGAAGCAAAATCAGTAATTGAAATTGCCCAGGATATAAGTGAGGGACTGGCACGTGCGGCATGTGCAGGAGAAGTTGACGGAGAGGTTAGAGATCTTCGTACTGTAGTCGATAAGGACTGCGAGCTGAATATCCTTACATTTGACAGCGAGGGCGGACAGGGTGCATTCCGTCATACGGCTTCTCATATTATGGCGCAGGCGATCAAACGTCTTTATCCGGAAGTTAAGCTCGCTATCGGACCTTCTGTTGCAGACGGTTTTTATTACGATATAGACAGCGAGACACCTCTTACAACAGAAGATCTTGAAAAAATCGAAAAAGAGATGAAGAAAATTGTAAAAGAGGCGCTTCCGATCACAAGATTTACAAAATCAAGAGAAGAGGCGATCGCTTACTTTAAAGAAAAACAGGAGCCGTACAAAGTAGAGCTTATCGAGGATCTTCCGGAAGATGCGGAAATCAGCTTCTACCAGCAGGGAGAGTTTGTTGATCTCTGTGCAGGACCACACCTTATGAATACTAAGACTGTGAAAGCATTTAAACTCACAAGCCTTGCAGGCGCATACTGGAGAGGCAGCGAGAAAAACAAAATGCTTACAAGAATTTACGGAACTGCTTATACAAAGAAAGCAGATTTAGAGGAATATCTCACACGTCTTGAGGAAGCAAAGAAGCGCGACCACAGAAAACTCGGAAAAGAGCTTGGACTTTTTATGATGAGAGAAGAAGGACCGGGATTCCCGTTCTTCCTTCCAAAGGGAATGGTTCTTAAAAACACGCTTCTTGATTACTGGAGAGAAATTCATAACAAGGCAGGATATGTGGAGATTTCCACACCGGTTATGTTAAGCCGCCACTTATGGGAAACATCAGGACACTGGGACCACTACAAAGAAAATATGTACACAACTGTAATTGATGAGACAGACTTTGCAATTAAGCCGATGAACTGTCCGGGCGGTATTCTCGTATACCAGTCTGAACCTCGTTCTTACCGTGACCTTCCTCTTCGCATGGGCGAACTGGGGCTTGTACACCGTCACGAAAAATCAGGACAGCTTCACGGACTGATGCGTGTGCGCTGCTTTACACAGGACGATGCACATATTTTCATGATGCCTGAACAGATCCGCGATGAGATCAAGGGAGTTGCAAAACTGATTGACGAGGTTTATCAGTTATTCGGATTTAAGTATCACGTAGAGCTTTCTACACGTCCGGAAGATTCTATGGGAAGCGATGAAGACTGGGAGATGGCAACAGACGCACTTCGCGGCGCCCTTGACGATCTTGGTCTTGACTATGTGGTAAATGAAGGAGATGGTGCGTTCTACGGACCGAAGATTGACTTCCATCTTGAGGATTCTATCGGAAGAACATGGCAGTGCGGAACAATTCAGCTTGACTTCCAGCTTCCTCTCCGATTTAACTGCGAGTACATCGGAGCAGATGGAGAGAAGCATCGTCCGATCATGATCCACCGCGTAGCGTTTGGTTCTATCGAGCGTTTCATCGGTATCCTTATTGAGCATTTTGCAGGAGCTTTCCCAACATGGCTTTCCCCTGTACAGGTTAAGGTTCTGCCTATTTCCGAGAAATATATGGATTACGCAGAAAAAGTTTTTGCACAGTTAAAAGAAGCAGGAATCCGTGTGGAAATTGATAACCGCGCAGAAAAAATCGGCTACAAGATCCGCGAGGCAAGACTTCAGAAAGTTCCATATATGCTTGTAGTAGGAGCAAAAGAAGAGGAAGAAGGCAAAGTTTCTGTAAGAAGCCGTTTCCTCGGCGATGAAGGTGCGAAAGACCTTGGTGAATTTATTGTTTCTTTAAAAGAAGAAATCAAAGGCCGTGTAAACCGTAAAGTAGAGGTTACAGAAGAGTCCAAATAATACAAAAATGTACAGCTTCCGCTTATGAGAAGCTGTACATTTCTTTATATGGAAAACTGTAAATGCAGATTTATCCGGCAAAAAATTTTTTCTTGATCGCTTCTGTTGGCATTTTCTGACCTGTAAAAAGGCGGAACGCCTCCGCACCCTGGTAAAGAAGCATATACATACCATTAAAAACAGGACAGCCGGCTTTTTCCGCCTCCTGTAAAAGGCGTGTTTTCCGGGGATTGTAAATCACATCGGATACGATCAGCTCCGGGCGGAAAAGGGAGGTATCTGTAATAATAGAAGCCTCTGTATCTGGAGCCATTCCCACAGAAGTGGCGTTTACAAGAATGGCGCTTTCTGATACGGCGTTTTTAAGGGCGTGTAAGTCTTCGTTTTCGTGAAGAAGCACACGGCACGGAAGGGTGCGATTTATGGTATCGGCAAGAGCCTGTGTACGATTCCAGAAGCGGCTTGTTCTGCGGGCAAATACATGGATAAGAGAAACTCCGTCAAGGGCAGCCTGGGCACAGATGGCAGTAGCGGCGCCTCCCGCTCCCATAAGAGTCATTGTTTTTCCGATAATATTGTGTCCGGCGTCTTTTACAGAGCGCATATAGCCAACACCGTCTGTATTATGACCGATCAGCCTGCCGTTTTCATTGACAACGGTATTGACGGCTCCGATCAGCCTGGCAGAGGGAGAAAGTTCATCGAGAAGCTCCACAACCCTGTTTTTACAGGGCATGGTCAGATTAAATCCTCTGATGCCGCAGGTCTTTAAGCCCCGGACTGCTTCGGGAAGGTCTGCTTCCGTTACGTCAAAGCAGAGATAGACATAATCAAGAGAAAGCATACGAAACGCTTCATTGTGCATGAGAGGGGAAATGCTGTGGGAGACGGGGCTTCCGAGAAGTCCTGTAAGTTTTGTGTGTCCTGTTATGTTTGTCATAAAAAGCCTCCAATCTGTTGCTGCAGTTTTTTAAATTTTATCTTTTGCTACCAATATCTTATTATGAGAAAAAGGAGATGTCAAGAAATGACAAAACCCATTCAGATAAAAAATATAAGTTTAGGAGAGGGACTTCCGAAAATTTGTGTGCCTCTTACCGGAAAAACAGAAGAAGAAATTAAAGAAGAAGGAAAAAAAACAGTGGAAGCAGGCGCGGAGCTTGTGGAATGGAGAGCTGATTTTTTTGAAGCACTTGAGGACAGAGAATTTTTGGAAAAAATGCTTTTTTCCCTTTCCGACATATTGGGACAGGTTCCCCTTCTTTTCACGATCCGTACGTCAAAAGAAGGGGGAAATCGAGAAATCAGAACAGAAGATTATGTAAACTATAATATGTGGGCCTGTGAAACAGGAAAAGCCGATTTTATTGATGTGGAAGCTTTTGGAGATGAGGCTTTAAAAAAGGAGCTGATACGGCGCCTGCAAGAGAAGGGTGCAAAGGTGATCGCTTCCTACCATGATTTTCAGAAGACAGAATCAAAAGAAGAGCTGAAAAACCGTTTCCGCGCACTTTATCACTCGGGAGGAGATGTTTTAAAAATCGCAGAAATGCCTGCAGAGTTTGAAAATACAGCGGATCTGATGCTTGCCTGCAAAGAGATGACAGAGGAAATCGAAAATCCCCTTATCGCCATCTCAATGGGAAACACCGGATCTATCAGCCGGATTTCCGGAGAAAATTTCGGCTCCTGCCTTACCTTTGCGACAGTGGGAAAAGCCTCGGCTCCCGGACAGTTTCCGGTAAAAGAGCTTCGCACGATGATGGAAGCCCTTCATGAAAAAAATAAAGAATAAGGTGACATAATATCAGGAGCTTTCGTCGAACTTCGGCGAGAAATTCTTGAGAAAAGCTCTGCGATTTTGACAAAATATGCACCCCTTATGACCTATAATAAATGCACTTACCAAAGTGGAGGATTGACAGGTCATAGGGGGTTTTTTATGTCTTACGAGGTATACATAGACGTAGTCTTTGTGACGAATCTCTTGATGGATTATTTTCTTCTCAGGATTGCGGGCTGGATTCTTTCCTGCAAAAAGAACCGCGGGCGGCTTTTGCTTGCGGCGGCAGCAGGGGCTTTGTACTCCTGCCTGCTTTTCTACATTCCTGCGGAAGACTTTCTTCCGGCGGCAATTCTGTGTCATGGCGCCTGCGCCTACTTTATGATACGGATTGGGTTTGGACTGAAAAAGGGCGGACTTCTGATAAAGGCAATGGTAACGCTTTATCTGACAGCGTTTTTATGGGGCGGTTTCTGGGAGGTTCTTTCTTCCGGCTGGAAAATAACAGTGAGAACCTTCTTTTTATTTGCCTTCTGCACATATTTTGCCTTATCTGCTCTGATATACCTCAGCGAATCTCTGAAAGTGAAGCTGAAACATATTTATCCCATCACGATTTCCTATGGGGGAAAGGTACAGTCTGCATATGGATTTTATGACACGGGAAACCTTCTTACAGAGCCTGTGAGCGGAAGACCGGTTTCTGTTGTCTGTCCGGAATTTCTGGAATCCGTGCTGCCGGAGGAAATGAAAGAGAGTTTAAAACACATAAAAGAAAGCCAGGGGGAGACGGAAAGTACGCGGCTTGAAGAACTGAATCCCAGATTTGTGCCTTATCGGGCAGTGGGAAACGAAAATGGAATGCTTCTGGCAGTAACGCTCGAGGATCTTTGTATTCACACGCCGAGAGAGGTGGTGCATGTGGAGCGTCCTGTATTTGCTGTGTCAGAAGAAGCTTCTGCTTTGGAAAAAGAATGCAAAGTATTATTAAATTCCAGATTATTACATTAGGGGGTCAAAATCATGAGCATAAGAGCAGCAGGCGTAAACAATGGTACAATACAGGGGATTTCCAGGTTTGTTATGGGAAGGACAAGAGATATTTATTATATAGGAGGAAGCGATGTCCTTCCAGCACCTCTGGACCCGCAGAGAGAAGCCTTTGTTTTAAGCAAACTGGGAACAGACAAGGAGCAGGAAGCAAAGTCACTTTTAATTGAACATAATCTGCGCCTTGTTGTTTATATTGCAAAGAAATTCGATAATACAGGTGTGGGAGTGGAGGATTTAATATCCATAGGTACAATCGGGCTTATTAAAGCCATTAACACCTTTAATCCTGTGAAGAAAATCAAGCTTGCAACTTATGCGTCACGCTGCATAGAAAACGAAATACTGATGTATTTAAGAAGAAACAGCAAAACGAAAATGGAGGTTTCCATTGACGAGCCTCTGAATGTGGACTGGGACGGAAACGAGCTTCTTCTTTCCGATATTCTGGGAACAGACGAAGACGTGATTTCCCGTCATCTTGAGGACGAGGTGGAAATTTCCCTTCTTGCGAAGGCAATTTCAAGGCTTACGCCCCGGGAACAGACGATCATCAAGCTGCGTTTCGGAATCGGCAGAGCAGAAGGAAAAGAAAAAACCCAGAAAGAGGTAGCCGACCTTCTCGGCATTTCCCAGTCTTATATATCAAGACTGGAAAAACGGATTATGAAAAGACTGAAAAAAGAGATTGTACGTTACGAGTAAAGAAAAGAGAGAAAAGCCGCAGCTTTGGGAAAAGAAGTTCCCGGGGCTGCGGTTTTTAGTTCGAAAGATACGCCTTAAAATCTTCCGGCAGCGGCGCTTCTATTCTGATTGTCTGTTCTGAAAATGGCTGCTTAAACTGTACCGAAGCTGCATGAAGGGCAGTTCTTGAAAATCCTTCAAGGGAAAGGGATTCTTCTGTTCCGTAAAGTCTGTCCCCGAGAAGAGGGTGTCCGATACTTGCCATGTGAACGCGGATCTGGTGCGTCCTTCCCGTGGCAATTTTCACCCGGAGCAGGGAGGAGGAAGAAAATACTTTTTCTATTTTATAAGAAGTAAAAGCCGATTTTCCGTTGGGATCTGCCTGCATTTTTAACGGTTTCCCGGGACAGCGGCTTAAAGGAGAACAGACTTCTCCTTTTGGATTGCCTGGAACGCCGGAAACAATCGCAAGATATTCTTTTTCAAATCCGGAGCCGCAGTTTTTTTGAGAAAAACGGGCAGCCGCAATTTTATTTTTTGCAAAAATAACAGCTCCGGAGGTATTCTTATCAAGCCTTCCAACAGGGCGGATTGTAATATTCTGATTTTGTTTCTGATAATAGGCAGAAACCATATTGGAGAGCGTGTCTTTGTAATGTCCGCCTACAGGGTGCACCAGAATCCCGGCAGATTTATTTACGACAAGAACGTCATCGTCCTCGTAGAGAACGGAAATCGGCTGAAAAAGCGGCACAATATGAGAATCCGATGTTTTCTCTTCAAGAATAAGCTTTAAAATATCTCCGCTTGTAAGCATATAGTTAATGCGGCATCTGCTGTTATTTACAGTAATTCCGTTTTCCCGGAATTTAAGGGAACGGATCTGAGATTTTGAAAATCCCAGATGTTCCCTGAGAAACTGATGAACCGATTGATTTTCTTCATTTTTGTGGATATGGAAGGTCAGGGTTTTTGGCATTTGTAAGCTCCTTGTGATTTGTTGTTTTTATCATACCTTTTTTAAAAGGAAATTTCAAACACGAGTTTATATTATGGGAAAATCTGCGCATACTAACAAAAAATTCAGGAGGCGCGATATGAATGCAAATGCAGAGCTTTTAAATTACGTATATCAGAATTCTCAGATGGGTGTAGATACGCTTTCCAGACTTCTTGAGATGACAGAGGATGTTTCTTTTCGCGAAGTGCTGAAAAAGCAGATGGAAGGATACTGGAGATTTCATAAACGGGCAGGAGATATGTTAAATGATAATGGATTTGATGAAAAAGGTTTAAATGCAATGGAAAAAATCCGCACATATCTTATGATAAACGTAAAAACAATGACAGATCAGTCTTCATCAAATATTGCGGGAATGCTGATAAACGGAAGTACAATGGGGATTATTGAGGCGCAGAAACAGCTTCACAGATATGAAAATGAGGTGGAGAAGGATATTTATCATTTTATGGAGGAGCTTCAGAAATTTGAGGAGAAGAATGTGGAAAAACTGAAGGAATATTTGTAAGAAGACAGAAGGTCATAAGTCATACTGCAGTTGCCTGTATGCAGCTTATGACCTTTATGTATGACAAAAGCCCGTCAAAAGAGGAAAAATCTCTTTACGTTGAAGCGTTAAAATGGTATAGTAATACTATAAAACAGGAATCAACGAAAGGAATTGGAAAATATGGAAAGATATTATCAGCCGGAAATTGAATGTGCGTCCAGAGAGCAGATTCGGCAGTGGCAGAGCGAAAGACTGGCAGCACAGGTACAGAATGTATGGGATAATGTTCCTCTTTACAGAGAAAGAATGAAAGAAGCAGGGCTTGAGCCGGGAGATATTCAGTCGGTAGATGATTTACATAAACTTCCGTTTATTACGAAAGATGATCTGAGGGAGGCATATCCTTACGGACTTCTTGCAAGACCTCTTGAGGATTGTGTCCGCATTCAGTCTACCAGCGGCACAACAGGAAGAAGAGTGGTGGCTTTTTATACGCAGCATGACATTGATCTCTGGGAAGACTGCTGCGCAAGGGCAATTACGGCAGCAGGCGGAACAAAGGGAGATGTCTGCCATGTAAGTTACGGATACGGTCTTTTTACAGGTGGACCCGGATTAAACGGAGGTTCTCATAAGGTAGGCTGCCTTACCCTTCCTATGTCTTCCGGAAACACAGAGCGCCAGATTCAGTTTATGACAGATCTTGGTTCTACCATTCTCTGCTGTACGCCTTCTTATGCGGCATACCTTGCGGAGAGTATTATGGAAAGAGGACTGCAGGAACAGATTCATTTAAAGGCGGGAATTTTCGGCGCAGAAGCGTGGACAGAGGAAATGCGCCACGATATAGAAGAGAAACTTGGAATTAAGGCGTATGATATTTACGGTTTGACAGAAATTTCCGGACCGGGCGTCGCATTTGAATGTTCTGCCCAGAATGGAATGCACGTAAACGAGGATCATTTTATTGCAGAGGTGATCAATCCGAAGACAGGAGAGGTTCTTCCTGACGGAGAAAAAGGCGAGCTTGTATTTACAAGCATTACAAAAGAAGCATTTCCGCTTATGAGATACCGCACAAGGGACATCTGTATTTTAAGCAGGGAAAAATGTTCCTGCGGAAGAACCCATGTAAAAATGACGAAGCCTCTTGGCCGAAGCGACGATATGCTGATCGTGAAAGGCGTAAACGTATTCCCGTCACAGATTGAAACAGTGCTTATGAATAAAGGATACCCGGCAAATTACCAGATTATAGTAGACAGGGTCAACAACAGTGATACAATAGAGGTACAGGTGGAAATGACGCCGGAAATGTTCTCAGACAGCCTTGGTGCAGTTGCTTCAAAGGAAAAAGAGCTTGTAGACGCTCTGAAAGCAATGCTTGGTATTTATGCGAAGGTGAAGCTTGTGAATCCAAAGGCAATCACAAGAAGCGAGGGCAAGGCAGTGCGTGTGATTGACAAACGTAATCTGTATCAGAAATAAGGAGGATTGCACTATGACAGTAAAACAAATTTCTGTATTTTTGGAAAACAGACCAGGGAAACTGGCAGAATTTACCGACGTTTTATCGGAAAATAACGTGGATTTGCGGGCGCTTTCTCTGGCAGAAGCAGAAGATTTTGGAATTGCCCGTATTATTGTGAATGATGTGTATAATGCGTCTACCGTATTAAAGGACGCAGGCTATGTATTTTCGATTACAAAGGTTCTTGCAGTGGAAATGCCGGACGAGCCGGGGGCTCTTTCAAGAGTTATGCGTATCCTTGGAAATCAGGAGATCAATCTGGAATATATGTATGCGTTTACCTCAAGAAAGAAGGGAACTGCATATATGATCCTCAGAGTAGAAGATAATCAGAAGGCAGTAGAAGTCCTGAAAAAAGAAGGCATTCGCCCGATCTGCCAGGAAGAGCTGGAAGAACTGTAAAACTAAAAAAACAGAACACTTTCACGCTTGAAAGCGTTACGCTTTAAAATATAAAAATAAAAAGCTTGACAATCTGTAATCTCTGGGTTAAGATGTGAAAAGAAAAGAAAGATTATTACGTAAGGAGATAAATAGATGATCATTATTTTAAAGCGTGGTGCAGACAGGGAAAAAGTAGAAGAACTGAAAGCGTCTCTTACAGAGAAGGGACTGAAGCTTCACCTTTCTGACGGACTGGAGGCTTCTCTTATCGGACTGATCGGAGATACCAGCCATATTCAGGAGGATCAGCTTCGTGCCCTTGAGGTGGTAGAAGATGTGAGACGCATTCGCGAACCATACAAGAAGGCGAACCGTTCCATGCACCCGGAAGACACCGTGATTGACATTTGCGGACAAAAAATCGGAGGCGGACATTTTCAGGTAATTGCAGGTCCCTGTTCTGTGGAAACGAAAGAGCAGATGACAGAGGTTGCCTTTGATGTAAAAAAATCAGGAGCAAATCTTTTAAGAGGCGGCGCGTTTAAGCCGAGGACTTCTCCGTATTCTTTCCAGGGACTTGGAAGGGAAGGACTTGACCTTCTTCTGGAGGCAAAAAAAGCGACAGGTCTTCCTGTTGTGACGGAGATTATGCGTCTCGATCACCTGGAACTTTTTGAAGATGTTGATGTGATCCAGGTAGGCACAAGAAACATGCAGAATTTCGAGCTGTTAAAAGAGCTTGGAAAGCTGGATAAGCCTATTCTTTTAAAAAGAGGCATGGCAAATACTCTTGACGAGCTTTTAATGAGCGCAGAATATATTATGGCGGGAGGAAATGAGAAAGTAATTCTCTGCGAGAGGGGAATCCGTACTTTTGAGACTTCCATGAGAAATACCCTTGATATTTCTGCGATTCCTATGCTCAAAAAGAAATCTCATCTTCCGGTCATTGTTGACCCAAGCCATGCTTCCGGACAGAGATTTATGGTGGCGCCGCTCACGATGGCTGCCATTGCCGCAGGAGCAGACGGCGTGATGATAGAGGTGCATAACAATCCGGAAAAAGCACTTTGCGACGGAATGCAGTCACTGCCTCCGGCAATGTTTGATGAAGTAATGAAAAAAGTAAAAAATGTGATCGGTGTGTTTGGAAAGACGATGGAGCTGCAGTAATGCAGCTCCTTTTACATGTGTTCGATATATTGCCTGGGAGACATTCCGGTGGTTTTTTTGAAAACTTTGCTGAAATAAAGAGAATCTTCATATCCCACTGAGGCAGCAATATCTTTGATTTTACAGCCAGACGAAGAAGAAAGAAGTTCTTTTGCCTTCTCCATACGAAGCTGAATGATATAATCAGCCGGAGTAATAGATTTATAGTCCCGGAACATTTTGCTTAAATAAGCCGGAGTAAATCCAAACTGCTCAGCAATAGATTTCGTATTTATAGGTTCGCGGTAGTGTTTTTTCATATATGCGTCTACTTTTAAAATTACATTTGCGCGGCTGTTATAAGAAGTATCGTTTTGCACGATCTTCTCAAAAAGAGACAGAAAAATAGAACGGAGATTTTCATATAAAGAGGTATAAGTATCTGAAAGCAGAAGTATGTCCGTGATTGTTGCAGAAATATCTATCTCTTTTTTCTGTTCAAAAGGGTATATGGCAATACATGACTGAAGAAGGTCACACAGAAAACGATGTACGGAAAAAGCAGGAATATTATGTCTGGAAATCTGGCGGACATAGTTTTTAAGCTCTGCTTCAAATACAGGAATATTTTTTTGAAGCATAAGGGAAGAAAGGCGCTCTTTTAAAGCAGTAAAAAGAGACGCATATTTTGTGGAGTTATCCGTTGGAAATTCCGGGTAAAAAAGAAGCTGCGACATACCGATGCGAATCGTTTTACTGATAAAATTTTTCAGGTTTAATACACAGCGGTGTACATCACGGATTCCTGAAAAGGAAGTATTTAAGGCGATTGTGACCGGTATTTCTTTTGTGCACAGAGGCTGAAGAACTTCTGTAAGATATTGTCTGGAATCAGAAATTCTTTCGTCCGGAATATGAAATAATATAATTTTTTCTCCCAGAGAAGTTCCGTCAATGATCCAGTAATTATCTGCCAAGAGACTGTTTTTTTCAAAATATTCTTCTATACAAAGTTGTTTCCACAACTCGGGAAACAGCTCATTGTAAAGCGAAGAGTATACAGGAAAAGAACCCAGACTTAACATGGCAATCTGATATTGAGTCTCTGAGAGGACAGAAACAGGCTCTGTATTACGGGCTGGCGTTTTTATATAATCGAGACATTTTTTAGCATAAGCTTTCTGCAGCTGCGAATGGAGTTCCTCCTCGTCAATTGGCTTTAAAAGATAATCAAATACCTGATTTTTAATTGCTTTTCTGGCGTAATCAAAATTGCTGTAGCCTGTAAGAATAATGCTTAAAATATGAGGAAACTGTCTATGAGCGGCGGCAATTACCTCCAGCCCATCGACAACGGAAATCTGAATATCGCTTATCAGTACGTCTATGCGGCTTCCGTTTTCTTTGATAAAATCAAGTGCCTCCTGTCCGTTATATGCTTTTCCTATAATCTGGTAATCTTCATGGAAGGATTCGATCGTTGCAAGTATATCTCTTAAAATAGGTGGTTCATCTTCAATTACAAATATATTCATTTTCTTTTATACCTCCAAGTGTAACAGATGTGCCTCCATTCGGCAGAGCTGTAATGTCAAATAAAATCTGAGATTTATATCTGAGCTTTAGTCGTGCGACTGTGTTTACAAGTCCCATACCGCCGATTTTCATAGAAGAAATAGAATCGGAAGGATGGGATAAAAATTCTTCTATTTTATTCATAAGTTCTTCTTTTTTGTCAGGAGTGATTCCGGTTCCATTATCTGTCACATTTACAAACCAGTGATTTTCTTCCTGCCAGAAATGTACATATACATTCCAGGGAGGCGCAACTGTTTTAAATCCATGTTGAAAACAATTTTCTACAAGAGTGTAAACACAAAGCTTTGGAATTCGCAGATTTTCTGTATCCACATCAGAATCGATGGAAAAAGTATAAGTAAACTGGTCTTCAAAACGGATTTTCATAAGCTCCAGATAATTTTCTGTATGGGCGAGTTCCTGATTAAGAGAAACAGTATGGTCATCATAGGAAGAAATGTATCGCAGCATTTTCACAAGATAATCACAGGTACGTGTAATCTGAGCTGTGTTTTTTTCTCTGCTTAAAGACTTGATTACTGTAAGTGTATTATAGAGAAAATGAGGGTCCATTTGTGCCTGAAGAGCGATCATGTTTGCTTTCATTTCATAGGACTGCCTTCGTATATTTTCGTCCATAGACTGTCTGAGACGAAGGAGCATTTTGTCAAACGCCTGATTCAGACTGGAAATTTCATCTGGATAATCAGAGGCGTCAAGCTGCAGTGACGGCGTGGATAAAGATATTTGTTTTACAGAATCTGTCAGTTCTGAAAGAGGGCGCGTAGCGCGTTTTGTTACAATAAAGATAGCGCTTATGGTAATGAAAAAAGAACCAATACCCATAAGAAAAACAGCTGCTATTTGTGGAAGAATAATTTTCCATATATGTTTTTCAGACTGCGTCAGTACAACGTAAAAATTGTTTTTCGTTTTTGTACTGCTGTAAAAAATATGCTCATCAGACTTTGTATGCCCTGTAGAAGATGCCGTACAGGATTGAAAAACAGAGCTTGCCGTTTCAAAGTCTGTTTTTTCTGTAGAAAAAATAAGATTGCCGTTTTCCTGAAAAAGATAGCAGGAATAATCGGTATTGTCGAAGTTGAGCAGCTTTTTTACGAAATCAGACGGACATTGTATTTCAATAATACCTACTGCGTGAAATGCGGATTTCGCATCGAATATTTCTCTGTAAAGAGAGAGATAAGTATTGCCTTTCGGGTTCCAGTAATCTTTATGAAAACCGGAAAAGGAGGCTCTGTTTTTTTGGACAGGAAGATTTTCATACCAGCTTTTATAATCGGAAGAATTTAATTTTTCCATTGTACTCTGTTTGTTATATGGAATACCGATGGAGGTGAAATTTCCGTTTTTATTGTACAGAGAAATACGGAAATGTGAGGAAGTGTTCGGTATGGAAATAGAGGCTAAAATCTGTGCTGTCTGTTGGGAAAGCTGAGAATTGGAGTAATCTTCCTCCTTGGCTTGTGTAAAGGCATTCCTGATTTCCGGATTTGTAGAAGCATATAAAGCCAGTTCGTCCATATTATCTAACAGTGTCTGAAATTCGTATCCCGTTCTGTCGCAAAGATGATTCAGATTATTCATAGATTCTTTATAAAGGTTCCGGTAGGTAAAAAGTGAAAAAGCTCCGATACAAAAAATCATCAGTGCAGCCATCAGTATGGAAAGAGAAAAAAACAGTCTTTTATGGAATGAAAGTTTCATTTTGTATTGCCTCCGTTTTATCTGTTTTCTGCATAATAGCAGAAGAAATGAGAAAAAACAATACGATTCAAAAATATTCCATGTTTTTACCATATATTTTCCATTTATTCTGTACAAAGAAACAGATAAAATAAATATATCAAAATAAATCAGGAGGAAAATATCATGAAAAAGAGCGTAAAAACAATAATCAGCGTAACGGCAGCGATGTCTATGCTTGCAGGTTTTCCAGCAGCGGTGTATGCGGAAGAAGAGAAGGATTATTCAATTCTGGAGGGAAAAACAATTTCTTTTATGACAAGCCAGGCAAAATTTTTTGATGCTTATCAGACAATGGCTGATGCGATCGAACAAGATTACGGCTGTAAAGTAGACTTTCAGGTAGTGCCGGACGACCAGTATACTTCTATGACGAATTTAAAGCTTTCTACAGGAGAAGTGCCGGACGTTTTTGAACAGAATACTCCGTCTCAGAATGCAACTTTAAATGTATATGAATATTGCGAGGATTTAAGTGGCGAATCGTGGGTAGAGCGTCTTGTGAATCCGGAAATGCTGAAAGACAGAAAAGACGGGAAAATTTATGCCCTTCCAAAAGAATCTTCTTCCGGTTATCAGGTTGTATATTATAACAAAGAACTTTTAAAATCCTGTGGAATAGAAGATCCGAAACCGCAGACATACGATGAATTTCTTGAAATTTTAAAAACGATAAAAGAAAAATCAGATGCGGCTCCGTTTTTACAGACAAATAAAGATAACTGGGAAACACAGATTTTTATGACAGGCGGTATTCCGATCCTTCTTGGAGATAAAGCAGAAGAAACGTATGAAAAGCTGTTAAATAATGAAATTACGTGGACAGAAATTCCAGAGGCAACAGAAGTTCTTCAGAGATATATTGATCTGTATACAGAAGGATATGTGAATGAGGATAATTTGTCTGTAGGATATGACGATGCTGCCCAGATTATGGCAGATGGAAAAGCAGCTATGTATCTTACTATCGATCAGTGGGCGACAGATTTTACAAAGAATTATCCGGAAGTAGAACTTGGATCTTTTGTTATTCCTTTTGGAGATAAGCCGGTTCTTCCAACTGGAAATTATGTACAGGGACTGTTTGTTCCAAGTGCAGGAAAACAGGTAGAAGAGGCAAAGGCTTTTCTGGAAGTGTGGTCCATGCCGAAATACCAGAATATGTATTATGAAGCAAATCCGGGATATTCTGCATTTAATGATGTAGACGGAGGAGAGGCAACTCCATGTGTACAGAGTATTGTAGAAGAGTATATCAACAGTGGAAATTACGTGTATGAATTAAACGGAGAGCTTGCAGATGCAAACGGCTGCTTTAATGATCTGTGGAACTTCTATGTAGAGGCAGCAGCAGGAGAAAAAGAGGCAGAATCTGTATGGGAAGATTTTCAGTGGGTTTATGAGGATTATATGGTACAGCAGGGATTTGAAGCATTTGAATAAGGTTTTGTGAGCAGCAGTAGTATGGAGGCGTGAACATGAATAAGAAGAAATTTTACCCTAATTATTTTACATACCCGGCAATTATTCTGTTTTCCATTTTTTACTGCATTCCTATAGCAGCCAGTTTCATTATGAGTTTTACAAACTGGAATATAAAAAGAATCGACAGTCCCAAATTTACAGGATTAAAGAATTTTGAAAGACTTCTGCATGATGACTATTTTATGCTGGCTTTAAAAAATACGGTGCTTTTTGCAGTGGCAACGACAGTTGGAATTGTAATCATCGGTCTTTTGCTGGCACTCCTTTTAAATGCAGCAGTAAAAGGAAAATCTTTTTTTCGGACGGTTTTTTATCTTCCGGCAGTATTGAGCTTAATAGTTGTAGGAATTATGTTTAAGGCGGTATTTAAGCTGGACGGAGGAATTCTTAATCAGATTCTCACAGCTCTGGGATTTTCCGGAGCTGTGACGGATTGGCTGGGAAATGGAACGACGGCTATGTGGTGCATTATTTTTGTACAAATATGGAAATGGAGCGGCTTTGCAATGGCAATCTATCTTGCAGGACTTCAGGGAATACCAAAGGATTACTATGAGGCGGCTACAATAGACGGGGCAAATGTATGGCAGCGTTTCCGAAATATAACACTGCCTCTTCTTGCACCGGCGTTTACTGTCGTAATTACTATGAATACCATCGGTGGCTTTAAGGTATTTGAACAGGTGTATGTTATGACAAACGGCGGACCGGGAAATGCTACGCAGGTATTAAATACTTTTATTTATAAGGAATTCAGCAAAGGTTCACTGGGAAGATCTTCTGCGATGAGTCTGATTCTGTTTCTGCTGATTGCAGTAATAGCGGTTGTGATAAACAAAGTACTGACAAAAAGAGAGGTGGAAATGTAATGGCTAAAAAGAAAAACATAAACAGCATAGTGCTTACAATCCTGGCTTTTTTTACATCTCTTATTATTTTGATACCTCTTTTAATCGTAGTGCTGGGTTCTTTTAAAGATGCGCCGGGAGCGCAGGAATTTAAACTTACCCTTCCGTCAGTGTGGCATCTGGAAAATTACAAAGTTGTCATAGAAAAAGGAAATATGGGGCAGGCATTTATTAACAGCATGATTATTACGGTTGCAGTTACTCTTATTGTTGTGATCGCAGGAAGCTTAAACGCCTTTGTTGTTTCCAGAAAAAAAAGCAGGTTTACAGGTTTTGTTTACTATCTTTTTTTACTTGGAATGATTTCTCCAATTCAGATTGTAACTACATATGGGCTTTTGCAGATGATGAATCTTACCGGTACTTTTGTGGGTGTAATCTGTGTGGAGGCTGCATTACAAATGCCGTGGACAATATTTACTTTGTCCGGATTTATAAAAAATGTGCCGAGAGAACTGGACGAGGCTGCATATATAGATGGAGCGTCCCCGTTAAAAATGTTCTTTTCTGTTATTTTTCCGCTTCTGAAGCCGATAATGGCGACAGTTGTAGTCACAACAGCGATGGGAGCATGGAATGAATTTATGGTTCCGTTATACTTTTTTAACTCTGCATCAAAATGGACGATGCCACTGACAGTATATAATTTCTTTGGACAGTATTCCAGCAACTGGAATTACGTTTTTGCAGATTTGATTTTGACAGCTCTTCCTATTACGATTTTATATCTGATCTGCCAGAAATATGTAATTGCCGGTGCAACAGCCGGAGCTGTGAAAGGATAGGTGGGAAAAATGATACCATATCGACAGGTGCATCTGGATTTTCATACATCAGAACATATTACAGATATAGGAACAAAGTTCGATAAAAAGCAGTTTCAGGCTGCTTTGAAAACAGGGCATGTAAATTCGGTTACAATATTTGCCAAATGTCATCATGGGTGGTCTTATTATCCTACAGAAGTAAACAAGATACACCCGCATCTTTCCTTTGATCTTCTGGGAGAACAATTGAAAGCGTGTAAGGAAATCGGAGTAAAATCTCCAATATATCTTTCAGCGGGATTTGATGAAAGAATGGCGGTGAAGCATGGAGATTGGATTATAAGAAAACCAGATGAAAAATGTTCTGATACAGATTCTTTTATGGAACCCGGATACCATAGAATGTGTTATAATACTCCTTATCTTGATAAACTGCTGGCAGAGCTGGAAGAAGTCATGAAGCGTTATCAGCCAGACGGGATTTTTCTTGACATTTCAGCAGTAACTCCCTGCGTATGTGGAAGATGCAGACAGGATATTATAAAAAGGGGAAAAGACTTCAGAGATAAGGCTGCTGTGATGGAGCAGGCGGAGTTGGTATTTCAGAATTATACAGAACAAGTAGAAAAAATAATTAAAAAATATAATTCTACCTGCACGATATTTCATAATGGAGGACATATTACAAGGGGAAGAAGAGATCTTGCAAAAAGAAACTCACATCTGGAACTTGAAAGTCTTCCGACAGGTGGTTGGGGTTATGATCATTTTCCGATGTCAGCTTCCTATGTGAAAAATCTTGGTATGGAATATCTTGGAATGACGGGAAAATTCCATACGACGTGGGGAGAGTTCGGGGGATACAAGCACCCAAATGCACTTCGATATGAAGCAGGACTTTCACTTGCCTTTGGGGCAAAATGTTCCATTGGAGATCAACTTCACCCAGATGGCAGAATGAATTGTAAAACGTACGAGTTAATAGGGGCTGCTTACAAAGAAGTGGAGAAAAAAGAATCCTGGTGTTATGAAAGCATACCGATAAGTGATGTGGGGGTGTTAAGCCAGGAGGCTATGCTTTACGGAAACTCTACAAGAGATACTGTGTTTTATGGAGATGAAGGAGCAAGCAGGGTACTTCAACAGGGACATTATTTGTATTCTTTGATTGATGCCGAGGAAGAGTTTGAAAAGTATAAAGTTTTGATTCTTCCTGATACCATTCGATTTAATCCTGGACTGGAAAAACGAATAAAAGCGTATTTGCAGGCAGGAGGAAAGGTGCTTTTAAGTGGTACAAGCGGACTGAAAGAAAATGAGGATATATTTGCTGTTTCCACAGGAGCTGTTTTTCAGGGAGAAAATCCTTTTGTACCTTCCTATTATATAGGAGAAGAAGGGGAAGCAGAAGTGATTTACGAGCAGGGATACAGAATTTGTCCGGATACAGGGGAGATTTTAGGAGAGGCACAGAATCCGTATTTTAATAGAAATGTTCTTCATTTTTCTTCACACCAACATTCTCCGAATAAGAAGGAGAGTACATTTCCAGCAGTAACGTCAACAGAAAATGTGATTTATATAGGCTGGAATATTTTTTCAGAATATGGAAAGATTGGTTCTTTGCAGGCAAAAAAATTGATTACAAAATGTGTAGATATGCTTTTGGGAGAAGATAAAACAGGGGAAGTGAGCCTTCCGGACAGAGGTATTTTCACTTTGACAAAACAAGAAAAAGAGAGGCGGTATGTAGCGCATTTTCTTTTTGCTCATACTACAGTAAGAGGAAGGTTTTTGATGAGTGGGCAGGAAAAACAGGTGGAGGCAATTGAGGATATTGTACCTTTATATAATATAAAAGGAAATCTTCGTATTAAAGAAAAGGTTAAGAGACTTTATCTCGCGCCTCAGATGGAAGAGATTCCATTTATGGAAAAAGAAGGAAAAATATTTTATAGAATTCCCCAAATGGAGTGTCATCAAATGGTTGTTGCTGATTACGAATAAGAAAAACTGCTGCAAAAACAGGAAAAATCTGTTTGCAGCAGTTTTTTTGTAAAAAAATGTTGACAGAGAGAAGGAATCGAGATATAACAGAAGAAGAAAAAGTTATACTAATATAACATATGGAAAGGAATACAGAAATGAAGCTTAGTGAATTGCAGATTGGAAGCACAGCGACGATAAAAGCTGTAGGCGGAGAAGGTGCTTTGCGTCAGCATTTTCTGGATATGGGTCTCATACAGGGGACAGAAGTGACAGTTGTAAAATATGCGCCTATGGGAGACCCCATTGAGCTTCGAATCCACGGTTATGAGTTGACGATTCGTCTTGCAGACGCAGAAAATATAGAAATCAGCAAGCCGCATCAGCCAAAAACTGTGAATAAGAAGACAGAAAGCCCGGAAGGATTTCACCCCGGATATGGAGAGGGAGGAAAGTTTCATGACAGAAAGGAAGAAAATCCCCTTCCTGACAGTGAAATACTTACCTTTGCTCTTGTGGGAAATCAGAACTGCGGAAAGACGACTCTGTTTAATCAGCTTACCGGTTCCAAACAGCATGTAGGAAATTTCCCGGGAGTGACGGTTGACAGGAAAGACGGTGTGATCAGAGGATATGAAAACACATTGATCACAGACCTTCCGGGAATTTATTCTATGTCCCCCTACAGCAGCGAGGAGATTGTGACAAGGGAATTTGTAATAAGGGAAAAGCCAAAAGGAATTATCAATATAGTAGATGCAACGAATATTGAAAGAAATCTTTATCTTACCATGCAGCTCCTTGAGCTGGGCTTTCCGATGGTTGTCGCTTTAAACATGATGGACGAGCTGAGAGAAAATAACGGTTCTGTAAAAGTAAATGAAATGGAAGCTGCTCTCGGCGTTCCGGTCATTCCCATTTCAGCGGCAAAAGGAGAAGGTATTGAGGAGCTGATCCGACATGCAGTCCATGTGGCAAAATATCAGGAAGCTCCTCTGGAAAATGATTTTTGCAGAAAAGAAGAGGGGATTCACAGAGGAATCCATGCAGTGATGCACCTGATTGAGGATCATGCGCAAAAAACGGAGATACCGGTAAGATTTGCCGCAAGCAAGGTCATGGAAGGGGACGAAAAGATTCTGGAGCAGTTAGGGCTCACAGATAATGAAAAAAATCTCCTGGAGGATATTGCAAAGCAGACAGAGGAAGAAACTGGTCTTGACAGAGCAGCCGCGGTAGCGCAGATGCGTTTTGAATATATTGAAGATGTCTGTAATGAGACGGTAATTAAACCGAAAGAGAGTAAAGAACGCCTGAGAAGTCAGAAAATCGATCATTTTCTTACAGGGAAATATACAGGTATTCCGGCTTTTATTGGAATCATGGGACTCGTGTTCTGGCTGACCTTTAACGTGATAGGCGCGTTTTTACAGGGAGCTCTGGAATCCGGGATTACAGCTCTTACCGGAATTGTAGACAGCGCCATGACAGCGGCAAATGTGAACAGTGTGGTACATTCTCTTGTGATCGATGGTATTTTCAACGGAGTAGGCGGTGTGTTAAGTTTTCTTCCGATCATCGTAACGTTGTTTTTCTTTTTATCGATTTTGGAGGACAGCGGATATATGGCGAGAGTTGCGTTTATCATGGATAAACTTCTCCGTAAACTCGGTCTTTCCGGACGAAGTATTGTGCCTATGCTGATCGGTTTTGGCTGTACGGTTCCGGGGGTTATGGCAAGTCGTACGCTTCCATCAGAAAGAGACAGGAAGATGACGATTTTACTGACGCCGTTTATGAGCTGTACGGCAAAGCTTCCGATTTATGCCTTTTTTACAGCGGCTTTTTTCCCGGGAAAAGGGGCGCTTGTGATGATCGGACTTTATGTGTTCGGCATTATCATGGGAATTTTAATGGCGCTTATTTTTAAGAAAACCGCATTTAAGGGAGAGGCAGTTCCGTTTGTTATGGAGCTTCCCAATTACCGTATGCCGGGCGCAAAAAATGTTCTGCATCTTCTCTGGGATAAGGCAAAGGATTTCTTACAGAGAGCATTTACGGTGATTTTTATTGCAACGATCGTAATCTGGTTTTTACAGAACTTTGATACGGGATTCAATATGGTATCTGATTCAGAGAACAGTATTCTGGCGCTTGTTGCAGGCGTGCTTGCTCCTGTATTTACGCCGGTGGGATTTGGTGACTGGAGAATTGTGACAGCGCTGATTTCCGGCTTCCTTGCAAAAGAGAGCGTAGTATCTTCTCTCACTGTATTATTTGGAAGCACAGCCGTTTTACAGAGCAGCCTTACAACTGTGGGCGCAGGAGCGCTTCTTGTGTTCTGCCTTCTTTATACGCCCTGTGTTGCGGCAATCGCCTCTGTAAAACGTGAGCTTGGCGGTAAATGGGCAACGGCTATGGTGATCGGCCAATGCGTTATCGCATGGATCGCAGCCTTCGTGATTTACCATCTGGGAATGTTTCTTATTTAATTATTTTTTGCCGCTTCCAGGTTTTTCAACCAGTTGGAACGGAAGAAATAAATAATGAACGTAACGGAGCTTAAGAACCAGGTAAGTGGATAAGCCCAGAAAATAACACGTATGTCAGGAATAAAACGCACAGTTATAGTTATGTAGGTGACACGTATAATGCACCAGCATGCAAGCATAACAAACATGGGGACTGTGGATTTTCCCGCACCTCTGAAAATTCCTGCCATACAGTGTGAAAATGCAAGAAGGAAATAGAAAAGGGACGCTGTATGAGCCTGTGCAACGCCGTAGGATAATACTTCCGGCGTATTGTTAAAGGCAGCGATAAAGTAGGGTGAGAAAATATAAATGATCACGCCTACAAGCTCCGCTGCAGTAACAGAGCAGATGACTCCGAATGCAGCGCCTTTTTTTACCCTTTTATATTCTCCTGCACCGAGATTCTGGCTGATGAAAGTTGTAAGAGCCAGGGCAAAGCAGGTGATGGGCAAAAAGGCGAAGCCCTCAACCTTACTGTAAGAACCGCAGCCTGCTACAGCCATAGGTCCGAATTTGTTGATATTGGACTGAACTACTACATTTGCAAGGGCAATGATAGAGTTCTGAAGTCCGGAAGGAAGACCGTTTGAAAGGATCTGCTTCAGAAGAGAAACGTCAATCTTCAGCCTGGAGAAAGAGATTCTGTATTCCGCAGGAGCTTTCAAAAGGTGGCGCAGACATAAAACTGCGCTTAAAAACTGGGAAACAATAGTTGCAACAGCGGCGGCGCCAACGCCGAAACCAAAGCCTGCCACAAGTACAAGGTCCAGTACAATGTTTGTCAGGGAGGAAATGATCAGGTACATAAGAGGGTGTCTGCTGTCACCGACTGCCTGAAGGATTCCTACCATGAAATTGTACATAACAAATGCAAGAGAACCGCAGAAATATATGCGGAAGTATACAAGGGAATTTGGCAGTACTTCGGCAGGAGTTCCGATCAGTACCAGGATCTGCGGCGCTGCCACAACCCCGATAAAGGTAAGTAAAATACCGAAGAGAAAACCAAGTGTGACAATGGTATGGATCGCTTTTTGTACCATGTCATATTTTTTTGCGCCAAAATACCGGGCAACAACAACTCCGGCGCCGGCAGCAAGACCGTTAAAGAAGCCTACCATAAGGAAGATAAGGCTTCCTGAGGAGCTGACAGCGGCAAGGGCGCTGCTGCCCAGAAAATTTCCTACAATCAAGGAGTCAGCCGTGTTATAAAACTGCTGAAAAAGATTTCCCAGAAAAAGGGGAATGGCAAAGGCTATGATTTTTTTCCAGATAGGACCCTTTGTCATAAGTGTTGAAGAATTTGCACTCATGTGATTAAGCCTCCGATAAAAAGTATTTTGAATGCTATTTTAGTTTATTTAAATCCTCTGCTGCCTCTACAAGATTTTTCCGTATGGAAATTCCCTGAGGACATACGGTTTCGCATTTTCCGCATTTTTTGCACTGATCTGCTCTTGCAGCAGCGCTTAAATCCCTGAAAAATGCCTGTTTTGCTTTTTCTTTATTTCCATACTTTGCAAGGTCATTCCAGATGCGGAAGTTTTTTGGTATATCGATTCCGAAAGGGCAGGGCATACAGTAGGCGCAGCCGGTACAGCCGTTTTTGGTCCGTTTTTTTATGCTTTCTGCTGTTTTGGCGATAAGAGCCGCTTCTTTTTCTGTCAGCGGTTCAAAATCGCTGAAGGTATGTAAATTATCTTCCACTTGTTCCATAGTGGACATTCCGCTTAAAACAACTTTTACGTTTGGCTTGTCTGCCACCCAGCGAAGCGCCCAGGAAGAAATGCTGCTGTCAGGGTGTTCTGCCTTCAGTGAGGCTGCAAGATCGTCCGGAAGGAAAGAAAGAGAACCGCCTTTTACAGGCTCCATGATAACAAGGGGAATGCCAAGCTTTTCTGTCAGCGCATAGCCTTTATCACCCGCCTGAATATCTGTGTCCACATAATTGTACTGGATCTGGCAGAAATCCCATTTGCGGTAAGTGGCGATTTTTTCGAAGACTTCATAATCGTCATGGAAGGAAAAGCCGAAAAAGCGGATTTTTCCCTGACGTTTCAGTTCTTCAAAGTAAGGGATAAGATCAAGGTCAAGCACAGCCTGCCATTTTTCCTTATCAAGGCAGTGGAGAAGATAAAAATCCACATATTCGGTATCAAGACGTTTTAACTGCTCGTCAAAAAGCCTTTTTGCGTCGTCCTGTGTTTTTACATTCCAGATGGGCAGCTTTGTAGCAAGAAAATAATCCTGTCTGCTATATTTTTTCAGAATGCGTCCGAGAAACGGTTCACTGTCTCCATTGTGATAAGGATACGCGGTGTCAATATAAGTGACGCCTGCCTGGATTGCCGTATCCACCATTTTTTCCGCCTCTTCTTCACAGATGGAGCCATCTGGATTTAAGGGAAAACGCATACAGCCAAATCCCAGAAGAGAAGGAGAAACCCCCAGTTTTTCAAATTTGCGGTATTCCATAAGTAAGTCAACCTCCTGATACTAATATTTTCATGTTTTTACACATTGCAGTATGAAAAATACCTACTATATTTTAACATATCTGCGGAAAAGTTACAGCAGTATTTGCATTTTTATAAAAAAAGAGAAGATGCCAATACAGGGAAAAATCAGCTTTACAACAAAATCCGGCTGATATAATATTCTATAAATCAGATGTCGGTATCTTTTGACATCTAAATCCGAAATGTGCACAGGAGAAAATTTTTTATGAATAATCTTTATAAATATAATAAAAAGAAAACAGGAAGGCACAACAGAAAACACCGCTTAAAAAGAGTGCTGCTGTTTATGGAACTGGCAGCAGCAGGCGCGGTCATATGCGGCGGAATCACATACTACAGACAGAAGATGTAAAGGAAAGAGGAGGAAGCGGATACGTAGTGGAAAAGAGTAAAGCTGTGCTGAACAGCTGGTTTTCCTGATGAGTTCAGTCCTGGAAAATGCTGGGGTTTTTTTGAACCGGGCGAGCAATGAAAGCACAAATGGTCAAATCCGACATAGTTCCATTTGATATACTGGGGTATGTAAGGAGGGAGTCAAAATGGAATATACAAAAGAAATAAAAAAAGCAATGAATTATATTGAAAATAATCTGAATAAAGAAATCAGAACGGAGGAGATAGCAGATTCTGCAGGATTTTCAAAATATCATTTTCAGAGAGTTTTCAAAAGAGAAACAGGGCTTAATTTATATGAGTATATTCAAAAAAGAAGACTGGCAGAAGCTTCGTCTCTTCTTCGTAACACCAACATACGTATTCTTGATATTGCCGTGTACTTATGTTTTGAATCTCAGGAGGTATTTACAAGAGCATTCAAGAAGGTTTATGGCCTGCCGCCGGGGCAGTATCGAAAAGCGTTAAAAAATCTTACAAATGGAGGTATGAACATGAAAAGGAACACAGAAATTAAACACTGGCTCATTACAGGAACAGCACCGGACAAATACAAAACAGGGATTGACCGCACTGTTTTTCACACAGGAACTGCCTCTGCGTTTATTCAGTCTGAGGAAGAAGAATTTGCACCAGATGAATATGCGACAATTATGCAGCAGTTTCGAGCAGAAAAATTTCTTGGGAAAAGAGTTCGCTTTTCTGCTTTTGTGAAAACGCTGGAAGTAGAGGGCTGGGCAGGACTCTGGCTGCGCCTGGACGGAAAATTCAGCGTGACCCTGAAGCTGGACAATATGCAGAACCGTCCCATTAAAGGTACGGCAAACTGGAATCTTTATTCCTGCGTTCTGGACGTACCGGAAGAGACGGAGCTTATTAATATCGGCATTCTTTTAACTGGAAAAGGGCGTGTATGGCTGGACGACGTATCTTTTCAGGAGGTAGACAGAAGTATTCCGGTGACAGATTTTGATATACAGAAAGAATATCCGGATTATCCTGAAAATCTGGCATTTGAGGAATAGGGGTGAGACAGAATATGGAAAAATTAACGCTTTCAGAAACATATATGGTTCTTTTTTATTATACAGCAGGAAAACATACGGATATTTACCTGCCTCAAAATAGCGCGGGGATTGTTCTTGGGGGAATTTACGGACTTTTACAGTCCGGCTGCGTCGAAAAGGAGAAAAACGGCAGACTGGCAGTTTGTAAACCTCTCCCGTCAGACTATACAGGTCTGGAAGAAATGTATACAAATATAAAACAGCATTCAAAAAACATAACGAAATGGCTGGATTATTACTGCTGCAGCCCTTCTCAGAAGAATATAAAGCTTCTGGTTGATGATTTACAGGAATCGTTGGTGCAGAGACAGATGATAAAAGTACAGGTGAAAAAAGGAATATTCCGACAGAGACGAGTAATCAGTTTATGCGAAAAAGAGACAGAAGAAGTTGTAAGGGCATTCAGGGAAGCTATGAACCGGGAAGTTCCAGATGAAGATACGGCATTTCTTGTGCAGATGCTGCTTCTTTCAGGCGTTCTGAAGAAATATTTCTCTGCGCAGGAGAGAGGAAGGATTAGAAAAATGATAGAACAGTGTCGTCATACGGAGATCTGGAAAGACATGGAGCCGTATGTAAACAGGATAAAGAATTTTAATTTTCAGAATACAATAAATTCCGGGGCGATGTATCAGTAGAAAGAATAAATAAAAATCTCTTGTCCATAAGCTGTAGAGTGGGTATAATTAAACAAAAAAGTATGAAAAAACTAAAATAATTGTGCAGTGTGTATATGACTTATGTGAGGGGAGTGTGCATATGAAATATATTGCCCATCTTGAAGGCGGAAGGGAACAAACTGTAAAGGAACATTTACAGGGAACTGCGAAGCTCAGTGCAGAATTTGCCAAAAAATTTGGAAAAGAAGAGTGGGGATATTGCTGCGGGTATCTTCATGATATAGGAAAGTATAGTGTGGAATTTCAACACAAAATAAGAGAAAACGGAAATGAGCGGATTGATCATTCAACTGCCGGTGCAAAGGTGTGCATGGAAACAGGGGGTATTTATCCTGTTATGAGTTACTGTATTGCAGGTCATCATGCCGGTTTGCCCAATTACGGAAGTTCTCAGGACGGTGGTTCGGAAGCTACTATAATGGGAAAAATGAAAAAATCATTAAAAGATTATTCTGTATATAAAGATGAAATAGAAATTCCGAAGGTGACAACAGTACCTATTGAATATGGAGAAACAAAAAATCCCGATTTTGCATTGAGTGTTTTTATAAGAATGTTATATTCCTGTCTCGTAGATGCGGATTTTCTTGATACAGAAGCTTTTATGAAAAACGGACAAATAAAGCGTGATGCAGGTGAAAGCATAGAGATTCTTCTTCAGAAGCTTGAGAAATATGTGGCAAAATGGCTGTTGAATAAAGAGATAGATACAGTAAATGGAAGAAGAACGGAGATTTTAAGAAACTGTCTGGAAGCGGGAAAAAGAGAAAAGGGTCTTTTTCGTTTGACTGTGCCCACAGGAGGCGGAAAAACAGTAGCTTCACTGGCGTTCGCTCTCCGTCATGCCGTCCATAATAATATGGACAGAGTAATTTATGTAATCCCTTATACCAGTATTATAGAGCAAAACGCACAAATTTTCCGGAGTATTCTGGGAGATGAAAATGTATTGGAAAATCATTGCAATGTAGACTATGGAGATTCAGAAGAATGGAATCCCATGAAGCTTGCGGCGGAAAACTGGGATAAACCAGTTGTAGTTACCACAAATGTGCAGTTTTTTGAGTCTTTGTTTGGAAACAAATCTTCAAAATGCAGAAAACTTCATAATATTGCGAACAGTGTTGTCATATTTGACGAGGTACAAATGCTTCCTACAGATTATTTAAAGCCATGTGTGGCCATGATAGAAGAGCTGGTAAACAGCTTTGAGGCAAGCGTGGTGCTTTGTACAGCAACACAGCCTGCGCTGCAGCCTTTTTTTCAAAGCGGAATACCGGCATATGAACTTTGTCCGAGACTGGAAGAGCAGTTTAGATTTTTTAAACGAACTACATTTCAAAATCTTGATAAAATATCAGAGGAAGCTTTAATTGAAAAGCTGTCAGAAGAATATCAGGCTCTTTGTATCGTAAATACAAAAAAGAAGGCGCAGGTGTTGTATCAAGCGTTAAAAGGACAGGGAGTATTTCATTTATCTACATCTATGTACCCAAAACATAGAAAGCGTGTGCTGGAGGAAGTAAGGAGATGTTTAAATGCCGGGGAAAGATGCCTTGTTCTATCTACCAGTCTTGTGGAAGCCGGGGTTGACCTTGATTTTCATTCGGTATACAGGCAGCTTGCAGGTGTTGATTCTGTGATTCAGGCAGCTGGAAGATGTAACAGAGAAGGAAAACGTTCTCTGGAAGACAGTAATGTTTATGTCTTTCAATTTGAAGAACAGGAAAGGATTTTGGGACAGAGAAAACAAATTGATGCAGCAAAAACACTGGTTTCAGATGGAAAAGACATTTCGGCTCTGGAAACAATAGAAGAATATTTTGAATTTTTGTATCATTTAAAAAGCAGTGAGCTTGATAAAAAGAATATTATGGGGCAATTTAAGGGGATAAAATGTAATTTTCTAAAAGTGGCAGAAGATTTTAAAATGATTGAAAATGATACGAAGACAGTCTTCATTCCAGTAGAAGAGGAAGCGCAGGATTTACTGCAGCAGTTGAAATATCAGGGCTTTACAAAAACAAGTATGAGAAAAGCGGGGCAGTATTCTGTTACTCTTTATGATGATGTAATAGAAAAAATGAAAGATGCAGGCATGATAGAATTGGTGGCAGAAAATATAAATGATTTTTATGAGTTGAAGGATAAGGAGAGATATACAGAAGAATTCGGGTTGGACTTAAATATAGAAAATGGAATGGCATTGTTTTGGTAACAGAAAGCAAAAGCGGTGAGTGCAGACAGACTGCAGTCACCGCTTTTGACTTTAAATTTCAAAAAGAATATCATTATTTCAATCCGCGGATTTACCCGACGTGGTAAGTATAATATATTTTTGTGATTGATTCAAAAACTTCAATGAAATTCAATTTGAAAAAATAATTATGATTGACTTATCGAGGGAAGAGGCGTATAGTGAATTTATAAGTAATAACAAGCTGAAATTTTTTGAAGGAGAAGCGGTATGATTTTATATCATGGGAGTACAGACATAGTAGAATACCCGGAAGTGCGAAAAGCGAAATATAACAAGGACTTTTATTACGGGTTCTACTGTACGCAGTATTTAAACCAGGCAGAACGCTGGGCGACTCG
>URHH01000001.1 GCA_900547615.1 uncultured Blautia sp. | reverse complement strand
TAGCAGCGCGATGGGAGTAGTACTTTGTGCGCCTACAGGAGGGTCGGCAGGAGTATTTCCGGGAGCGGTATTAGGAACAGCTAACCACCTGGGACTTTCGTTGGAAGAAAAAGTAAAAGCTATGTTTGTTACTTCTATTATAGGAATTGTAATGAGTAAAGACTGCAATTACTCAGCAGAACTTTATGGATGCCAGGTGGAACCGGGAGCTGCATCAGGAATGGCAGCGGGAGGTCTGGTTTACCTGATGGGAGGAACGGCAGAACAGTCCTGCCAGGCTGCTTCCTGTGCAGTTCAGAATATTCTGGGAACAATCTGCGATCCAGTTGCAGGTCTTGTGCAGATTCCATGCATTAACAGAAACGCAATGTCAGCAGCTAATGCCGTTGTGTCAGCAAATATGATTATGGGTGGATTTGATCCTCTGATTCCACTGGATCAGACAGCAGAAACCTTATTCCGCGTTGGACGTCAGCTTCCTTCTGAGCTTAGATGTACATGTAAGGGCGGTCTGTGTATTACGCCTTGCGGACAGAAGCTTGCAGAAGAACAAGATGTGAGAGATAACGCCAGACAGTGACTATCATTTTGTACTGAAAAAAATACAAAACTATATTTCCATAGTCCAGAATTGTATTAAATTCAAAACAGCCGGAAAATCGATTGTCTTTTATTTAACGTGATGTTATACTTGGCTCGTGAACAGAAAAAACTAAGTTAAGATAAATTTTAAGGAGAACCAATCATGGCAAACCGTGAGCAGTGGACAGGATTTAAAGGCAAAAACTGGCAGGAATCTGTTGATGTGCGTGACTTTATTCAGTGCAACTACACACCGTATGAGGGAGACGCATCTTTCCTTGAAGGACCGACAGAGGCAACAGATAAACTGTGGGGAAGACTTCAGGAACTGCAGAAGGAAGAGCGCGCAAAAGGCGGTGTTCTTGATATGGAAACAGAAGTTGTTTCCGGGCTTACCGCGTATGGCCCTGGATATATTGATGAAAGCATGAAGGAACTGGAGACAGTTGTAGGACTTCAGACAGATAAGCCTCTGAAACGTGCATTCATGCCTTACGGCGGAATCAATATGGCGGAGAAGGCTTGTACAACATACGGCTATCAGCCGAGCGAAAAGCTTCATGAGATTTTTACAAAATATCACAAAACTCACAACCAGGGAGTATTTGATATTTATACACCGGAAATGATGAAAGCGCGTCACAACAAAATCATCACAGGACTTCCGGATACATACGGACGTGGACGTATTGTAGGCGACTACCGTCGTGTGGCTCTTTACGGAATTGACTTCCTGATCGAGAAAAAACAGTATGATTTTGAGCGTTATGCAAGACACGGCATGAAAGGTACAGATTTCCGCCTTCGTGAGGAAATCGCAGACCAGATCCGTGCATTAAAGGAAATGAAAGAAATGGCAGCCGTTTATGGATTTGACATTTCCAAACCTGCAAAAGATGCAAGAGAGGCAGCTCAGTGGCTGTATTTCGGATATCTGGCAGCGATCAAGACACAGAACGGCGCCGCAATGAGCGTTGGACGTATTTCTACTTTCCTTGATATTTACATGGAAAGAGATTTCAAAAACGGCACACTGACTGAGAAAGAAGCACAGGAGCTTGTAGACCACATGGTTATGAAATTCCGTATGGTAAAATTCGCCCGTGTTCCTTCCTACAATGAACTGTTCTCCGGGGATCCGGTATGGGCAACACTTGAGGTAGCAGGTCTTGGACAGGACGGACGTTCTATGGTAACAAAGAACGATTACCGTTTCCTTCATACACTGGAAAACATGGGACCGTCTCCGGAGCCGAACTTAACCGTTCTTTACTCTTCCAGACTGCCGGAAAACTTCAAAAAATACGCAGCTCTCATCTCTGTAACAACAAGCTCTGTACAGTACGAGAACGATGACGTTATGCGTCCTGTATGGGGAGATGACTACAGCATCTGCTGCTGTGTTTCCGCTACACAGACTGGTAAGGAGATTCAGTTCTTCGGAGCTCGTGCAAACCTGGCAAAATGTCTTCTTTACGCGATCAACGGCGGTATTGACGAGAAGACAAAAGTGCAGGTAGGACCGGCATACCGTCCGATCACTTCCGAATACCTTGATTTTGACGAGGTAATGGAGCGTTATGACGAGATGATGGACTGGCTTGCAAAACTGTATGTAGATACATTAAATATGATCCACTACATGCATGACAAGTATAACTACGAGGCAGCAGAGATGGCTCTTATTGATACAGATGTAAGACGTACATTCGCAACTGGTATTGCAGGCTTTTCTCACGTAGTAGACTCTTTAAGTGCGATTAAATATGCGAAAGTAAAAGTAATCCGTGATGAAGACGGAGTTGCGGTAGATTTTGATACACAGGGAGAATTCCCGAGATACGGAAACGACGACGACCGTGCAGACGACCTTGCAATCTGGCTTCTCAAGAAGTTTATGCACAAATTAAGCAAGTGCCACACATACAGAGATTCCGAGCCGACTACTTCCATTCTTACGATTACATCAAACGTAGTTTACGGTAAGGCAACAGGAAGCCTTCCGGACGGAAGAAAGCTTGGAGAGCCGCTTGCACCAGGTGCGAACCCATCTTACGGAGCAGAGAAAAACGGTCTTCTTGCATCCTTAAACTCTGTTGCAAAACTTCCATATGAGCTGGCTCTTGACGGTATTTCCAATACACAGACAATCAGCCCGGGAGCTCTTGGACATGACGATGAGGAACGTACAAATAACCTTGTAAACGTAATGGATGGTTACTTTGATCAGGGCGCACATCATCTGAATGTGAATGTATTCGGAACAGAAAAACTGATCGACGCAATGAATCACCCGGAAAAACCGGAATATGCAAACTTTACAATCCGTGTATCCGGTTATGCAGTAAAATTCATCGACCTGACACGTGAGCAGCAGATGGACGTTATCGCCAGAACCTGCCATGAGTCCATGTAAGGAGAAAACAGTGACAGCAGGATATGTACATTCGCTGGAAAGCTTTGGTTCTGTTGACGGACCGGGAGTGAGATTTGTGATTTTTCTTGCAGGCTGCAGTATGCGCTGCCAGTTCTGCCACAATCCGGATACCTGGAAAATGTCAGCAGGGACAAAGTATACACCGGAAGAGCTGCTGAAAAAAGCGGTGCGTTACCGTGCATACTGGGGAAATGAGGGGGGAATCACCGTAACGGGTGGAGAACCCCTTCTCCAGATTGATTTTTTACTGGAACTCTTCCGCCAGGCAAAAGAACAGGGCATTCATACAACGATCGATACGAGCGGAAGTCCGTTTACAAGGGAAGAGCCGTTTTTCGGAAAGCTTCAGGAGCTTATGAAATACACAGATCTTGTGATGCTGGATATTAAGCACATTAACGGGGAAAAACATAAGGCTCTTACCGGTCAGGCAAATGACAATATTCTGGATTTTGCCAGATACCTGGACGAAATCAAAAAGCCCGTATGGATTCGTCATGTTCTTGTGCCGGAGCGTACAGATAGTGATGAATATTTAAGGGAACTTTCAGAGTTTATCCACTCCCTTCACAATGTAGAAAAAACAGAAATCCTTCCATACCATACGCTTGGAGCGTATAAGTGGAAAGAGCTTGGATTTGCCTATCCTCTGGAAGGCATTGAGCCTCCAACAAAGGAGCGCATCGAAAATGCAGAGAGGATTCTTGGGATTCAGAAATAAAAATTTCGTCAGTCGATGATCGGCTGGCGTTTTTTATGCTAAAGTAACTCGCTGCATAAGAATCTCGCAAGCGAGATTCTTTGTTAAAGAGGAAGTGCTCCCAGGATAAGATATACAACCGTTCCCACAACACCGGAGCCAAGAATGATTTTTACAGCGCTCATTTTTTCCTGATATTTGCGAAGAAGGAAGAGACATACTGCGAAGATGATAAATTCTACAGGCCGAAAATCAGGAAGAGCTATATTTTCCAGGCTTGCATCGAAAAGCGCCAGAGTCAGGATAGAAATACCGGCAGAGCCGATCAGAGCAACAACGGCAGGGCGAAGGGCTGAAAGAACCTTCTGCACGCCTGAAAAGGAGCGGTACTTATAGTAAAAGTGAGCCAGTGTCAGGCAGATGATAAAAGAAGGAATGATGCAGCCAAGTGTACAGAGGACAGCACCTCCCGGTCCGGCCAGCCTTGTTCCCACAAAAGTAGAGGAATTAATGGAAATAGGGCCGGGAGTCATTTCTGCTATGGTGATCAGATCAGAAAACTCGTCCATAGTCATAAGTCCGTGAATATTTACAATCTGATCCTGAATGAGAGGGATGGCTGCGTACCCTCCTCCTACAGAGAAGAGCCCTACTTGCATAAAGGAAAAGAATAATTTAATCAAAAGTGTCATTTGTTCCAGTCTCCTTTCTTTTTCATCACGTCATATACTGCGTCTGCCACTCCGATCGCAAGGCAGGTAAGAATAATGTACATGGCTCCGATTCCCATGAAGCACGTCGCAAGAAAAGAGACTGCCATGAGAAGAATATAAAATACAGAGCGGCTGTTCCATACATTTTTTGCAAGATTCCAGGTAACATCGAGAATGACAGCGGCAACACCGGCTCTCATAACCTGCAGCGCAATGGAAATGTAACGGTTTTCCCGGAATTGTGTATAAAATACACAGATGAGAGAGATGATCACCATCGGGGGAAGAATGGTTCCGAGAACAGCGACAACAGAACCCAGGATACCGCTCATGCGGTAGCCGATGATTACGGATGCGTTTACAGGAAGAGGACCGGGAGAGGACTGGGTAATCGCTGTAATGTCCAGCATTTCGTCTTCTTCCAGCCATTTCAGTTCTTCTACGAATTTCTTTTTCATAAGAGAGACAATGACAAAGCCGCCGCCAAAGGTGCAGGCGCTTAATACGAACATGGACTTAAAAAGTGTCCATAAGGTTTTGGGGGTAAGATCTTTTTTCAAAATGAAATCCTCCTCTTTAAATAAATAAATGTGTGATGTGTTTTTGTCTTCTGCTATCATACATTGAAAATTTTATAATGTAAAATAATCAATTTTGATTTAATGATAAGATATATTTATGATGATAAGCGGCGGTCTTGCCTTTTTCTTTTATCTTTGATAGGATAGAAGCGTTTATTATCAGGAGGAAAGGAAAATGAAAGAAAACTGTTTGAAACAATACGGAAAGTACACAATTCTCAATGTACTTGGCATGATCGGCCTGTCCTGCTATATTCTGGCGGATACGTATTTCGTGGCGCTTGGGCTTGGAAGCAGCGGTCTTGCAGCTTTAAATCTTGCCATTCCCGTATACAGCCTGATCCACGGAACCGGTATGATGCTTGGAATGGGCGGGGCGACAAGATATTCGATGGCAAAAAGCCAGGGGCATACAGAAAAAGGAAATCAGATTTTTTCCAACGTGATTTTTATGGCAGGGGGCTTTGCGGTTCTGTTTATTTTACTTGGGCTTTTTGCCTCATCGGGAATTACGCGGCTTCTTGGAGGAACAGAGGAGACCTTTGAAATGTGCCGTACGTATCTTCGCGTGCTTCTTATCTGTTCTCCCGCGTTTATGATGAATAACATTATTCTGTGTTTTGTGCGAAACGACGGAGAACCGCAAAGATCTATGGCGGCGATGCTGGCAGGAAGCTTTTCCAATATTATTCTGGATTATATTTTTATTTTTCCGTTCCATATGGGAATGCTCGGCGCTGTTGTGGCAACCAGCCTTGCACCGGTTATCAGCCTCTGTGTGCTTGCACGGTTTTTTATAAAGAAGAAAAACGGGTTCCATTTCGTAAAAAACAGTTTTGGAAACGGTTTTCCGGGAAAAATCCTTGGAAGCGGCGTGCCTTCTTTTGTAACAGAACTTTCATCGGGAATTGTAATTATTGTATTTAACCTGATTATGCTAGATTTAAAAGGGAATACAGGTGTGGCTGCCTATGGAGTAGTGGCGAATATTTCTCTTGTGGTGGTATCCGTTTTTAACGGAATTTCTCAGGGAATCCAGCCTCTTATCAGCCGGTATTACGGAGTGGGAAAAAGAAGGGAAATTCAGAAAATTTATCATTATGCCCTTTGTACTGTAGGAGTTCTTTCTATTATAATATATGTTGGCATTTTTATATGGGCAGAGGGAATTGCGGCTGTATTTAACAGCGAGGGAAACAGAGAACTTCAGAAAATTGCAGTTTACGGAATGAAGCTTTATTTTACAGCGTGTGCCTTTGCAGGATTTAATATTGTAAATATGGTGTATTTTACTTCTACGGACGTACCAAAGCCTGCAAATATTATTTCTTTTATGAGAGGATTTCTTCTGATTATCCCAATGGCGTTTCTTCTTTCCGTGTTATTTGAGGCGACGGGGCTCTGGCTGGCATTTCCGGCAACAGAGCTTGTTGTGGCTGTAATCGGAGTGATTCTTTATGGAAGGGGGAAAAGAGTGTGGAAAAGGAGCTTACAAAAGGAAGCGTAGGGAAGGTCCTTTTTAAAAGCATATGTATTTGACTGCATTGTTGCGGGCATTCATTTTTGTTTCAGCGGATATTTCTGTGCCTATGGATTTTCGGGGCTTTCTTTTATGCAGAATGTAACGTCCATTATTCTGATACGTGTTCCGGGGGCATACCTGGCATCTGTTATGTTTTCAGATACGCTTTACCCGATGGGGCTGGCAGCGCCGGCAGGTTCTCTTTTATCCGCAATTATCTGTGTGGTGATATTTTTGAAAAAGAGAAAGGAATTTTCTGCCGGACAGGGAGCATGCCTGAAATAAAATTCAAATATAGATTACAGATAAAGAGAAAAGTATGTTATAATGGGATTCATCAAGGAGATATTTCACAAGGAGGAGCGGAAGCTATGAGAAAAAGTAAATTACTGGGTGCGGTTCTTTTAAGTGCATGTTTAAGTTTGGGAAGCGTTGTTCCTGCAATGGCAGACGGTATGAAGGTGGTAACTCTTGGGGCAGATTTAACAGAAGCACAGAAACAGACTATGATGAAGTACTTTAAAACAAGTGCAGACGAGGTGCAGATTTTAACAATCACAAACCAGGACGAGAGAGATCATTTAAGCTCTTATGTGCCTCTCGAGCAGATTGGAACAAGGACAGTAAGCTGCGCTTATGTAAAGCCTACACAGTCAGGTGGAATCCGTGTGCGCACTGCAAACTTAAACTGGGTAACAGGAAATATGATTGCAACGACACTGTCCACATCAGGAGTAAAAAACTGTGAGGTGGTAGCTGCCTGCCCGTTCGAGGTATCCGGAACAGGGGCGCTCACAGGTATTCAGATGGCATACGAGGCTGCCAGTGGTGAAAAACTGGACGAGACAAAGAAAGAGATTGCAACAGAGGAGATGGTAGTTACAGGAAATCTTGCAGACCAGGTTGGAAAAAATGACGCCACTACTGTAATCAATCAGGCAAAAATGGAAGTTATCCAGAATAATGTCCAGGATGCAAATGAGATTTACAATATTGTATTTAATATAGCTCAGCAGAATAATGTAACAGTAGATTCCGAGCAGATGGACAAAATTGTTTCCCTTCTTGAGCAGATTGCCCAGCAGAATTACAATTATGAGGATATGCAGGAAACACTGGAACGTGTTGAGGAAAATGTATCAGGAGAAGTTTCTGAGGAAACAGAAAGCGAAACAGATGTTGTGGATCAGGACAGTATTCTCAGTGATGTAGATGAAAGCATTCTGGGAGAAGATGTACCTACAAGTTCTACAGAAGAGCCTGTGGAAGAAGAAACAATGACAGAGGAAGATCCGGAGGCTACGGTAGAACCGGAGACAAATGAGGACGGTGTTGTAGAGGAAATTCCGGGAGAAGAAGGAACAGAGGGAGAAACCGTACCGGAAGAAGGAACAGGCGAGGCTGCCCTCAGCGAGCAGGCACAGTCCCAGTATGATGCTGTAAAGGAATTTTGTACAGGAGAATATGAAGGCAACACAGAAGCTCTTCTTGCAGCAATGGGAGAAGGATTCACTCCTTCTGCAGTGCTCGATGCAGAAACAGGCGCGCTTCTTTCTCAGAAAGTAGAAGAAACTTATTATCAGATTCTGACAGAGGGAACAGGTTCTTATATTCCGACAGGAATGGAACAATATATCAGTGTTGAGCTGAATATGATGAATGAAAAACTGAAAGAGATTTTCAATATTGAGCAGCCGGAAAAAACAGAGGAAGAGGCGGCAGCCGATATTCTTGCAGATGTAGCGCAGGAGGACAGAGAGCTTCTCTATCATGATACTCTGAAATTTTTCGAGAATCTTTATGGAGAGACAACCTTTACAGATGAGACGGCAGAAAACGGCGAAGCAACAGAAGAGCCGGCAGAGCAGACTACAGAAGGAACAGAAGAAATTCCGGAGGGAACAGAAGAAACTTATCCGACAGAATAAATGGAAAGACATAAAAAAGGAGAATGGCGGCTGCGTCATTCTCCTTTTTTAGATTACGCCTGCTTCGGCTTCACGTGTATAATCTGCATTCTGATAAATGCCGGGCGTACTGCATTGTAGAGGAAAGCTACAAGAACAACAGATACGACTGCATTTACAAGGGTAGCAGCAGCGCTCATTTTTGCAAGAACATCTGCCATTTCCTGAGGCTGTCCGAGGATCAGTCTTTTGTAGAAGTATCCAACAACAGGATCGGCAATTACATTAAAGCCGAGACCTGCAACAGAAGCAATCACGCTCCATTTAAATACGTATTTTTTGTCCTGGTTTTCGTTGATTTTCGCAATCTTGTGGGCAACAAGACCGGTTATCAGTCCGATACAAAGCTTCAGTATAAAAGTTTTTGGTGCGACAGTAATATAAACCGGATCCATTAAGTCTGCAATTGTCATTCCAATCGCGCCAGCAAGCCCACCATACCAGCCGCCAAGAAGAAGAGCGCCCATTACACAAAAGGCATTTCCAATATGGAGAGAAGTAGCGTCTCCTCCGGGAATCGGGATTTTAATCTGTAAAAAAGTAAAGGATACAAAGCAGAGGGCTGCAAGAAGTGCAGTTTCCGCCAGTTTCATAATAGTAGCATTTTGTTTGTTCATAATCATTCACTGCCTTTCCTTAAATGTTACCGTTATCATACACAGAAACTGTACACTATTCAATATCCAATTTTCGGTATTTTTAAAGGGACAGTTAGAGGAGTGGATTCTAAATTAATAGGTACAGTTCACCCGCGCCATTCGCAAATCGCGCTTACAGCGCTTTTTCGCTGCTGCGCAGCTAATTTGCTCATCAATCTGTCTGTCTGCGTGAACTGTACATATGAACTTTCTGTGTATCACTGGAAAATCCATCTCAACTGTGATAGAATATATCCTAAATTTGACAATAAAGCAGTGAAACATAGAGGAGGAATACAAAATGGGATTTAAAGAAGTAAAAGCAGAAGAGCTGACAATGAATCCTTTCACAAAAATCGGAAAGGAATGGCTTCTTATTACAGCGGGAAACGAAGAAAAATGCAATACAATGACAGCAAGCTGGGGCGCAATGGGAGTTATGTGGGGAAAAAACGCAGTGACTGTGTATATCCGTCCGCAGCGTTATACAAAGGAATTTGTAGACAGAGAAGAGCGCTTTACCATTTCTGTTCTCGGGGAAAAATACAGACAGGAGCTTGGCTACTGTGGACGTGTCAGTGGAAAGGGAATCGACAAAATCAAAGAGGCAGGTCTGACTCCTTATTTCACAGACGGAACAGCAGGAATTGAAGAGGCAGATATGATTATGGTATGCAGAAAAATGTACCATGACGACATCAAACCACAGTGCTTTGATGAGAAGGAAAACGATGGAAAATGGTATCCGGAAAAAGATTACCATGTAATGTACATAGCAGAAGTGGAAAAGGTACTTGTAAGAGAATAGTAAGGAGTAGTGAAATGAAAGAAAAGTTTATCCGGTTTATGCAGGGACGCTATGGCGTGGACGACCTGGCAAAATTTACAATGGGAGCGGCGTTTGTGTGTGTTCTGCTTTCTATTTTTACAGGGAGAAGCAATATGGGAGCGCTTCTTGATACACTGGGTCTTGCTGCCATTATTTACACTTATTTCCGAATTTTTTCCAGAAATATCCAGAAAAGATATGAGGAAAATCAGTGGTTTCTTGCAAGAACAGCGAAGCTTCGCCTGCGTTTTCAGAAAGAAAAAAGCCTGATGGCAGAGCGTAAGACAAATCATATTTATACATGCCCGGGCTGCGGACAGAAAATCAGGATTCCAAAAGGAAAGGGAAAAATAGAGATTGACTGTCCAAAATGCCATACAAAGTTTGTAAAGAGGAGCTGAGATGTTCGGATATGTAATTGTAAATAAGCCGGAGATGAAATTTAAGGATTTTGACGTATATCGTTCTTTTTACTGCGGCTTATGCCGTGAGCTGAAAAGAAAGTACGGCGTTTCCGGACAGATTTCCATAAGTTATGATATGACCTTTGTAGTCATGCTTTTAAGCGGGCTTTATGAGCCGCCCACAAAACAGGGTACAACGAGATGTGCCGTTCATCCTGTTCACAAGCAGCAGGTAAGAAAAAATGAAATGACGGAATATGGAGCTGATATGAACATTCTTCTTACCTATTATAAGTGTATGGACGACTGGAATGATGAGAAGAAGGTATCTCGCCGTATATATGCAGCCCTTCTTCAGAACAGGGAAAATCATCTGGAAGAAGTATACAAAGAGAAAATTCCGGTTATTACAGAACATCTGGAGCGTTTGTCTGCCTGGGAAAAAGAAGGTGAAAAAGACCTTGATAAAATGGCGGGCTGTTTTGGAAAAATTATGGAGGAGATTCTTGCAGTACGACATGATATGTGGGAAAAATCTCTTCGAAAAATCGGGTTTTATCTTGGAAAGTTTATCTACCTTCTTGATGCTTATGATGATGTGGAAAAAGACGCGGAAAATGGAAATTACAATCCGTTTTCTGAAAAGTGTATGCTGAAAGGGTTTGAGGAGGAAGTTCGCAGCATTCTGATCATGATGCTTGCAGAAGTCTGTAAAGAGTTTGAGAAACTTCCTGTTATAAAATACGGAGATATTCTCCGAAATATACTATATTCCGGCGTCTGGTGCAGATTTGAGGAGATTAGTAAAAGAAGAAGGGAAGAACGGGAGAAAAGAGAGAAATGTTAGATCCATATAGTGTGTTAGGTGTACCTCGAAGTGCAACAGATGATGAAGTAAAAAAAGCATACCGCCGTCTCAGCCGGAAATATCACCCGGACGCGAATATCAATAATCCAAACAAGGATCAGGCGGAAGAAAAATTCAAGCAGGTTCAGCAGGCGTATGAGCAGATTATGAAGGAACGCGAGTATGGATATGATTCTGCAGAAAACAGCTACGGTGGTTTTGGCGGATTCGGAGGCTACGGCGGAGGTCAGAGAAGCAGTACCTACCAGGATGAGGAGGAGCTGAGAAGACAGGCTGCGGCAAATTACGTACAAAGCGGACATTATCAGGAAGCTTTGAATGTGTTAAGTTCCCTTTCCCAGAGAAACGGGCAGTGGTACTACCTGTCTGCAATGGCAAATATGGGAATGGGAAATAATGTAAATGCCCTGAACCACATTCGGGAGGCTGTGCGCCTGGAACCTGACAATATGCAGTACAGAATGGTGCTCCAGCGTATGGAGGGAGGCGGAACCTGGTATCAGGAACAGCAGAGTCCGTTTGGAGGAATGCCCAGAGGAACAGGAAATATCTGTATGAACCTCTGCCTTGCCCAGGCTGCCTGTAATTGCTGCTGTCCGGGAACTTTTGTATGCTGTTAAAAAAATATTGACAATCTTAATTGAACGTATTACTATGTTAAAGTGTTAAAAGAAATGGACAGGAGGAATTAAGTATGAGCATTCGTGTTGGAATTTTTGGATATGGAAATCTGGGACGGGGCGTAGAGTGCGCCATCAAACATAACCCGGATATGGAGCTTGCAGGCGTATTTACACGCCGCGATCCTGCTACTGTAAAAATCCTTACAGAAGGCGGAAAAGTTTATTCCGCAGATCAGGCGGTTTCCATGAAAGATGAGATAGATGTAATGATCCTCTGCGGAGGAAGTGCGACAGACCTTCCGGAGCAGACACCGGAGCTTGCACAATGGTTTAATGTGGTGGACAGCTTTGATACACACGCCAGAATCCCGGAGCATTTTGCAAATGTAGATGAAAAAGCACAGGAGAGCGGTCACGTTGGAATTATTTCCGTAGGCTGGGATCCGGGAATGTTTTCCCTGAACCGTATGTATGCAAACGCAATCCTTACAAATGGAAAAGATTACACATTCTGGGGAAAAGGCGTAAGCCAGGGACATTCCGATGCAATCCGCCGCGTGGAAGGCGTAAAAGACGGCAAGCAGTACACTATTCCTGTAGAATCTGCTCTTGAATCCGTGAGAAACGGAGAGAATCCGGAGCTTACTACAAGACAGAAGCACACAAGAGAGTGCTTCGTTGTGCCGGAGGAAGGCGCAGACCTTAAGAAAATCGAAGAAGAAATCAAAAATATGCCGAACTATTTTGCAGATTATGATACAACCGTTCATTTTATCACAGAGGAAGAACTGAAACGGGATCACAGCGGGATTCCGCATGGCGGTTTTGTCATCAGAAGCGGAAAAACAGGCTGGGATAATGAAAATAGTCATGTGATCGAATACAGTCTGAAACTGGATTCCAATCCGGAGTTTACCTCTTCTGTCATCGTGGCATACGCCCGTGCAGCATACCGCATGTACAAAGAAGGACAGAAAGGCTGCAAGACAGTATTCGATGTAGCGCCAGCTTATTTGAGCGCTTTGGACGGAGCAGAGCTTCGTAAGAATCTTCTGTAATCTCAGAGACTTATCTGTGAACAGACCGGATAAATATTAAATATCGGATTTGTGTGTAAAAGGGACAAAACATCTTTGTGTGTTTTGTCCTAATTTCTTTGTGGAAAATTGTGGAGATTTCACAGACTTTCAGTTCCTTGCTCCCAGGTGTTGACGGAAAAATCGGACAGGTTTATACTTCTTTATAAGGCTGTAATAAAATTGTAAAATACTATGGAAATCAGGTAACCGGAAACAGAGTAAAAGGGGACGGAGAACATGAAAAAAGTATTGAAAAAGTTGAGAATCTGGAGTCTGCTTCTTATGCTTGCGGCAGTAACAGTTGGCGTTACAGCAGTGGCAAATCCCACGCAGGTAGAGGCTGCAGCAAAGAAGGGCTGGCAGAAGATCAATGGGAAACAGTATTATATTTTGCAGAACGGCTCAAAGGCAAAAGGACTTACTGTCTTAAATGATAAGGTGTATTATTTTGATAAAAAGACAGGCGTTCAGCAAAAGGGATGGAAGACAATAGACGGCTATCGTTATTATTTTGGAATCGGCAATCTGAAAACATGTAAGCCGCAGGAGCTGAATGCAGCCGTAGGCTGGCGGCAGGACGGAGATGGCAACAGACGCTATTTTAATTCTCAGGGACGCATGGTCACACAGTGGCTTACATTGAAAGATAAGAAATATTATTTTGATAAAAGTACGGGAATCATGAAAAAAGGCTGGCTGTACCTGGGAGACGACAAGTATTACTTTAATGCCAAAACAGGTATTATGGCGTCAGATGTAATGCTGAAGGATACGAAGAAAAATATTGTGAGATATTTTAATCCTTCTGGACGAATGGCAAGGGGCTGGAAAACCTTCCCCGACAGAAAGTGCTACTTTATTTCAAATCTTAAGTCAGACAGAGACGGTGCAATGGCTATCGGTTTCCATGATATAGATGGAAAGACATATTATTTTTACAGTAAGACAGGAGACAAGGTTGAGGGCTGGCTTACCATGAAGAGCACTGGAAAGAAATATTATCTGAACCCGGATAATGGCGGTGTTCTTGTAAAGAATACAGAGATGGAAATAGACGGCGTTGTTTATATTTTTGACAAGGAAGGCGCTGCAGTTATAAAGACAGTCGGTCCGGATATTTCACAGCCTACAGGAAAGAGAACTATTAAGAATTATCTGGCAGGCGCGCTTCAGCCGGTAGGACAGGCTCTTTATGTATGGGGCGGAGGCTGGAACGATGCCACAAGAAAAGGGTTAAGTCCTCTCTGGAAACAGTGGTATGACAGTCAGGACAGCAGTTATAATTATAAAAACTACATGTATCAGAGAGAAAAAGGATTTGACTGTTCCGGATTTGTGGGATGGGCAGCTTATCAGGTAATGCACAGCAAGTCAGGAGAAGGAGAAGGCTACACAGTCGTTTCTGGAGAAGTTGGTCCGAGCTACCGGTCAAGAGGCTGGGGTACTACATTGTCAGTTGCGGATATTAAGAAAAGCAATTATACGTTAAAAGCCGGTGATGTGGGATACAATGCCGGACATACCTGGATCGTGCTCGGACAGTGCTCTGATAAGAGTCTTGTGATCGTACATTCCACACCGAATGCAGGTTGCCAGATTTCCGGTACAACAACACCGGGCGGAAATGGCGACAGTCAGGCAGTTGCTCTTGCCAGAGAGTATATGTCAAGATATAATGGATTTTACAAATACGATTACCATACATGTGCAGGACTTGAAAGCTATTTTGTAAACGGCAATTATTTCAGATGGAACAGCAATACCCTCAGCGATCCGGATGGATATAAGAATATGACGGCAGATCAGGTTCTTGCGGATTTATTCAGTTAAATAAGGATAAAAAAAGGATGGGAGAGAAAAGCTTCCATCCTTTTTTACGGGCTTTTTATCGGCAAAACGCTGAAAATATCAAAACTCTGTTGACGGGAAGTTATTTATCGTATATAATGAGTTACAGGTTTGTAACAAAATTGTAAAAAATAGCACCCGATATAAAAGGGTGCAAAAAGAGAAAAGGAAGGTATCTATGCGGAAAATATGTAAGAAGTTCAAGGTTTTTGGATTGCTCCTTATGCTTGCAGTTGCTGCCGTAGGAGTTACATCTATTTCCCAGCCGATGCAAGTAGAAGCAGCAGCGAAGAAGGGATGGCAGAAAATTGACGGCAAACAATATTACATATTGGATAGTGGAGCAAAAGCAAAAGGATTACAGAAGATAAAAGGAAAAACATATTATTTTGATACAAAAACCGGCAAACAGAAAAAAGGCTGGCAGACAATAAACGGATACCGTTACTACTTCGGAAGCGGTGACTTACAGAAAGCTGCACCGGAAAGCTTATATATGGCGACCGGCTGGAGAAAAGATGGAGACGGAAACAGAAGATACTTCACTTCCTCCGGACGTATGGCGACACAGTGGTGTACTCTGGACGGAAAGAAATATTACTTCAATCCGGACACGGGAATTATGAGAACCGGCTGGCTGTATCTGGGAGAAGACAAGTATTATTTTAATACAAAGACAGGTATTATGTCAGCGGACGTAATGCTGAAAGATACGAAAAAAAATATTACCAGATATTTTAATCCTTCCGGGCGAATGGCGCGGGGATGGAAAACATTCAGCAGCGAAAAGAAATGCTATTTTAATTCTGATCTGAAGTCAGACAGAGATGGCGCTATGGTTCATGGATTTAAAGAAATTGACGGAAAAACCTACTATTTCCTGAGTACAGACGGAAGAAAAGTTACCGGCTGGGTAACAAACAAACAGACAGGCGCAAAATATTACCTGAATCCTGAAAATGGCGGTATCCGTGTAGAGAATACAGAAATGACGATCAGCGGAAAAACCTACGTATTTGATAAAGACGGCGTTGCAACGCTGAAAACGGATGGACCAAATACAGAGAAGCCAAGCGGAACAAGAACCATTAAGAATTACCTGGCGGGAGCACTCCAGCCGGTAGGACAGGCTCTTTACGTATGGGGCGGCGGTTGGAATGATTCCACAAGAAAAGGAGTAAGTCCTATGTGGAAACAGTGGTATGACAGTCAGGACAGCGATTACGATTATCATAACTGGAATGATTTAAGTACAGCAAACCGTGCAAAGGGACTTGACTGTTCCGGATTTGTGGGCTGGGCAGCTTATCAGGTAATGCATAGTACAAGCGGTGAAGGATACGGATATACAGTTGTTTCCGGAGATGTTGGACCGAGTTACCGCTCAAGAGGCTGGGGAAGTATTCTCACACAGGCGAACCTGGCGGCATCAAATTACAAGTTCCAGCCGGGAGATATTGGATATAATGGAAATCATACCTGGATCGTACTTGGACAGTGTGCTGATAAGAGTCTTGTGGTCGTACATTCCACACCAAATGCAGGCTGTCAGATTTCCGGTACACCGACACCAAGTGGCAATTATGATAGTAGAGCAATTGAGCTTGCAGAACAGTATATGGCGAAATATCCAGGCGTAGGTAAGTATAACTATCATATGTCTAGTGGCCATTACATTAGAAATGGTGACTATTTTAGATGGAATACAAATACTCTTAGTGATCCGGAGGGATATAAGAATATGACAGCAGACCAGATTCTTGCAGACTTATTCTCTTAAAAATGAAAAAATAAGTACATTGCTCCTGAGACTTTTCCTTTTGTCTCAGGAGTTTTTGTATGTCATAGATTCGTAATCCTTTCATGGATCCTTGTGTAATCGTTTCGGAAAGGTTTCTAAATGTTACAAAGTTTTAAACTTTTTTGTAAAAAACCCTTGCAAACAGCGTAACAGTATGTTAATATGTAGAAGAATTAAAACAGATATTTCATAAATGTTACATATAAGCATTAAAAAGTTACGAGGGTGAATGATTATGAAGAAAAGACTTATGTGCCTTGCAATGGCGCTTTTAATGTGTGGAACTCAGGTCGTAAGCGTAAGCGCATCAAGAGAAGAAGAATTAAGAGAAGAGCAGGCATGGACAAGCCAGCAGTTAGACGCTACATATGCACGTATGGACGAGCTTTGGGCGGCAAAACAGCAGTTGGAAAGTGAAATCGCCACTCTCGATGCAAACCTTGTAGACGTGATGGTTTCCATTGATGTGCTGAAAAACGATATTTCTGCAAAAGAAGTAGATATTGTCCGTACAAAACAGGATCTGGGAAAAGCACAGAAGGCACGCGATAAACAGTATGAAGCTATGAAGAAACGTATCCAGTACCTTTATGAAAAAGGCGGAGACGATGCCTGGTTCCAGATGATGATGAACGCAGAGAATCTGGCAGACCTTCTCACAAGAGCAGAGTACACACAGAAAATGTATGATCAGGACAGAAAGAGTCTTGAAAAATACGTAAATACTATCGAGGAAGTAAAAAAACTTCAGACAAAATACGAGAGTGAGCAGGCTGAACTGGAAGAGATGAAAGCTTCCTATGAAGAGCAGTCCGTTGTTCTTCAGAATGAGATTGATGCAAGAAGAGCAAGTTCTGCAAACTGCGATGCTGAGATTGCATATGCACAGCAGCAGGCAACAGAATATGCAAACCTGATTGCAGAACAGCAGGCTGAGATTGAGAGACTGGAAGCAGAGAGAATCGCAGCAGAAGAAGCTGCAAGAAGAGCAGCAGAAGAAGAGGCTGCAAGACTGGCGGCAGAGCAGGCAGCCCAGGAAGAGGCAGAAAACGAAGAAGTTCAGTACGACGAAGATGGAAATGTAATCGAAGATACAGAGAGCACTGAGGAAGAATACACAGAAGAGAGTGAAAGCTCTGAAGATGTAGAATATGACGAGTATGGAAATGTGATTGATTCTGACAACACAGTATCTCAGGAAGAGTATGAGAGTCAGGACACTCCGTCTTACTCAGGCTCAGGTTCTTCCGTTGTAGATTATGCAACACAGTTCGTAGGTAATCCGTATGTATGGGGCGGAACAAGCCTCACAAACGGAGCAGACTGCTCCGGATTTACACAGAGCGTATATGCGAACTTTGGCGTAAGTATTCCGAGAACTTCTTATGAGCAGCAGAATGCAGGATATGAAGTACCATACTCTGAGGCACAGCCTGGAGACCTGATCTGCTACGGCGGTCATGTGGCAATTTACATGGGAAATGGACAGATTGTCCACGCTTCCAACTCAAGAGATGGAATCAAGATCAGCAATGATGCGACATACAGAACGATTCTTTCTGTAAGAAGACTTGTGTAAAAAATTAATTTAAGATCCTGGTATTATTATATAAAGTCATATGGAACTTTGAGGAAAAGTCCCATATGACTTTTTTTTAACAAAAAAATAAAAAGATATTGTCCTTTGTACTTTTGTGTGGTATATTATTAAAAGAGGAACTTAACTATAAATCGTAAAAAAATAACTATTTTATATTTGAAATGCTGAGAAAAGAGAAAAAATAGTGGCAGTTCCCCATTTTTTTTACCTGAAATTGTTAAAAAAAAGACAAAGTGAGAGGAGAATGTTATGAGCAGCAAAATTACAATCATCGGAGCAGGAAGTGTAGGAGCAACCATCGCGTATACTTTATCAAGTGAAGACATTGCATCAGAAATCGTTCTGATTGATATTAATAAAGAAAAAGTAGAAGGCGAAGTAATGGACATTGCTCAGGGAACCTGCTTCCGTAATCCTATTTCCATCAAGGCAGGAGAATACGAAGATGCAAAGGATTCCGACATTGTAATTATCACTTCCGGTATTGCGCGGAAACCGGGACAGTCAAGAATTGAGCTGACCCAGACAAATGTAAATATCTTAAAAAGTATTACTCCGGAAATCGTAAAAGCAGCTCCAGATGCGCTTTACATTATGGTAAGCAATCCGGTAGATATTATGACTTATGTATTTACAAAAATCTCAGGTCTTCCGGAAAACCAGATTATCGGTTCCGGTACGATCCTGGATTCTGCAAGACTGCGCTGCGGGCTTTCTGAACACTTTAAGGTGGCACAGAAAAACATTCATGCCTATGTATTTGGAGAGCATGGAGATACTTCCTTCATCCCGTGGACAGGCGCTTATATTTCAGGTGTAAGTGTAGATGAGTTTTATCATACAATGGAGGATCTCGGAAAAGAAGTGGAAGAGCTTGATAAAGAGGGAATGCTGGAATACGTTCAGAAATCCGGTGGTAAGATCATTGCAAATAAAGGCGCTACCTTCTATGCAGTTTCCACAGCAGTATGCAAGCTCTGCGGCATTCTTCTCTCTGCTTCCGATTCCATCACAACTGTATCCACGATGATGCACGGAGAGTATGGAATTGAAGACGTGGCTTTAAGTACGCTGACTCTTGTAGGACCAAATGGTGTGCAGGGTAAAATTCCAATGCGTATGAATCAGGAAGAAATCGGGAAACTGAAGGCGAGCGCAGATGCTCTGAAAGCAGTGATCTCTCAGCTTGACCTTACCGTATAAGGCTTTACAGAAAGGATAACAGAAACTATGAAGTACAGTTATTATCCGGGGTGTACACTCCGTACAAAGGCAAAGGCTCTTGACGATTACGCAAGAGCTTCTGCAAAAGCTCTGGGCTTCGAACTGGAAGAAATTGAAAACTGGCAGTGCTGCGGAGGAGTATATCCTCTTGGAACAGATGAGATTGCCACAAAGCTTTCCTCCGTCCGCGCCCTGAATGATGCAAAGGAAAAAGGACAGGATCTTGTGACACTCTGTTCTGCCTGTCATCATGTGATCAAGCGCGTCAATGACGATATGAAAAATGTAGAAGACATTCAGACGAGAGCAAATAATTATATGCAGCTCTCTGAACCATATAAGGGAGAGACAACGGTTCTTCACTATCTGGAAGTGCTTCGTGACCGTGTGGGATTTGATAAGATAAAAGAAAAAGTGGTGAATCCTTTTACGGGAAGAAAAATCGGAGCGTATTATGGATGCCTTCTTTTAAGACCGGGAAAAATTATGGCTTTTGATGATCCGGAAAATCCTTCTGTCATAGAAGAATTTATCCGTGCGATCGGAGGAGAGCCTGTGATTTATCCATATAGAAATGAATGCTGCGGAGGATATATTTCCTTAAAAGAAAAAGAAATGTCAGGGAATATGTGCAAGAAAATTACAGAAAGCGCAGAAGGCTTTGGTGCAGAAATGCTGATTACAGCCTGTCCGCTTTGCCTTTATAACTTAAATAAAACAGAAAACGGTCTCCCTGTATATTATTTCACAGAGCTTCTTGCAGAAGCGCTTGGGGTGAAGGAGGACAGAGTATGAGTCAGGCAGAAATGATAAAAGAAATCAGCGGTGTAAATCCACTGAAGTGTATGAAATGCGGAAAATGCTCCGCTTCCTGTCCTTCCTTTAATGAGATGGATATTAAACCGCATCAGTTTGTTTCTTATGTGGTAAATGAAGATATAGAGGCACTTGTAAATTCAAAATCTCTGTGGAAATGCCTTTCCTGTTTTGCCTGTGTGGAGAGATGTCCGAGGGATGTGAAACCGGGAAAATTAATTGATGCAGCAAGGCAGATGGTGATCCGTCAGAAGGGACAGGATTATTTATCTCCAAATGAAATCCCGGAGCTTCTTGATCCGGAACTTCCACAGCAGCTTTTAGTCAGTGCATTCAGAAGATACAGGAGGTAAAGCTGATGCAGAGAATCGGCGTATTTGTCTGTCATTGCGGAAGCAATATTGCTGCAACGGTAGACGTTAAAAAAGTAGCAGAGATGGCTCTTCTTGAGCCGGGTGTTGTCCATGCGGAAGATTATCCATATATGTGCTCCGAAGCAGGACAGGCGAAAATTGCAGAGGCGATCAAAGAAAAAAATCTTACAGGAATCGTAGTATGCTCCTGTTCCCCGCGTATGCATGAGGCAACCTTCAGAAAGGCTGCAGAGAGAGCCGGACTGAATCCATATATGGTGGAAATCGCAAATATCCGCGAGCACTGCTCCTGGATTCACAAGGATATGGAAGAGGCAACAAAAAAAGCAGTTATTCTTGCAAGAGCAGCCATTGCAAAAGTAAACTTAAATGCTCCTTTAAAACCGGGCGAGAGTCGTGTAACAAAGAGAGCGCTTGTAATTGGCGGCGGTATTGCCGGAATCCAGACTGCTCTTGATATTGCAGATGCAGGATATGAAGTAGACATTGTGGAGAAAACTCCAAGTATCGGCGGAAGAATGTCACAGCTTGATAAGACATTCCCTACACTTGACTGTTCTGCCTGTATTCTGACACCGAAGATGGTGGAGGCGGCAGCCCACGAAAAAATCAATATCTATACATATAGTGAAGTAGAAAAAGTAACTGGATTTGTAGGTGATTTCACAGTAGACATCCGTAAAAAAGCAAGAAGCGTAAATATGGATAAGTGTACAGGCTGCGGCATCTGTCAGGAAAAATGTCCTTCCAAAAAAATTCCAAGTGAGTTTAACAGAGGACTTGGAAACAGAACCGCCATTTACACACCGTTTGCCCAGGCGATTCCAAATGTGCCGGTCATTGACAGAGAAAACTGTATTAAGTTTAAAACAGGAAAATGTGGTCTCTGTGCAAAAGTCTGTCAGGCAGGAGCAATTGAATATGACCAGCAGGACAAGATCGTGACACAGAAATACGGTGCTATTGTAGTGGCAACCGGTTTTGATATGATTAAGCTGGATAAATATGACGAGTACGCATACAGTCAGAGCAAGGACGTTATTACTTCTCTGGAGCTTGAGCGTATTATGAATGCAGCAGGACCTACAAAAGGACATCTTGAGCGCCTTTCAGACGGAAAAGCGCCGAAGGAAATGGTGTTTATCCAATGTGTGGGAAGCCGCTGTGCAGATGACAGAGGAAAGAGCTACTGCTCTAAAATCTGTTGTATGTATACAGCAAAACACGCCATGCTGATCCGTGACAAATATCCGGATGTAAATGTAACCGTATTTTATATTGATGTTCGTACACCTGGTAAAAACTTTGACGAGTTTTACAGGAGAGCAGTAGAGCAGTACGGCGTAAACTACGTAAAAGGCCAGGTTGGAAAGGTAATTCCACAGCCGGATGGAAAACTTCTTGTACAGGGTGTGGACCTTCTTGATAATAAACAGATTTTAAAAGAGGCAGATATGGTTGTTCTTGCGGCTGCAATTGAGCCGGAACCGGATGTACGCCGGATTGCAACTATGCTGACTGCAAGTATTGATACAAATAATTTCCTTACAGAAGCACACGCAAAGCTTCGCCCGGTAGAATCTCCTACCGCAGGTATTTTCCTTTCCGGTGTATGCCAGGGACCAAAGGATATTCCGGAGACAGTTGCTCAGGCGGGAGCTGCGGCAGTAAAAGCGATTGGACTTCTTGCAAAAGACAAGCTTATGACAAATCCATGTACTGCAAAATCCGATGAGCTTCTCTGCAACGGATGCTCCACATGCGCGAACGTATGTCCTTATGGAGCGATCACTTATGAAGAAAAAGAAGTAAACGACCACGGAATCCGCGAGGTGCGCCGAATTGCCGTTGTAAATGACGCTTTGTGTCAGGGCTGCGGTGCCTGCACTGTTACCTGTCCTTCCGGTGCAATGGACCTTCAGGGATTCTCCAACAGACAGATTTTAGCGGAGGTAGATGCAATATGTCGATAGAAGCAAAAGAAGAATTCAGACCGAAAATCGTGGCATTCTGCTGTAACTGGTGCAGCTATGCAGGTGCAGACCTTGCAGGAAGCAGCCGTCTTACCTATCCGGCAGATGTAAAAATTATCCGTGTTCCATGCTCCTGCCGCGTAAATCCAATGTTCATTTTAAGAGCCTTTGAAAAAGGCGCAGATGGAGTGATCATGTGCGGATGTCATCCGGGAGACTGTCATTACAGCACCGGAAATTATTATGCCAGAAGAAGAATGACGCTTCTCTTTTCCATGCTGGATTATATTGGCGTGGAGCACGGCCGTACGCGCGTGGAGTGGGTATCTGCTGCAGAAGGTGTAAAATTCTCTACAACTATGAATGAGTTTGTGGAAAAGATTTATTCTCTTGGTAAAAATGTGAGACTGGAGGATTTGCGATGCGGGAAATGATTGAACGTGCAAAAGAACTGCTTTCTTCCGGAGAGGTAACACAGGTTCTTGGATGGAAGGCAGGAGATCTCTCCTACAATCCGGAGCCGGCGTTTTTTGATAAGGCGGAAGATCTGGACAATCTTGTATATAATGGATTTTGTGGTGCGAATTTAAGTAAATATATGATTGCAGCCTCCAAAATGGAGGGGAAAACTCTCGTGTTCTTAAAGCCATGTGATACATACAGCTTCAATCAGCTTATAAAAGAACATCGTGTAGACAGGGAGAAAGCGTATATTATCGGAATCGGCTGCAAAGGAAAGCTTGATATAGAGAAAATCAAAAAAATGGGAATTAAGGGAATTGAAAGTATTCAGGGCGCTGAGGCGGAAGATGCCTGTGATACATTGAAAATTCAGACCATTTACGGAGAAAAAACATGCTCCTATAAAGATGCAATGCTGGAGAGATGCCATGTGTGCAAAGGAAAAGAGCATCAGATTTATGATGAGCTCCTTGGCGAATCGAAAGATACAAAGGATGCAGACCGTTTTGCTGAAGTAGAGAGAATCGAGGCAATGAGCCCGGAAGAAAAATTTGCATTTTTCCAGAAGGAATTAAGCAAATGTATCCGATGCAATGCCTGTCGTAATGTATGTCCTGCATGTTCCTGCAGAAAATGCGTGTTTGACAGCAATAAATTTGACAGCAGCCAGAAGGCGAATGCGGATTCTTTTGAGGAAAAAATGTTCCATATTATCCGTGCCTTCCATGTGGCAGGAAGATGTACCGACTGCGGCGAGTGCAGCAGAGTATGTCCGCAGGGGATTCCCCTTCATCTGTTTAACAGAAAGTTTATCAAAGATATTGATATGCTTTACGGAGAGTATCAGGCAGGAGAGGATGCTGAGTCAAAAGGTCCGCTTACAAGTTTTACTTTTGATGATGCAGAGCCGGGCAGTGTGTGAGAAAGGGGATAAGGTATGTATAAGATAGCAAAAGAAAAGCTTTCCGGGCTGTTTGCTCTCATTGCAGAGGCAAGGGAGCTGTATCTTCCGGTAAATACAAACGGACAGACGAATTTTGCGGCGTGGAGTGAAGAGGCAGAGATCGATCTTGACACATTAAAAACAGTAAAATCGCCTAAAGATGCTTTTTTTCCACAGAGTGAGAACCTTTATACCTGTGTCCGTGACGGAAAGAAAATAAAGGTAGAACCGGAAGCGTTAAAAGAGCAGGATTTTGTTGTTTTCGGAATGAAGGCCTGTGACGTAAGAGGCGTGGAAGTTCTTGATAAAGTCTTTCTTGCAGATCCGGTAGACAGTTTTTATGCGGCAAGAAGAGAGCATGGAACAATCGTTGCATTTGCCTGTTCTGAGCCGGAGGAGACATGTTTTTGTAAGGCGTTCGGGATTGATGCGGCAGAGCCGGCAGGAGACGTTTCTGTCTGGCAGACAGGAGATACGCTTTTCTGGCAACCAAATACAGACAAGGGAGAGGCGCTTACAGAGGCAGTGAAGAGCCTTCTGGAGGAAGTAGGCGGAGAAGATGCGGAATGTGTGGAAAAAGAGAAGGCTTCCATAAGAGCTGTTGTGGATAAGCTTCCGTATTCTGATCTTTCTCTTGATGGCTGGAATGGAGACGCTTTAAAAGAAAAATTTGATTCTCCTCTCTGGGAGGAGCTTTATAAACCGTGTCTTGCATGTGGAACCTGTACTTTTGTATGTCCTACATGCCAGTGCTACGACATTAAGGATTATGATACAGGTCATGGGGTACAGAGATACCGCTGCTGGGATTCCTGTATGTATTCGGATTTTACCATGATGGCACACGGAAATAACCGTACAAGCCAGATGCAGAGATTTCGCCAGAGATTTATGCACAAGCTTGTATATTTCCCGGCAAACAACGATGGAATGTATTCCTGCGTAGGCTGTGGACGATGCGTGGAAAAATGTCCGTCCGCGTTAAATATTGTAAAAGTGATCAAGTCCTTTCAGAAACAGGGAGGTAACAGGGAATGAGTGAATGCACCTGTCATAAAAATTATACATTAGACACATTGATTCCAAAGGTTGGAGTTATTACAGATATTCGTGAGGAGACACCGGATGTAAAAACATTCCGGGTCAATGCTCCGGAAGGCGGAAAGCTTTTCGAACATATGCCGGGACAGTGCGCCATGCTCTGTGCACCGGGTATCAGTGAGGGAATGTTTTCGATTACATCTTCTCCCACCAATAAAGAATATCAGGAATTCAGCATAAAAAAATGCGGTGTTCTTACAGATTATCTTCACAGCCTTTCTGTTGGAGATGAAATTACAGTAAGAGGACCATATGGAAATTCTTTTCCTGTGGAGACAGAATTAAAAGGGAAAAATCTTCTGTTTATTGCAGGAGGAATCGGTCTTGCGCCGCTTCGTTCTGTGATTAATTATGTTCTTGATAACCGTGAGAATTATGGTACAGTTGATATTCTTTACGGCTCCCGTTCTGCAGACGATCTGGTTCAGTTAAAGGAAATTCAGGAAGTGTGGATGAAAACAGAAGGAGTAAATGTATACCTTACCATAGACCGGGAACAGGAAGGCTGGGATGGTCACGTTGGATTTGTTCCGACATATTTAAAGGAAATCGGTTTTGATACAGATAAAGTTGCTCTTGTCTGCGGACCGCCGATCATGATTAAGTTTGTTCTTGCGGGATTAAAGGAAATGGGCTTTACCGATGAGCAGGTGTATACAACTCTTGAACTTCGCATGAAATGTGGAGTAGGAAAATGCGGACGATGCAACATCGGATCGAAATACGTATGTAAAGACGGTCCTGTTTTCCGCTTTGATGAAATTGAAGAATTGCCCCAGGAGTACTGATAGAAAGGACAGGTATTTGAAAATGGATAAAATGGTAAACGTATATTTTTTCGGTAAGAAATACAGCGTACCGGCAGACCTTACCATCATGACAGCTATGGAATATGCAGGCTACACATTAAAGAGAGGCTGCCGCCACGGTTTCTGCGGAGCCTGTGCTACAATTTACAGAATCAAGGGAAAAAATGAGCTGAAAACCTGCCTTGCCTGTCAGACACAGGTGGAAGAGGGAATGTATGTTGCAAGTATTCCGTTTTTCCCGACAGATAAAAGAACTTATGATATAGAAGAAATCAAACCGACACAGCAGGTTATGATGGAGCTCTATCCGGAAATTTACAGCTGTATCGGCTGTAATGCCTGTACAAAAGCATGTACTCAGGACTTAAATGTTATGCAGTACATTGCTTATGCACAGAGGGGAGAGCTGGAAAAATGTGCGGAGGAATCCTTTGACTGTGTAGGCTGCGGCTGCTGTTCCGTAAGATGTCCGGCCGGCATTTCTCATCCGATGGTGGGCGTTCTCGCGAGACGTCTCACAGGAAAATATATTGCACCGGAAGCAGAGCACCTCAATAAGAGAGTGGAGGAAATTCACCACGGCGAATATGATGAGCTCATTGAGCAGATTATGCAGAAGCCGATTACAGAGATGCAGGAACTTTACAATACAAGGGAAATTGAGAAATAAGGAGGACAACCTATATGTTTACACCAGAAATGCTTGAATCTGTAAAAAAGGTGGAAGCAACAAGAGATGCGCGTATGGGCATGGAGCCGAGACGAATGACAGCAGAGGAAAAAGATGTCCTTCTGAAAGAATTTCATCCGGATTACAGAGAAGACGGATTTGTAGAAATTAAAATCGGACCAAATAAAGGGCAGAAGGTTCCGGCAGAGCTTGGACATCTTCTTCATTCCAACAGCCGCCTGTTGACAGATAAGGTAGATTTGAGTAAAGTAGATTATGAGACAGACGTGCTGGTAATCGGCGGCGGCGGTGCAGGTGCTTCTGCAGCCATCGAGGCCCATGAAGCCGGTGCGAATGTTATGATTGTGACAAAACTGCGTATTGGAGATGCCAATACTATGATGGCAGAAGGCGGAATTCAGGCTGCTGATAAGGAAAACGATTCTCCTGTACAGCATTATCTTGATGCATTTGGAGGCGGTCATTTTGCTGCAAGACCGGAGCTTTTAAAACGTCTTGTTATGGAAGCACCGGATGCGATCCAGTGGTTAAATAAGCTTGGCGTCATGTTTGATAAAGACGAAGAAGGAAATATGGTGACAACCCATGGCGGCGGAACATCCAGAAAGAGAATGCATGCCTGCAAAGATTATTCCGGAGCGGAAATCATGCGTACTCTTCGTGATGAAGTAATCAACAGAGGAATTCCGGTTGTGGAATTTACTTCTGCCGTAGAGCTGATTAAAGACGAAAAAGGTCAGGTGGCAGGCGCTGTTCTCTTAAATATGGAGACAGAGGATTACATGGTGGCAAAAGCAAAAACAGTCATCATTGCAACCGGAGGAGCAGGACGCCTTCATTATCAGAACTTCCCTACATCCAACCATTACGGGGCAACGGCAGACGGACTGATTCTCGGATATCGTGCAGGTGCGCCTCTTCTTTATCAGGACACCATTCAGTATCATCCGACAGGAGTTGCATATCCGGCACAGATTTACGGAGCTCTTGTAACAGAGAAGGTGCGTTCTCTTGGAGCGATGCTTGTAAATGCAGAAGGTGAGGCATTTATGCATCCGCTGGAGACACGCGATGTTGCAGCTGCATCTATTATCCGTGAATGTACAGATCGTCATAAAGGAGTAACAACACCTCTTGGAAGCGGCGTATGGCTGGATACTCCAATGATTGAAAAAATCGGAGGAGAGGGAACCATCGAAAAGAGAATTCCTGCAATGCTCCGTATGTATATGAACTACGATATTGATATGAGAAAAGTGCCGATTCTTGTATATCCAACGCTTCATTATCAGAACGGAGGACTGGAAATCGGAGGAGACGGATTTACAAAAGCAATTTCCAACCTTCTTGTTGCAGGAGAAGCAGTAGGAGGAATTCATGGAAGAAACCGTCTGATGGGAAATTCTCTTTTGGATATCATTGTGTTCGGAAGAAATGCAGGAAAGGCGGCAGCAGCAAAAGCGAAAGAAGTAGAGCTTGGAACGATGACCCTTTCTCACATTGAAAAATACGCAGAGGAATTAAAAGAAGCAGGTGTGGAATCAGAGGATATTTCTCCGCTTCTTCTTCCAAAATACGCCCGTCACGAGAGATAAGGAGTGTGAAAGCTAATGCGTGAAATAGAAGTGAGCAGACTTACAGAAGTAATTGAAAAGCTCTGTATTGAGGCAAATAATCATTTGCCGGAGGATGTAAAGTGCGCTATTAAAAATTGTCGTGCCTGTGAAGATGGAGAGATTGCACAGGGAATCCTGGACAATATTATTGAAAATTTTGAGATTGCGGACAGGGAAAATGTTCCGATCTGTCAGGACACAGGAATGGCATGTGTATTTCTTGAAATCGGTCAGGATGTGCATTTTGTAGGAGGCGATCTCACTGAGGCAGTGAATGAAGGTGTACGCCGTGGTTATGATAAAGGTTATCTTCGAAAATCTGTTGTAAAAGATCCGGTAAGAAGAGGGAATACAGGAGATAATACACCGGCTATGCTTTATACGGAAATTGTACCGGGAGATCAGGTGAAGGTTACATTGGGACCAAAAGGCTTTGGAAGTGAAAATATGAGTGCGATCCGTATGTTTAAGCCATCTGCAGGACTTCAGGGAATTAAGGATTTTATTCTTGAGACAGTGGAGACAGCAGGTCCGAATCCTTGTCCTCCTATGGTAGTGGGCGTGGGAATCGGCGGAACATTCGATAAAGCGGCGCTCCTTGCGAAAAAGGCACTTATGCGTCCGATTGACTCTGAAAATCCGGATCCGTTTTATGCAGAGCTGGAAAAAGAGATGCTGGAAAAAATCAATGAACTTGGAATCGGACCGCAGGGCTTTGGCGGAAAGACGACGGCAATTGGTTTAAATATTGAGACGCTTCCAACTCATATTGCAGGAATGCCATGTGCGATTAACATTAACTGTCATGTGACTCGCCATAAAACGGAGGTGATTTAAATGGAAAGACGTATTACATTGCCTCTCACAGAGGAGCTTGCAAAATCTCTTCACGCAGGAGACCGGGTACTGTTAACAGGAACCATTTACACATCAAGAGATGCCGGGCATAAGAGAATGTGTGAGGCTCTTGAAAAAGGGGAAAAACTTCCTTTTGATCCGGCAGATGCAACCATATATTATGTAGGACCTACCCCTGCAAAACCGGGACAGGTAATCGGTTCAGCAGGTCCTACAACAAGCGGCCGTATGGACGCGTACGCTCCTACTATGATGTCTGTAGGCGCAAGGGGTATGATCGGAAAAGGTGCGCGCCTTCCTGAGGTTGTGGACGCTATGAAAAAATACAGCGGTGTATATTTCGGGGCAATTGGCGGAGCCGGAGCCCTTCTTGCAAAATGTATTAAAAAAGCAGAGCTGATCGCATATGAAGATCTGGGCGCAGAAGCACTGCGTAAATTATACGTGGAAGATATGCCGCTCGTAGTGATTATTGACAGCGAAGGAAATAATCTTTATGAAGACGGCAGAGCAGAATATTTAAGAAAAAAGGAAATGGAGAGACAGTAAAATGAAAAAAATCCACTCTTCGAACATTCAGATGTCGGAGGCGTTTATTAACAATATGTTTCTTGCTTTTTCCGGCGGATTGCAGGATGCTTATACCTATAATACGAGGGATGAGGTGTTTTCCAATGCTCAGACAGGAAATGTAGTTCTTATGAGCCAGCATATCATGTCCGGAGAGTGGATTGCTGCTCTTCATTATCTGTTTCCGTTGATTGCTTTTATCTTTGGAGTCATGGCGGCAGAGCAGATTCGGGGAAGAAGCAGGGAAGGAAGAATGCTTCACTGGAGGCAGGATGTTCTTTTCCATGAAATTATAATTCTCTTTATTGTGGGCTTCCTTCCTTCGAATTTAAATATTGTGGCAACTTTCCTTGTATCCTTTGCCTGTGCTATGCAGGTTCAGACATTCCGCAAGGTTCACGGATATGCGTATGCCAGCACCATGTGCATTGGAAATATGAGAAGCGGTACAGCAGCGCTCTCTGCTTATTTCCGGGAAAAGAATCCGGAACTTTTAAAGAGTGCCTGCTACTACTTTGGAATTATCTTTTTCTTTGCTGTAGGAGCGGGAATTGGAGGCGTTCTTTCTCTGAAATATGGAATTCCGGTTATCTGGGTATCTTGTGGATGCCTGATTATCAGTTTTTGTTTAATGTTTGTGGAGAAACTGGGGCTGGAGTAGAAAATATTTCGAATTGACATGTGGAGAAAAGTAGGATAAGATAGGAAAAGTATAAATGAATTAAGTTTACTTGTTAAGTGCTCGAAAAGAGGTAAAAGGGAATCAGGTGAAAAGCCTGAACGGTCCGGCCACTGTAAACGGGGAGTGAAAGCAAAGCCATTGCGGAAGAAATTCTGTGAGAAGGCGCTGGAGCAATAATCCGTAAGTCAGGAAACCTGCTTGACAGGAACGATAGGAAGCTTCCGGTAAAGGCAACCTGTTTGAGTAAAATCCGATACTATACGTGTATTTTATTTTGGACATCTGCTTTTGGGCAGATGTCTTTTTTTAGTTTCGGCAGTAAAGGAAGAGCTTTGGAAGGATGCGTCCGCATGAAAAAATGAAAAGGAGAAAACAAATGAAAATCAGAAACAAATTAGTGGGAAGCATGCTGGCAGTAACAATGGGTGTAAGTTTAACTGTATGTGGGTCAGGATTTCCTGTAATGGCAGAGGAAAAGACAGAGGCAGCAGAAAAAACAGAAGAAGCAGAGGGATTCCCGTTTACTTTGAAAACAAAGGACGATGCAGAAGTAACCTTTACTCATGTTCCGGAAAAAGTTCTTGCAGTAAATGCAAATGCAGGCGACCAGTTAATGGCAATGGGACTCGGAGATAAAATTATCGGAAGAGCATATACGAACTCTAAAATTAACCCGAAATGGAATGATGAATATGAGAAAATTGCTAATCTTGGAGATGGAGCACTTTCTTTAGAAACAATTCTTGCTCAGGAACCGGATTTTGTATATGGCCGTTCCAGTGCTTTCAGTGAAAAAAATAATACAACTCATGATACGCTGAGCCAATACGGGATTATGTCTCTTTCTTCTATTGAGGGATATACATTAGGGGCAGATGTGGATGTAGTATATGAAGATTTCTATAATCTGGGACGCATTTTTGATATGGAAGAAAAAGCAGAGCAGATTGTAAATGATATGAAAGAGCAGATAGAAACAGTTGAAAAAGCAGTGGAAGGTACAGACACAGTTAAAGCTTTCGTTTATGATATGGCGCAGGAAGGCGGCGCATATACATGCGGAGATAACTTTACAGCAAAACTGATGGAGCATGCTGGCGGAGAGAATATTTTTAAAGATATGGAAGAAACCTGGGCAAATGTAAGCTGGGAAGAAGTGGTAGAAAGAGCTCCGGAAGTTATTGTAGTCAATAATTATGGCGACATTTCTCTGGAACAGAAAATGAAAGAACTGAAAGAAAATCCAGCGCTTGCAGATGTCCCGGCAATCAAAGAGGATCGTATTATATCTGTAAATCTTTGCGAAGTATTTGCCAGCTCTATGACAGGGGATACTATTGAAAAATTTGCAGAAGCTTTCCATCCGGAATGCTTTGAGTAGTATGCGGCATGAAAAAATTTTGTAAATTCGTAAAAAACCATACAGGGCTCTGCTCGGGAATTTTAATTGTAGTATTATTGTGCTCGGTTGTTCTGGGAGTAGGTCTTGGGCCGGTAAGAATCCCTTTTACAGATGTGTGGAAAATAATCTTTCATAATCTGCTTGGATTTGTGGGAGCGGGAGATGTTGTTTCTCTGGAAGGAATCCGTGAGAGTACAGGTAATATTGTCTGGTTTTTAAGATTACCCAGAGTTATTCTGGGTGGCCTTGTAGGAGCGTCTCTGACTCTTGCGGGAGTGGGAATGCAGGCATTTACAAAGAATCCTCTGGCAGATCCGTATGTTTTGGGGATTTCGTCAGGAGCTTCTCTGGGTGCAGTTCTTGTGATGGTTGCAGGCTTGAATGTGCCTTTTGCAGCAGCAGTGGGAATTCCGCTTGGCGCGTTTTTGGGCGCATTGCTTTCTATGGTTCTGGTTTATATTTTGGCAGCAGGGGGAAATACAGTGACTCCTGTTCGTCTGGTTCTGGTTGGGGTAGCAGTCTCTGCTATGTTTGGAGCGTTTACAAATTATATTGTGTATACTGCGCCGGATGATGCCTCTGTAAGAGAAGCTACATTTTGGATGTTAGGAGGATTTGGAAGTGCAAAGTGGTCAGATGTTCCGATTCTTGCGATTTTTATTTTGCCAGCTTTTTTCATCTTGCTATATTTTTCAAAATCCTTGAATGCCATGTTGATGGGAGAGCATTCAGCTATTACTTTAGGCGTAGATTTAAACCTGGTACGGCGCGTACTGATTGTTGTGACTGCTATTCTTACAGCGTCTTCTGTGGCTGTAAGCGGATGTATCGGATTTGTAGGGCTTGTAATACCACATCTTGTACGTTCAGTTGTGGGAGCAGATCACAGAAAGCTTCTTCCTATTGCCACACTATGTGGCGCTGTATTTATGATATGGGTGGATGTAGGAGCAAGGATGATACATCCTCCAACAGAAATTCCAGTGGGAATCCTTACAGCATTTCTGGGAGCGCCTTTATTCCTCTGGATGGTAAAAGTGCGCCGCTATGAATTTAAGTGACAGGGGGGAGAAAAATGCTTCAGGTGGAAAATCTTTCTTTTAAAATAAAAGAAAAGAAGATTCTGGTACAGGCAGGATTCCAGGTACATGAAGGCGAGTTTGTAGGAATAATTGGTCCCAATGGAAGTGGAAAATCCACTCTCTTAAAAAATGTATACAAAGTTTTGAAACCACAGGAAGGAAAAATTATGTTTATGAACCGGGATTTGCTTACCATGAGCAACCGGGAAATGGCACAGCAGCTTGCTGTTGTAATTCAGGAACAGGAAGCGAGTTTTGACTTTACGGTGGAAGAAGTAGTTATGATGGGGCGTCATGCAAAGAAAAAAATGATGGAATCTGAAAATGAGGCGGACAGAGAAATCGTTCATCAGACTTTACGGGCGACAGGGCTTTATGAAATTCGTGAACAGAGTTTTATTACTTTATCCGGCGGAGAAAAGCAGAGAGCTTTTATCGCCAGAGCGCTTGTGCAGGATACGCCATGTCTTTTATTGGATGAACCTACCAATCATTTAGATATAAAATACCAGCTGGAACTGATGAATCTTGTAAAAGCGCAAAAGAAGACAGTTGTAGCGGTAATTCATGATTTGAATATAGCTTCTATGTACTGCGATAGACTGTATGCTTTAAAAGAGGGGAAAATAGTAGCTTCAGGTACGCCCAAGCAAGTATTAACACCGGAATTTATTAAAGAGGTTTATGAAGTAGAAGCTGAAATTGTTGATGATACAAGAGGGCAGAGTAGAATTTTGTTTTATTCCGGCAAATGAAAAGAAATTATAAGAAAGTTCTTGACAATACTGGATAAAAGTAGTATTATATGGTTAGTATAATTCCATAGTGAACGTATTAAGTGCTGTTTGTTACCATAGCGAACAAAACAGAAAAGGGAATCAGGTGAAAGTCCTGAGCGATCCGGTCACTGTAACAGAGGAGTAAGCCTCAGAGATCCATTGTGCCATAGCATGAGAAGGAGAGGTAAGCGTTGATTCTGAAGTCAGGAAACCTGCTTAATATGGCGAGGTTAAGCTTCCGTGTAAAGTGTAACGACCAGTTTCAGGGATTCCGCACCCTGGGATGTTGTCCGCTTTTATTCGAAGGCGGGCATTTTTTATGGAATGCGCCTGTTCATACGAATTATACATGATTAAATGGCAGGCGATACTGCTTCGGATACAACCGTTCCCTCCGCGCACTTATGAATGAGTTGTTTTTCTACACCGAAGTAGCATCGCTCCCTCTTTTTTTACAGAGATTTTACGAATATCAACAGGAAAGTGCGTGAAGGTATAAAGGAGGCAAAGATGGAGAAACCATATTGGGAAGGAAAAGAGTTTTCCTTTTTCAGCCATAAAAAATGTGAATATTTTCCCTGCCATAAGGGTGCAGATCCGGAGGAATTTAACTGTCTTTTCTGCTATTGCCCTCTTTATGCGTTGGGAAAAGACTGTGGAGGAAATTTTACTTACACAGAAAGTGGATATAAAGATTGTACAAACTGTATTGTACCTCATAAGCGCAAAAATTATGGATATATTACAGGAAAATATAAGGAGCTTGCAGAGCGCATCGCAAGAATGGATAAAAATGAAGGAGATGAGAAGTAATTCTCCTATTATTCAAAAAAGACTTTTTGCTTGATACAGCAAAAGGTCTTTTTTTATGTAAAGAATCACGATTTTCCATGCAAAAACATGTGAAAATTGGGTGTAAATTGTATAGAATTAAAAGCGAAATTTATGTAAAAATACAATTAATAATTTGGGTTAACATAAAAAATATAAAAAAATCAATAAAACATGAGAAAAAAACATATGGATTTTATAAAAAATGCATGATATAGTCTGGATTGTGTAGTAGAAATAACCGAAAAACTTATATCAAAATAAGGAGGGTCATATGAAAAAGAAAACATTATCTACAAGTCTTTCTCTTGTAACAGCAGCAGTAGTACTGTCTGCTCCAACCACTGCAGTTTTTGCAGAAAATGCAGAAAGCGCAGAAAGTGTCAGCTTCACAGGAGATGAATGGGATGGACATCCTGAAATTACAGAAGTGAACAAAGAACGCCCAAGAGCGACATTTTATCCTTACGCATCTATGGAAGAAGCGAAGGAAATGAAAAAAGAAGAAAGCAAGTATTATAAACTTCTGAATGGAACATGGAAATTTAATCTTTCAAAAGTACTGGATGAACCAATCCAGGGATCAGAAGCTCCTGAATTTGATGATAGCGCATGGGATGATATAGAAGTACCAAGCTGCTGGCCGGTTGCTAAAAATGAAGATGGAAGCTTTAAATATGATAAACCAATGTATACCAATACTACATATCCGTGGTATTACAATACTGAAAATCTTCAGCCGGGCCAGGGTATGAAAGAGGGAAATACTATTGGAACATACCGTACAAAATTCCAGCTTGATGAAAATTGGAAAGACAGAGAAGTATTTTTGAATTTTGAAGGTGTTGAATCTGCATTTTATCTTTGGGTGAACGGAAAAGCAGTTGGATACAGCGAGGATACATTTACACGTGCAGAGTTTGATATTACTCCATACCTTCAGGAGGGAGAAAATACAATTGCATTAAAAGTTTATCGTTGGAGTGATGGAAGCTGGTTAGAGGATCAGGATTTCATTCGTCTGGCAGGTATCTTCCGAGATGTATATCTTACAAGCAAAGATGCAGCAGAAATCCGTGACTTTAAAGTAGAGACAGATCTTGATGAAGAATATAAAAATGCAGAATTGAGCATCAAAACATCTCTTCGTAAATTTAAAGATGTAGAAGGTGCAGATTATAAAGTGAAAGCAAAACTGTTTGATGCAGCAGGCAATGAAGTTGCAGTAGACGGACTGGAAGCAGGAGTTTCTTTTGATGGAGAAGAAGCAGAAGTTACATTAAAAGGAAATGTGGAAAATCCGGAAAAATGGTCAGCAGAAAAACCAAATCTCTACAAACTGGCTCTCGGTCTTTACGATGGAGACAAAGAAGTAGAGGCAACAGCAATTAAGATTGGTTTCCGTGAAATCGAACTGGTGAATAAAGATACAACAGAAGCTCAGATTCTTATTAATGGTCAGAAACTCAGTATGAGAGGAGCTAACCGTCATGAAATGGATCCGTCTGTAGGACGCGTTCCGACAGAAGAGATGATGAGAAGAGATCTTGAACTGATGAAACAGAATAACTTAAATGCAGTTCGTACATCTCACTATCCGAATGATCCTCGTTTTTATGAGCTTTGTGATGAATATGGTATTTATGTATTAGATGAAACAAATAATGAGTCTCATGGTCTTGTGGATGATGGAATTAATATTCCGGGCAATGGAGAAGAATGGAAAACCATGCTTCTTGACCGTATTGAGAATGTGGTAGAAAGAGATAAGAACCATGCATCTGTTGTTATCTGGTCTATGGGAAATGAGGCTGGACAGGGTGAGAATTATGCTGCCGGTGCAGAAATGATCCGTGGAAAAGACAGCACAAGACTCGTACATTATGAGGGAGACAATCAGTATACAGATATGCATTCTGAAATGTATGCCCGTCCAATGACAGTAGAATATTTCGGTAAAAATGGAACAAAACCGTTTGTCCTTTGCGAATATGCACATTCTATGGGCAACTCCACCGGAAATATGGAAGACTATTGGGAAATTATAGATAAGTATCCAAACATGGCAGGTGGATTTATTTGGGACTGGGTAGATCAGTCTATTTATACAAAAACAGATCCTGTTGTAAAATATCCTGAGAAATCTCTTGAAGGCATGCGTTACAACGTATGGGGCAACAAAGGGGTAGAAGGAATAAATGGAACCGGAATAAATGGTAAAGTACATTTTTATGAAAATGATAAACTTCGCTTAAACGGACCATTCACATTAGAATTTGCTGTAAATGAAAGACATAATATACAGGGAAGCACACCTATTATGGGATTAAGTGAAGGTGTTTTAGGAATTTATTCTAAAACAAGCGAAGAAGCACCGTGCGGTAAGAAACTTTCTGTATCATTATCAGCAGGTGAAGGAGCAGAAATTGAAGCACAGCTTCCGGAAAATTGGTTTGATTCCTGGCATAAAGTTGCATTATCTTACGATGGCGAGAACTTAAAATTATATATTGACGGAGCGCTTGCAGGAGAAACACCGTGCGTAATTCCGGAAGGAAGCTTTGAAGCCGGCACTATGATGGTAGGTGGAACCAGTCTTTCAGGTTCTAAAATTATGCTTGGTTCACTGGATGAAGTTCATTTAATTTCCAAGGCTTTGACAGAAGAGGAATTAGCAGCAGAGCGCAAAGAAGATGACAGCGCAGTTGTATGGCTTGATTTTGAAAATGGTGAGGAAACACCGCACGATGAAGAAACTTATTTCGCATATGGCGGTGACTGGATGGATGCACCGAACTCTGGAAACTTCTGCCAGAACGGACTTGTATTCCCGGATCGTACTCCGCAGCCGGAACTTCTTGAGGTAAAGAAAGTTTACCAGGGCGGTGAAATGGAATGGAAAGGTGACAATGTAGTTTCTATTAAGAACGAGAACCTGTTTACAAATCTTTCCGAATATAACTTTAAGTGGTATCTGACAGAGGATGGAAATGTGATTCAGGAAGGTACACAGGAAGTTTCCATTGCTCCACAGGAAACTGGTGATGTTACAATTCCTATGGAAGCAGTAGAAGCAAAACCGGGCTCCAAGTATTATCTGAAATGCGAATTCAGTCTGAAAGAGGATACAGAGTGGGCAAAAGCCGGACATCCAATGATTGAAGAAGAATTCAGAATGGATTATGGTCAGGGCGCAGCAGCTGCAGAAGACTTAACTGCACTTCCAGCTGTAACAACAGAAGAGACAGAGGAAGCAGTAACTGTTTCCGGTGAAAACTTTAAGGCAGTAGTAAACAAAGCAACAGGCGAACTTGAATCTTACGTATTCCAGGATAAAGAGCTCCTTGATGGACCTCTTGCTCCAAACTTTGCCCGTGCAATGAATGAAAACGATAAAGCTGCAGGAGAACTGGAAGAATTTTCCATGACATGGGATGCAGCAGGAAAGAACCGCAAAGTAGAATCTGTTGCAACTACAGCAATTGCAGATGGTGCTGTACGTATCGATGTAAAAGGTACTTTAGGAAATGGCGTTCCGTACGCGACAGGATATGTGGTATATGGAAACAGTGATATTTCTGTAGAAAACCAGATTATGCCAAATGATGAGTTTGATGTAATCCCTGAAGTTGGAACAACAATGAAAGTTCCGGCACAGTATCAGAATGTAACTTATTTTGGAAATGGTCCGCAGGAAAGCTATGTTGACCGTAAGACCGGCGCATATCAGGGAATTTATGAGACAACAGTAGATGACATGTTTATCCCGTATGCAACTCCAAACGAAACAGGAACAAGAACAGACGTAACATGGGTTGCTCTTACAGATGATGAAGGCAACGGCCTGATGGCAAGCACAGGAAAAGAAATGGAATTCAGTGCTCTGAATTATACAGATGATGAAATCAGACAGAATAAACATTCTTATGAACTTCAGAAAGACTCCAGTGTAACCTTCAAGATTAATACAGCACAGCAGGGTGTTGGAGGAGATACAACCTGGGGTGCATGGCCGCAGGAGAAATACCTCAACAGAGCAAATCATACTTATGAATATGAGTATCGTCTCCATCCTGTAACAGGATTTACAAAAGAAGCAGCTACAGAAGACAGCAAGAAAGTTTATAATGACGGAACAATTACAGATATCCAGATTAACGGAGAATCCATGAAGGATACTTACCTTGGAACAGACTTTAATCAGTTCTTCAAGGAAAAATATGAATATGATGTGGCTCTGCCAACATCAGAGGTTCCTGAGATTACAGCAACAGCTCTCAATGAAAATGTAGAAGTTTCTATTACAGCGCCGGAAGCTATTCCTGGAGATGCAACAATTACAGCGAAAAATGCACTTGGAAGAGAGCAGACATACGTACTTCATCTCTCAGAAGAAAAAGAAGTATATGCAAGTGATCTTGAATTCACAGCAGCAACAACATTTGGACAGAGTGTACGTGACCGTTCCCTTTACAGAAGCCGCATCCATCTGTTAGATGAAAACGGAGAAGTAAAAGAATTTGCAAAAGGAATCGGTGCATCAAAAGGCCATGAGGTTGAAATTGATATTGAAGGAAAAGGCTTTAAGACATTTGAAGCATATGTAGGTCTGGATCAGGATGATTTGGAAAACGATGAAACTTATGTAAAGAGCTTTGAAGTTTATGTTGATGGAGAACTTAAGGCAAGCACAGGTGAGGTACATCCGACAACAGCTATGGAAAAAATTTCTGTAGATGTAGAAGGTGCTAAGACCGTAACACTTGTAAGTGTTCCGGACGAAGAGCCGACTAATATTTATACATTTGCAAATGCGCCGGCAACATGGGCAGATGCTAAGTTTATTCGCTGATTATTAAAACCCTAAAAACTTTTTCTGAAATTTACAAGCCACGGGAACTCCCGTGGCTTGTTTTATTCGGTGTAATATTTTTTTGCTGTGTTTTTAAAATCCTCAAAGAGAGGGTAATAGACATTGATTATATTCTGGAATTGTTCTGCGGCGAATGTGCCATCATAGTCGTGTGCAAGCTGATTGCGGACACGGAGCATTTGGAGCCATTTGTCATCTGTGACAATATGGTTTTTAAAACTTTGCTGCAGTGTCTCCCGAGGTGAACCGACTGCAAAATCCAGGATTTCCAGCTTTTTAATGAGAATATCTTTCATTACTTTCCAGGAAATATCAAAGGTGAGATTAAAATTTAAGACAGTTCCTTCTAGTACAAAGTCGGCAGATGGGTCGGCATATCTGCTTTTTTCAAGATTTTTTAAACTTCTGCAGAAAGTATGATACCGGTTAATAAATTTGTTTTCCATATTTTTCTATATCCTCCAATAAAAAGGGATTATGAATGCTGTCATAATCAAAAATATCTATTTTTCGAAGCGTATCTATTTCTGTTAAATCTTCTTCCAGCTTTATAATATCAGAGCATCCGTAAACTACAAAATCTATATCGCTTGTCGGCGTGGCAGTGCCGGTGGCGAATGAGCCAAAAAGTTTCAAATGCTTTATGTTATTTCTTTTGCATATAGCAGAAACCTTTTCAATCAATTCTGGTATTGGCATGGTATTCATAAAATATCCTCCGGTAAACAGCGGTTTTCGTACTTTTCATTTTAACATTCGCAAAATGAAATGGCAAGGAGAATACACATTTTTAAATTTGTACAATGTATATAATTAGTAGATATATTTTTAGATTTGTTGTATAATATGTTCAAAATATTATGAGGAGGATTTCTTATGAAGCGTTCAGAAATCAACAAAGCGTTGAAAGAGATGGAAAATATGATTCGTGACTATCGTTTTTCTCTTCCGCCATTCTGTAATTTTACACCGGAGGAATGGAAAGAAAAAGGGCATGATTACGACGAGGTCCGCGACAATATGCTGGGATGGGATATTACAGATTACGGTCTGGGAGATTTTGACAAAGTAGGATTTTCCCTGATCACGATTCGAAACGGAAATCTGAAAATGAAAGACAAGTATACAAAATCTTATGCGGAAAAGCTGCTGTACTTAAAAGAAGGACAGTATTCCCCAATGCACTTCCATTGGAATAAAATGGAAGATATTATAAACAGGGGAGGAGGAAATCTTCTGATCCGTGTTTATAATTCTACAGAGAATGAAGATCTTGATAAGGTAAACGACGTTCATGTACATCTTGACGGAAGAGAAATGGTCGTTCCGGCAGGAACACAGGTAAAATTGATGCCTGGAGAAAGTATCAGCATTTATCCGTATATGTATCACGATTTTGAGATTGAAGAAGGAACAGGACCTGTGCTTATCGGAGAGGTAAGCCAGTGTAATGACGATAACACAGACAACCGCTTTTATGAAAAAATGGGACGTTTTCCGGAAATTGAGGAAGATGAGCCGCCATACCGTTTGCTTTGCAATGAATATCCGGAAGCAAAATAAGAAGGAAAATGGACCTGGTCGCATAGCGGCCAGGTCTTTTTGTTTGCAAGCACAAAGTATAAGAGTGAAGCAAGTGAATTGACTATAAAAAGTTGTGCAAATGCACAAATAAAATGGAAAATATTGTATAATAGGTTGAATTATCAGAAATATTATTGACAAATTAATGTCAGGAAAGTAGAATAAAACGTAAGACTGAGGAGAGAAGCCGGAAAGAAAAGGTTCTACGAAAGAAGGTGGAATATGTATATAACCTCTCTGGACGCAGAAAGCGCACAGAAAATTGCAGATCGTATTATGCAGATTATACCTTATAATATTAATATTATGGATTATGACGGAATTATTATTGCCAGTGGAGATGAGAACAGAATTGGAACCATTCATCAGGGAGCAGTAAAAGCCATTGAGATGAAGAAACCTTATGTGGTGTATAAAGATACGGAAACAGAACGTAAAGGGATTAATCTGCCTATTTTTTATTCGAAAAATATTGTGGGAGTAATTGGAATCAGCGGGGACGTGGAAGCTGTTATGCAGATTGGTCAGATTGTGGTGATTACAGCGCAGCTTATGATAGAAAATCAGATTTTCAGCGAGATGACGTCCATAAGGGAGAGCAGACTGAAGGACTTTCTGTATGAGTGGATCAGCGTTCAAAAACCAAAATATACAGGAGAATTTCTGGATACAGCTAATTATCTTGGAATTGACCTTCATATGCAGAGAACGGCAGTAATTATAAATTGTAAAAGAATACGTTACAGTCTGTTTGAAAATATTAAGCGATTTCTGAGAAAGGGTGAGTACCTTGTAAGACAGAGAATGGAAGATGCACTGATTTTATTTGATTCTGAAACCGATTTAGATGAGCGCCTGGGGAAAATACTGGCACTCAGCAAAGAAATTACAGGGTGTTATGTAGGTGAACCAAGTACAGTTGCCGGTAAAACGACAAGAACGGCAGAGCAGACTTTTGCAATGGCAAAAGCCACGGGAAATACGAAAAGAATTCTTCATTACAGCGAAGTTTCTCTGGAATGTATTCTTGCCAATATTGAAGAAATTAAAGAAGTAAGGCGTATGATGGACATATTAAAAGAAAAGGATGTAGATGGAATTTTGAGAGAAACTGTGCGTGCATATGTGGAATGGAATCAGGATTACGCCGTAGTGTGTGAACAGCTTCATATCCATAGAAATACTCTGAATTACCGTCTGTCGAGAATTGAAGAGCTTTTGGATAGGAATCCAAGATGCGCCAGAGATTTGATGTATATTTATATTGCTATTGTGAAAATGAATATGTAAGAAAGCCTGTATTTAGACCACAACAGGGGTTTGAATACAGGCTTTTGTGCATATGCACAATGAAGCGGGGAAAGCCTGTTTTTTCGTACATTGTGGAATTCATATCCTGAATGTTATCATAATACCATCAAAACAACAGAAAAATAAAAAGAAAGGACGATGAAAGTTATGAAAAAGAAATGGATGGCTGCTTTATTGACAGCAGCAATAATGACTTCCATGATGGCAGGAGTTACAGTAAAAGCAGAAGGAACAGAGGGCGGAACACTTAAAATTATGTGTACCAATGCTTCACAGCCTCAGGAAAAAGAGTATATTACATCAAGCTTTCTGGAAAGCTTTAAAGAAGAAACAGGAATTGATGTGGAGATTGATTTTATTACACAGGCAGACGGAATTAAAAAAATACAGACAGAACAGGAAACTGGAAATATTGTATCCGATCTTTTAATCGTAGATACAGCGAATATGGCGCCTTATGTAAATGGAGAATGGATGGAAGATATTTCTGAAACAGTAGACGGAACAGGCGTTACTTATACAACAATGTTTGATGGCTCTACAAACAAAGAAGATGCAAGATATTTTGTTCCTATGTCTTTTGATGTGTATATCACAATTGCAAATGTAAAAGCGCTTGATTACCTTCCGGAAGGCCTGACACAGGAAGATGTAGAAAAAGGACTTACCTGGGAGCAGTATACAGACTGGGCAATTGCTATTGCAGAAGGGGAAGGAGAAGGAAAAACCATGCTTCCTACAAGTATGGACGGTTCTCAGCTTCTTTATCCTATGGGAGGCATGAGCCTTGCATATGGCGGAAGTTTCCCGGAGTTTACATCCCAGGGATTTAAAGACGCAATGGGAGTGATTGCAAAAATAGCGGAAGCAGATGCTTTTTATGCAAATCAGGATCAGTACAATGCAGTTACAGAGCCGCTTGATAAAGGGGATGTTTGGCTCACCTTTACACACATGGGACCGGCAGGAACGAGCTACAACGCAGCTCCGAATAACTTTGTAATAGGCGCAGCTCCAAAAGGAAGTCAGGGAGCAGGTTCTACAGCAGGTGCATGGTGTGCGGGAATCCAGAAAGGTTCCAAGAACGCAGAAGCAGCACAGAAATTCCTTGAGTATATAGCTGATCCGGAGGTAAATTACGACTACTGCACAAATATGGGCGGCGTGTTAAGTCCGATTGAGGAAGTTGGCGATATTCTGGAGTCTTCAGACGCGATTATGAAAGCAGGAAACGCAATGCTTGCAGATACAATTATTTCCGGTGTTCCTTCAACAGAATATTCTGACTGGAATGCAGTGAAACTTCTTTACGGAGATGTATACAATAAGATTGCAGAGACAAAAGCAGTTCCAGATGATGCTTTCCTGGAGGAAATGCAGGGAAAACTTGACGAATTAAAACTGGCAGAATAAGAGAAAATATATTACATGGAAAGGGGAGGGGAAGAAAAATCCCTTCCCTTTTTCATCAGACGAGGAGGAATATAGTTGAATAAAAGAAAAATACCGTATCTTTTGCTGCTGCCTGCGTTTTTATTTTATGGCGTGTTCTGGCTTTATCCGGTACTGTCAGGAGCAAAAGAAGTATTTACAGATTTAAACGGAGACTTTACTCTGTTGGGGAATTTTAAATTAATGGCACAGTCAGAGCTTTTTTCTGAATCTGTGATGAATACCGCCATATTTGCTGCCGTTTCTGTGATTGCACAGTATCTTCTGGCTCTTGTGTTGGCAGTACTGCTTTCCAGAAAGTTTAAAGGGTCAAAGCTTCTTATGTTTGTGTCCATGATTCCAATGGCTATTACGCCTACCGCAGTTGCTATTTTGTGGAAAACAGGTCTTATGGGAGATGGATGGATCAATACGCTTCTCATGAATCTTCATTTAATCTCAGAACCTCTTCAGTTTATGAATGTTGAGGGCCTTTCAGCAGTTTTTCTTGTAATTTTAATTGATACATGGACCGTAACTCCTTCAGTTATGATTATTCTTGTTGCAGGGCTGCAGGGAGTTCAGAAAGAGCTGAAAGAAGCTGCATTTTTGTTTGGAGCAGATAAATGGCAAATATTTAAGGACATTGTGCTTCCTATTTTAAAACCCTCTATCACCACATCGGTAATTATGCGTTTGATTGCAGCCGTACAGGTATGGGCGATTGCTGTTATGGTACTTGGATATAGTAAAGTTCCGTTCCTTGTAGAGAGAGTTGCATTCTATGTAGATGTAGTTCCGGGGGTAGATACAAGTGCGAAACTGGCATTTACGTATTCGTTCCTTACAACAGTAATCGTACTTCTTGCAACTGTTGTTTATCTTAGGGTTTCGAAAGGTAAGCCAAAAAAGGAGGTTGAGAAAGTATGATGGACAGGTTGAATGCTGTACAAAAAGCAGTTGTAGCAATTATTCTTGCGGGTATGGTTATGCTGGTTGCGATTCCGCTCATGTTTTTTGTTACAGTTTCTTTTTCAAATGCAAATGAGATGACTCAGTTTCCGAAACGGATATTTCCCAGTACAAGCATCACTGTAAAAGTTGTTCCAAATGAAGAAAAAGAATTTGAAATTTTTTATGACAGAGGAGAAGGATACGAATCTATTATTACCACAAAAAGGCCGAAAAAACTGGAAGACCATTTTACAAGACAGTACGGAGTAACGGTACCGGGAGAACAGCTGGTGGAGGATTTTTCCAAGACATATGAAAACGGGCCTATGGAATTTACATATAAAAAGGATATGCTCTATAATTTTAAGACCTTTTTCCGCATCGCACCGGGAGCGGCGGAAGGATTAAAAAACAGTATTCTTGTTTCGCTTTTAACTATTTTGATTTCTATTTCTGTTGGCAGCCTCGCCGGTTACGCTATGGCAAGGTACAATTTTAAGTTTAAAGAACAGATTAATGTGGGACTTTTGATTGTCCGAATGTTCCCTGTTGTGGGAATCAGCATTCCAATGGCGGTTATGTTGATTAAAATGGGACTTTTTGATACGCTTCTGGGACTGGCAATTTTATATTCTGTGCCGAATATTGCGCTTACGGCATGGATTACAAGCAGTATTTTTATCGGAATCAGCAGAGAGCTTGAGGAGGCGTCTATGATTTTTGGGGCAAACAGTTTTCAGACTTTTATGAGAATTACGCTTCCTATGGCATTCCCGGCACTTGCGGCAAGCTCCATGTATGCTTTTTTGACAGCGTGGAATGATACGATTTCCGCATTGATTCTCACAAATGAAAATCAGACGCTGGCTCTTGTTGTATATAAAGCAATCGGTACTACGTCAAGCGGAATCCAATATGCGGCAGCAGGAAGTATTATTCTGATTCTTCCGGCGCTTGTATTTACTTTTATTATCCGTAAATATATCGGACAGATGTGGGGCGGAGTGGAATTATAATACAAAAAGAAAGGATAGAACGGAATGAGCTATTTAGAGATTAAAGATTTACAGAAAAAATATACAAAAGACGGCCCTATGGTTGTGAATCATATGAACATGAATATTGAAAAGGGAGAGTTCATTGTATTTTTAGGTCCGTCCGGATGTGGAAAAACAACAACTATCCGAATGATCGCAGGCCTTGAGGATATAAGCGGAGGGGAAATTCTGATAGACGGGGAGAATATCGTGGATAAAAAACCGAAGGACAGAGGTGTATCCATGATTTTTCAAAGCTATGCTATCTGGCCGCATATGACAGTTTTTGATAATATTGCCTATCCTTTAAAGCTTCAAAAAGTTCCGAAAGCTGAGATAAAGGAGCGCGTATTAAAGGCTGCGGAGGCAACGGATATTGTGCATCTTCTGAAACGCTACCCTGCTCAGATGTCAGGAGGACAGCGCCAGAGAGTAGCTGTTTCCAGAGCCATTGTTGTAAAGCCAAAGCTGTTTCTTATGGATGAACCGCTCTCCAATCTTGATGCAAAGCTTCGTGTTTCCATGAGAACAGAGCTTAAAAATATTCATTTAAAACAAGGATCTACCAGTATTTTTGTAACCCATGATCAGTCAGAGGCTATGAGTCTGGCTGACAGAATTGTAGTTATGTATCAGGGGAAAATCGAGCAGATTGGAACGCCTATGGAGGTGTATCAGGACAGCGCTACAAAATTTGTGGCTGAGTTTATCGGAACACCGCCTACTAACTTTTTTGACGTAGTGATTGAAAAAGAGGGAGAAAAACTTTATGCTGTAAACAAAGAATTCCGGTATGCTGTACCTGAAGAACTGAAAGAGGCTCTCATGAAGTATGAGGGAACAAAAGTAGATATGGGTGTGAGACCGGAATACTGTTCCGTCTCTCCTGAGTGTGTCCATTCAGAGGGATATATGTGCGACGTTACTGTAGAATTTACAGAACCCCAGGGATCACATTCTATTTTGATTACTCATGTAGATGGAAAAGAAGTTAAGATTCATACAACAAAATATATGAATATGACTCCAGGAACGAAGATTTCTCTTGGAGTGGAGAAAAACAGAGTTATGTTCTTTGACTGTGAGACTACAAAGAGAATTAAATAAGGAGGGAATTTATGAGCAGAATAAAGGAAAGATTACAGTTCCTTTACGGAGACAGAAGCGAAGAGATATACAGAGAAATTCAAAAACTGACAGACAAGTGGAAGGGAAGAATAAAAAAATCTTATCCGCGGCCAGATAAAAAAGACGCAATTTTGATTACCTATGGAGATGGAATAAAAAAAGAGGGAATGACACCTTTGCAGGCATTAAAAATATTTCTTGACGGGGAAATGGAGAAGACAATAAGCGGTGTTCATCTTCTCCCTATGTTTCCTTATACCTCGGATGATGGATTTTCTGTACAGGATTTCAGGGAGATCAATCCGGAGCTGGGAACCTGGGAAGATATTGAAGCTCTGGGTGAAAACTATGATCTTATGTTTGATGCAGTTATTAACCATGCGTCAAAATCAAGCGTCTATTTTCAGGAGTTTTTAAAGGGCAATGAAAAGTACAGAAACTTTTTTATCGTGGCAGATCCAGATGAAGATTACAGTAGTGTGACACGTCCGAGAGCCTTGCCTCTTCTTACTGCCTTTGAGACGGAAGATGGAAAAAAATATGTATGGACTACATTCAGTGAGGATCAGATTGATTTTAATTATAAAGAGCCTGCAGTTCTTCTGGAGATTCTTGATATTCTTCTTTTTTATGCTTCTAAAGGAGCCAGATTTTTAAGGTTTGATGCGATTGGATTTGCCTGGAAAGAACAGGGAACAACTTGTATGCACCTTCCGCAGACTCATGAGCTTATCAAATTGATGAGGGAAGTTCTTGAGGAGTGTGTAAAAGGATGTACGATTATTACAGAGACAAACGTTCCTCACAAAGAAAATATCAGCTATTTTGGAGACGGAACAGATGAAGCAGGACTCGTTTATCAGTTTCCTCTTCCGCCGCTTACCCTCTATTCTTATATTGTTGGCAATGCAGAGAAGCTGACAGAATGGGCGGCATCCCTTGAACCTACAAGTCCGCAGACAACATATTTTAATTTTCTTGCGTCTCATGACGGAATCGGAATGCGGCCTGTAGAAGATATTTTAAGCGAAGAGGAACGCAGAAAAATGTTAGACGCTGTTTATGAAAGAGGCGGACAGGTTGGAGTTCGCACAGATTCCGATGGGAAAGAAATTCCTTACGAATTGAATATTAATTATCTGGACGCAGTTGCGGGAGATGAGAAAGTGGAAGATGTAATGGTACAGAAGTTTATGGGTTCACAGTGTATTCTCTTATCTCTTATGGGAGTTCCCGGGATTTATTACCATAGCCTTCTGGGCTCAAGAAATTGTTATCGGGATTACGAGGAATCAGGAATTAAGCGCCGCATTAACAGAGAAAAACTGGATTTAGATAATCTTTTGGAAGAGCTTGGAAGAGATTCTTTAAGGAGAAAGGTGCTTTTAAGATATAAAGAACTTCTGAAAATCAGAAAAACGCAGGATGCATTTTCTCCAAACAGCGCTCAGGAAGTGCTGTGCCTCCATCCTTCGATTTTTGCCCTTGTGCGTGGAGAGAAGAATGAGAGAATTCTTATTCTCGTGAATGTTTCAGACGAGAATGTTTCTATAACGGTTCCGTATTTTGGGACGGATTTATTATCAGGAGAACATGTAGAGAAAGATATTTCTCTGGAATCTTATGAATATAAATGGATTAAATTAGAGGAAGGAGCGGAAGCTTCATGAAAGTCGTGATAGCACCTGATTCCTATAAAGAAAGTATGAGCGCTATGGAGGCGGCAACATGCATACGTGAGGGATTAAAAAAAGTTTTTCCTGACGCAGAGTGTTCGCTTGTACCTATGGCGGACGGAGGAGAGGGAACTGCCAGATGCCTGATGCTCAGTCAGCAGGGAAGCAAAATTTCCTGTACAGTTTCGGGGCCTCTTGGAAAAAAAACAGGTACAGATTTTGTGTGGATTGAAAAAAATCAGACGGCTGTTATTGAGGTTGCAAGAGCATGCGGGATGATGATGATTGCCCCGGAAGAGAAAAATCCGGATATTGCCACATCATACGGTGTGGGAGAACTGATTCTTCACGCATTAAAAAAAGACTGCCGGGAAATTATTCTCACACTTGGGGGAACTGTTTCCAATGACGGAGGCTGCGGAATGCTGATGGCTCTTGGTGGAAAGATTCTGGATAAAGAAGGAAAACCGGTTCCGCTTGGCGCAGGAGGGCTTTCCCGGATAGAAACTGTAGATTTGACAGAGCCGGTACGTCTTTTGCAAGATGTGAAAATAACAGTTCTCTGTGATGTGAAAAACAAACTTCTTGGAAAGGAAGGGGCAACATATATATTCGGACCGCAAAAAGGGGTTACAGAAGATTCTCTTGAAAGAATAGAAGCTGGAATGGAGCATTATGCAGAAAAGATTACAAAAACAGTGGGAAGAGATGTATCTGTTATGAAAGGAGCCGGTGCGGCAGGAGGAATCGGGTTTGCTTTGTTTGCAGTCAGTGATGCGAGATTTTGTTCCGGAGCAGATTATGTGATGGAAGCGTTATCTCTTGAAGAAAAAATAAAAAGCTGCGATTTTGTGATTACAGGAGAAGGTTCTATTGATGCGCAGAGTCTTCAGGGAAAAGTTCCTGTACGAGTTGCCAGAATTGCCCGGAAATATAAGAAACCTGTATATGTGTTTGCAGGGCGCCAGAAAGGTTCTATGGAACTTTTTTATGACGAAGGAATTACAGCTGTGTTCAGTATTATTCGAAGTCTGAAACCAATGGAAAAGGTTCTTGAGGAAGCGCCTGAAAATTTAAGAGGTACTGTGGAAAATTTTGCGAGAGTTTTGGCAGCAGGACAAATAAAGAGTGAGGATTAATTTAGGAAAGGAAGTACGATGGAAAAAGACATGAAATATATAGAAGAACAGGAAAGAGGAATGTATTTTTCCAAAAAGAAATATGAAGAAAAGCCTCTTTACACATATGAGATGGTAAAGGACAAGCTTCCAATTCCCATTACGGAGGGAAGAAAAAGATGGAAGGACAGCTATGATTATTCTGTGAAGATTCTTTTTCAGAACATACATAAGCCAACAGCGGAAAGTGGTTTTGTAAGTAATTTTGTAGATGCTGCTTTTAATGCAGATGTATTTTTATGGGATACGGTCTTTATGACACTTTTCTGTAATCTTTTTCATACGTATGTACCGGGAATCTGTTCCCTCGATAATTTTTACTGCAAGCAGCTTGAAGACGGAGAGATTCCAAGAGAAATGATAAGAGAGACAGGGGAAGATTTCCCTCTGTGGGTTAATGTATACCGCAAGCCTTTATATTCTTATTTTCATAATCATTACGGATTTCGAAGACTGAAGGAGCTTACAAATCTTCCTTATGAGGAAATGTATAAACCTGAGCTTGGAAGAACAGTAGAAAAAAATCCATATCTGACTCTTGATAATCTGAATCATCCGCTTCTTGCATTGGGAGAGCTGGAAAGCTACAGGTTTACAGGAGATGTAGAGCGTCTGAAGCTTGTATATGAGCCTCTTTTTAGGCAGTATGAAGCTATGAAATATCATCTTCGCCATGTGAGCGGGCTTTATGTTACAGACTGGGCAAGTATGGATAATTCTCCAAGAAATAAATATCTTGGAATGGGTGTAGATATTACAAGTGAAATGGCAATGCTTGCAGGACAGCTGATAAAAATAATGGAAATTCTGGAAAAAGCCGGAGATGTGCGTCCGGAATTTGAAGAAAGGAAAGAAAGGCTGAAACAGGACAGGGAAGAAACGGCAGCAGCTATTAATAAATATATGTGGAATGAAAAAGACGGATTTTATTATGACGTAGATGATAATCTTTCCCAGACAGGAATTAAAACTATCGCAGGATTTTTTCCTATGCTGGCAGGAATCGCAGATGAACATCAAAAATCATGTCTTATAAAGTGGCTGAACGATAAAGAAACGTTTAACAGAGTGCATAGAATACCTGTCCTTGCAGCAAATGAAGAGGGATTTTGCCCGGAGGGAGGGTACTGGAGCGGTTCTGTCTGGGCGCCGACAAATGCGCTTGTAGTGCTTGCTCTGGAACAGAATGGATACCATGAGCTGGCAGCGGAAATCGGAAAAAATCATATGGATGTTCTGTCTCAGGTTTATGAAAAAACAGGAACAATATGGGAGAATTATCCGGCTGATTCTGTTACAAGCGGAGATGCGGATAATAAAGATTTTGTAGGATGGTCAGGAATCGGCTCTATTCTTTTCCTTATTGAATATGGCATTGGCCTTCAGGGAAATAAAGACGGTTTAAAATGGGATATTTCCGAAGCTGTAAAAGACGGAAAGCTTGGATGCCGCAATTACTGGTTTGGAGGAAAAAAAGGAGACTTTCTTGCAGAAATTCGTAACCATGTTCTGCATATTACAATTGATACAGAAGATGAATTTCCGGCAGAAATACAATATGAGGGAAAAACATATTCTATGTTTGTATCGGGAAAAACGGAGATGGATTTAAAATGAAAAAAGTGAAAAAGATTGTCATTTACGGGGACAGCCTTTCTACAGGAACTCACGGAGAGGGTGGATATGAAGGATTTCTGAAAAAAACCTTTCAGGCGGAGATTGTAAATTATGCTGTAGGCTCAAGCGGACTGTCTTTTGCTTCTCCCAATAATGCAGCTTCGATTCTTATAGAACCGCAGAATATTCCGGAAGATGCGGATGTTGTTTTTATGTGGCACGGTACAAATGACTGGTATTGGGGATGTCCGATAGGCAATATAGAAGATGAAACGCCCGATACGTTTTATGGGGCGATAAAAACGGCTGTTCGCTGTATCAGAAAAAAAGTGCCAGATGCAGTTCTTATATGGGCATCTCCTCTGTTTCGTCTGGAAAAACCGGATGGAATGGGGGAAGAGGGTGCTGCATACCAGACAAAAAACAAGGTAGGTTTTACGCTGGAAGCTTATTATGATGCTGTGATACGTGCCGGTATATATTATGGATTTCCTGTAATTGATATGAGAAGATTTACAGGTATCCATGAGGAAAATCATGAGCTGTATCTTGAGGATAAAGTGCATCCAAACAGAGCCGGGTATGAAAAAATTGAGAAAGTTCTGGAAAAAGGCATGAAAGAGATTCTCTATTATGCAGGATATGAGGTATGAGAACTGAGATGAAAGAGAAAAAGCTAAATGCAGATTTATATATCAGCGATAAAAGCAGGGTTACACTTGAAGAAGTTAAAAACATTTTTCAGGACGCAGAAAAAAAGAATATAAAAACAGTACATTTTGGAAAAGGGATTTACTGCCTGACTGAGTGGGAATGCTGCGAAACTCTTTCCATTGCCCATGACGATGGATGCGGAGACATTCATGAAAAGGACTGTCATATTTATCTGGAAAATCTGGAGAATCTGACTTTAGAAGGAGAATGTACAGAGACAGGAGAGCCGGCAACCGTTCTTGCAGGGTTTAATTCCAGGATTTCCCAGACACTTCTTCCTTCGGTTTTGTGGGCGGAAAACTGCAAAAATCTTACCATAGAAAATCTTGCGTTTACAAGAAAGCCTGAGTGCGCGTCAGCTGGAGAAATTGTAAAAATAGAAAAAGGATGTATTTTTGTTTCTGTGTTTCCCGGAAATCCCTGTTATGACAAAATGGCGGCTTATTGTATGAATCGTTTTTCCATAAAAGAAAAGGCGCTATTGGGAGAAAGTCTTACATATGGTTTTGGATATGACAGGCGTTTCTCTCTTGTTGGAGAGAGGCTTTTGATGCTTGAGGATGAAGAGCTTTCTTCTAAAGTTCATGTAGGAGAAGGGCTTTCGTGGCATCAGGCGGGGAAAACAGATTTTCAGCTTTTCTTTGGAAAATGTGACGATTTAAAATTAAAAAATATCAGAATTTACAATACAAACAGCTACGCAGTCCTTACAGAAAACTGCTGTAATATTTGGGCAGAACGTCTTGTAATAAAACCGGAAGGAAATCAGTTTTTTACAGGACCGAGAGATGGCTGGAAAATTTACAGGTGCACAGGGGATGTCAGGATAGAGAACTGCGTTACAGAAGGCGTGCGTATGGACGGGCAGAATGTACACAGTAATTTTCTTATCGCAGAAAAAATTATCTCAGACGAAGAAGTGCTGGCAGTATGCAGATATGCGCCTATTTCTATGAGAGAGAGTTTTGAGGTACAATTTTACAATCATACGGAGACGGAAATACGAAAATGTTCTTCTTGGGAGATTTTGGGCTCTTATTTCGAGGAACCGGAAAAAGAAGCAGCAGAAGGCGCGGCAGTAAAAAGAGAAGCGCCCCACCGCATGACAAGATACAGGATTTGTTTTTTTGAAAAAATGCCGTCTTTTGTAAAAGAGGGTACGCTTATGTCCGCTTCTTGTTGGGAGCCGGAGCAGTATAGCTGCAAACATAATGTTTACAGAAATATAGCCGGAGCAGGCCATCTTCTGCGCTGTAAAAATGTGGAGATTTCAGATTGTACATACGAAAATATGATGAATGCAGGCGTTTTGATCGGTGCAGAGTTTGACACTCACTGTGAGGGCGGTCATGGAGAAGATATTGATATTCATAATTGTATATTCCGGAATTGTGGGACAAAAGAGCGATATGGGAAATTTGGAAGAGGCTGCATTTCTATAAAATCTCAGGGATTTTCTGCTCCTGTCAATAAGAGGATTAAAATAAAAAATAATGTATTTGAATCAAGTGACAGAGCCCTGGAAATAAGAGATGTACAAAATGGAGAAATATCAGGAAATCAATACAGAAATATCAGAGAGGATATTTTTGTAGAGAAAGAAACAGTAGAGAATGTTTTGATTGAAGAAACAGAAAGAAAGGAATTATTATGACTCCAAGAGAACAATTCATTAAAGCTTTGAAAAGAGAAAAAATAGAAGGTCACGTTCCTACATTTGAGCTTGTATTTTTTCTGACTATGGAATCCATCGGGCGCGTACATCCTCTTCATCGTTTTTATGGTCAGTGGAATCAGATGAGCCGGGCGGAGAAGAAGCTTCAGCTTAAAGATATGGCACTTGCTTATATAGAGATTGCAGAAAAATATCATCACAATGCAATTTTTGTTCATCCGAATCCAGGTCCGGATGGAGAAATGCCGGATAATCTGGAGGCTGCCAGAGAGATTCTGGAAACAATCCGTGAGATTTCAGGAGACAAGTACTATCTTACAATCCACGGGGATGTTACCCATCCAATTCCGGATGGAGATCACATGGTGGATTTTGCCGCCATGATGTATGAAGAGCCGGAAGTGCTTATCGAACAGACAAAAAGGAAGATGGAACAGGCGGCAGCTCTTTGTGAGGAAATGAATAAACATCCGGGGCTTTTAGATGGATTTACCCTTTGCTCAGATTACTGTTTTAATACGAATCCTTTTTACAGCAGGGAAATGTTTGCAGAGCTTGTGCAGCCTTATTTAAAAGAAATTATTTCCTATTATCGTGCGAATGGCTACTATACCATTAAACATACCGATGGAAATGTTATGCCGATTCTGGATATGATTGTAGACTGTGCTCCTGATGCTATTCATTCTCTTGATCCGCAGGGCGGCGTGGATTTAGCAGAAGTGAAAAAACTTTATGGAGACAAGGTATGTCTTATTGGGAACGTAAACTGCGGAAAAATGCAGACGGGAACAATGGAGGAGCTGGAAGAAGATGTGCGCCGTTCCCTGCGGCAGGGAATGCCGGGATATGGATACATTTTTTCCACTTCTAATTGCGCTTACACAGGTCTGGGGCTTGACAGATATGAGCGTATGAACCAGATTTGGTGGGAAGAGGGAGTGTATAGATAGAAAAAACTCTCGAAAGATGATTTATCTTTCGGGAGTTTTTTTCTATATATCCAGTGTCAGCAGTGCGGCTTCCAATTGTCTTTTTGCATCAAAAAGAATCATTTGAAACGCTTCCGTATTCAAGTTGTTTTGATAAATAGGAAAAGAAACAGAAAGAGCAGCGATAACATTTCCTGTGCGATTGCAGATGGGAACAGCGATGCAGCGGACATATGGCGAAGATTCTTCTGACTCATAGGCTGTTTGTGTTTTTCGTACTTCTTCTATTTGTTTTTCCAGTTCTTCCAAAGAAGTAATGGTGTGCTCTGTCATAGCTTCCAGTTTGTAATTTTTATATAATTCATCTAACTCCGTTTTAGAAAGCCCTGATAAAAGAGCTTTTCCGATAGCTGTGGCATGGGCGGGAATACGTTTACCTGTATGTGACGCAATGCGGAGAGGCTGATTGCTGTCGAATTTATAAAGGTAAATCGTATCGTGACCGTTTAAAATACCAAAATGTGTTGTCTGATTACAGCGCATGGATACATTTTCTACAATATCTTTAGCTACAGAATAAAAAGGATTTGTAGAAAGATAGGCATTTCCTACTTCGAAACACTGTAAACCAATTCGATATTCATTATAATTTTCTTTTTTTTGAAGAAAGTTCATATTACACATGGTCTGTACCAGGTTATGCACAGAGCTTTTGGGTAAATCAGTAATGGTACAGATTTCTTTAAACGAAACACCTTTCGGCTGTTTTGATATGTATTTCATAATTTCTAAAGCACATTGTAAAAGTCGATGATTTTTTTGTTCCATACTGATAATCCCCCTTATATTTATTAAAAAAAGTATAAATGAAGAGTGTTCATATATATAATACACCAAATCTTGGAAAAAACAAGTATAAAACTTAATTATATGTGAAAAATAGATAAAAAATCATAAGAAAAAATAGTAAAAATAACATTATTGACAGAGTAATTCCTCTGTGATATTATTTATACAAACATAATTTAGATATATAAAATATGTTCACATATAAGAACAGAAAGGGGAAAAATGGAAAAGGGAATGTATGGAGTTGTGTTGACTCCTTTTAGCAGTGACGGGCAGTTAAATATGGATGCGCTGTATCAGGAACTTATTTACTGCAGAGATACGTGTGTACAAGGGCTTCTTATGTGTGGTTCGACAGGAGAATTTATTTATATGGATACAGAGCAACAGAAAGAGGTTCTTGCAGCGGGGATGGAAGCGGTAGGAAAACATAAAATTTTAATTGGGGGAGCAAGTGCACCCACAGAAAGAGGAGTGCAGAATCTTTTGGAATATATGGAAAAAATAGGATATAAATATGCTCTTATATGTCCACCGTATTATTTTCCTCAGACACCGGAAAATGTACTGAATTTCTATAGAACTATATCAAAGAAAACTCCGCCGGGAATAAAAATTCTTATGTATAATATTCCGTTTTGTGCGCCGGAGGTTCCTTTAGAATATATGAAAGAGCTTCTAGATATCCCGAATATCATTGGTTTGAAGGACAGCAGCGGAAATATGATGTATTTGTCAAAAGTGATGGGTGTAATAAAAGAAAAAAGGCCGGATTTTCATGTGTTTACAGGACAGGACATTTGTTTGCTTCCAGCGCTTACACTTGGTGCATCGGGATGTATATCGGCTCTTAGCTGGATGTTTGATAAAGAAGAAAAAGAATTGATAGAGGCATATCATTGCAGAAATTTGGAAAAAGCATCACAAATTCAAATGAATATTATACAGCTTGTAAGACATCTGGATGGAATTGCATTTCCGGAAAACTATCGCATTTTATCGGGGATTATAGGTGTGGATGCAGGAAAAGTACAGCGTCATTTTTATAATTTAAATGATGAATTTTGTTCCCAGTGGATTGCGCAGACGATTGGTCTGGTGCAAAAGCTGAGGATGAGATAAAGAAAAGAAAAAATAAAATAGAACAGGAGGATTTGGTAATGAAAAAAAGGTTTTTGAGTGTGTTTCTTTGTGCGACAATGTCGGTGGGAATGTTTGGCGGCATGAGTCATGAAGTAAAAGCGGAAGAAAATGTAGAAATTCAGTTTCTGCATACGGCATGGGTTCCGGAACAGCTTGAAATTCTGGAGCGCGCAATTTCGGATTTTGAGGCGGAAAATCCGGGTATTAAAATTGTAGAGACACGAAGCAGTTGGACGGATGCGCCTTCTCAGATTATGACTTCTATTGTAAGTGGGAATGCACCGGATTTGATTATGTGTAATACTTCGATGCTTGCAGAATACAGAGGAATTGGAGCGCTTGCAGATTTAAGTGAATTTGTACCGGAAGAGCTTGTGAATAGCTTTCTTCCAAGTGCAAAAGCCATGATTACAACAGAAGATGGAAAAATTGACGGACTGCCGCAGGAAGGCTGTAACTGGGCATTGTTTTATAGAAAAGACCTTTTTGAAGAAGCAGGACTTGACCCTGACAAGCCACCAAAAACATACGAAGAATTTCTCGAATGTGCAAAAGCTTTGACGAAAGATACAGATGGAGATGGGACAATAGATCAGTATGGATATGCCTGGCCAGTACAGGCAGAAAATGCTTCTGATTACTGGGTGCATTTCATGCAGATGTGCGGAGCGGATATTTCGTTGTATGAAGATGAAACGTGGAAATCAAAACTTTCTGATGAGGCGGCAATAAAGGGAACACAGATGATGGTTGATCTTGTTCAGACTCATAAAGTGACTCCGGACAGTGTTGTGGATTATGACTGGGAGGCAGTAACAAATGCCTTTGTATCCGGGGAAGTTGCAATGATGCAGAACGGAGCGTGGGTAACGGGATCGGTTGAGGAAAAAGGCCCGGATTTGGAAGGAAAATGGGGAACTGCAATTATGTTCGATGGTCCGGATAATACCGTATACAGAGGTTACCCTAATACGTTTAATATTTTGGAAGCTTCAGAGCATAAAGAAGAGGCGTGGAAGTTTTTAGATTACTTTTATAATACACCAAGTGATGTAGAGGGGCTAACCATAGCAGGAGCTTTTTGTAATGCAGCAGGAGGTATGCTGTACTCCGAAGATTTTGTTCAATATGCAAAGAAAAATTATGACGAAAAACTTCAGCCGTTTTTAGACGAAGTAGATAAATGTATGATACCGCCTCTTGATCCCTCATGGCAATCCCTTACCAGTATGTATGGAAATTCTACTGTGCAGCAGATGTTGATGGGAAGTGTTTCGGTTGAAGAGGGTATGCATACACTTGATGAAAAGTTAAAAGAACTTCATGGAGAATGATAGCTGGAATTGAAACAGGAGTGTCGTGAAAGGCACTCCCGGTTTCAATTTACGAGGAGAGATACCAGATGAAAAAAAGAATAAAAACAACAGTAACACCTTATTTGTTTCTTCTTCCATGCGCCGCATTAATTTTGGTCATTTTAATCTATCCTGTTTTATCGGGGGTTGTCAACAGCTTTTATAATGAAAGTTTGATTCGGCCTGTGAAACCGGAGTTTGTGGCAGTGGAGAATTATAAATCGTTATTAACGGATTCTATGTTTCTGGATGCTTTAAGACGTTCTATTGTATGGACGCTTGCTATTCTTGTATTCGAAATGTTTTTTGGGCTTTTGTTTGCTGTACTTTTAAATAAAAATATTTATTGTAAAAAGCTATTTCGATGTCTAGTCTTGATTCCGTGGATTATTCCTAATGCCATAGCAGGTATTATATGGAAATGGTTTTTGAATGAATCCTTTGGAATGATGAATTATCTTTTAAAAAGCACAGGGATTATTTCACATAACCTTTCGTGGCTGTCCGATGAAAAGCTGGCGGCCGTATCAGTTGTTATGGTCATTATATGGAAGAGTATTCCTTTTGTTGCAATTACATTGCTTGCTGGAATTCAGGCAATACCCGGTGATTTATATGAAGCGGCAAAAGTAGACGGGGCAACAGGAAGCCAGTGTTTTCGTTTTGTTACGATTCCCATGTTAAAAAGTATTATGTTGATTACGGCAATTCTTACATCTATATGGAATTTTAATCAGTTGGAAATTATCCAAGTTGTAACAAAAGGAGGGCCAGGAGAAGCTACGTTATCTCTTCCGGTATATATATACCGTTTGTTTATGCAGACATTCCAGACAAGCTATGCTTCGGCAGCAGCCGTTATTATGATGATTGTGCTGATTGTTCCATGTATTGTGTATGTGAGGAAATTATTGAAGGAGTGAGCAAATGACACGAGCGCAAAAACGACAATATAGTAAAATAGGATGTACTTTAGTTATTTTGGTTTTGACAGTTGTTTTGATTTTGCCATTTTTATGGATGATTTCTACTTCTTTTAAAGAGGCGGATGAAATTTTTTTGGAGATACCAAAATGGGTACCTTCAGAATTTAGCTTTAAAAATTACGGAGAAATATGGAATAGGGGATATTTTAAAACGTATTTTGTAAATTCGCTGATTATTTCTTTTGCTACAATGGGGATTTCCCTGATTGTTGCCATGTTTGCAGGATATGGAATTTCACGTTTTCGTTTTCATGGCAGAACCTTTTTTTCTGTAGTATTGATTGTAGTGCAGATGTTTCCTTCTATGCTTCTTTTAATTCCAATGTATATGATTATGAGCAAACTGGGACTTTTGAATACTCATTTGTCCATGGTTATAGCATATACTACTTTTGCTATGCCGTTTTGTGCATGGATGATAAAAGGATATTTTGATACAATTCCGGTATCTCTTGAAGAAGCAGCGAGAATTGACGGGTGCGGACGTTTGAGAATCTTGTTTAAGATTATTATGCCTTTGGCTGCTCCGGGAATTGTGACAGTTGCTATGTTTGCGTTTATTCTTTCCTGGCAGGAATATATGTATGCGCTTACGTTTGCTAGGACGGAAGAGATGAGAACAATTACCGTAGGAATAGCCCTTATGCAGGGACAACATGGAAGTGTTAATTGGGGACAGATAATGGCTGGCTCGGTATTGGCATGTTTACCAGGATTACTATTATTTACATACTTGGAAAAATATCTAGTACAGGGATTTACTATGGGAGCGATTAAGGAGTAAAAATGAAGAAAAAAATCAGAATAGGATTAATAGGGTGCGGAAGAGTAGCAGAGAATCATATTGTAGCGATTAAACAATGTGCATGGGCAGAAATTACAGCAGTTTCAGGGGGAAGACATGCAAAAGAATTTGGGGAAAAGCTAGGAGTGCCTGTTTTGTCTGAGGATGAAATTTGTAAGTCCTCCTCTGTAGATGCGTTGTGTATTCTTACGCCGCCTGAGTTTCATTACATATATGCTATGAAAGGTATTGAAGCGGGAAAACACATTCTTGTAGAAAAACCGGTGAGTTTTTCGGAGCGGGAGATAGAAGAGATGACGATAGCTTCAAAGAAAAATGGAGTAGTTTGTATGCCGGGACACAGTTATATCTACTTGCCGGAATTGATACGGATGAAACGTGCTCTTGAAGAGAAACGGTTAGGAGTGCCTGCATACATTTATTTATCAGAAATGTATTATATGTCAAAAGAACTGGCAGTAAAGTATACAGGACCGGAAACAGACGTCCTTTGTCATCAATTGTATCTTTGTTTGGCATTTTTGGGTGTGCCAGCGCGGATAACGGCATTTCGTACTCAGATAGAGGGAAAAGAAAATGAGACAGAAGGTGCTCAGGTTTCGGTAATGTTGGAATATGAGCAGGGTACGATTGTGCAGATTTTTGTAACGTGGGCAGCAGAGGATTATTCATCAGAACCGTGGACCTTTAAAATTAAGATACTGGGAAATAAAGGAAGCATGAATTTTTCCAGAAGAGATTTTATAGAAAAGACAGATACGGGATACGAACAAAGTCTTTATCAGGAAATGTTTAATGAAGAAATGAAATGGTTTGTGGAAAGATGTATTTTACAGGGAGAGCAACCAATTTCCACAATGGAGGATGCGGGACAGGTGTGCAGACTTCATAAAGCGATAGTAAAAGCGATTAATGAAAAAATAGTTGTGGAGGGATTGGAATGAAGATAACGGATGTGGAAACAATCTTATTATGCTACAGATATGAACAGGATGAAAAGTGGAAGTGGTCAGGGGGTGCTACACTCCAGAGGAATTGCGTGCTTGTGCGTATTACGGTGGATGATAAATATACTGGACTTGGTGAAATCGGAGAGTCCGCCTATCTTCCGAGAGCAGTAGAAACGATAATAGATACACGCTTTAAAAAGATGCTCCTGGGGGAAGATCCATTTAATATTGAAAAAATATGGAGAAAACTCTATATTCAGTCTGCGCATTATGGAAGACGGGGAGTAATTGCTACAATTATTAGCGGGATTGATATTGCTTTATATGATGTTATGGGGAAAATTCTTCAGAGACCTGTTTATGATTTGATTGGCGGAAAGTATAGAACAAAATTTAAGGCATATGCCAGTGGGGGAATGGCAAAATCTGTAGATTCTCTGGCTGAAGAAGCTCTGGGTTATGTTTCGAAAGGATATTTTGGTTTTAAAGTTCGAATTGGAAATGAAGACCCGGAAGAAGATATAGAATTAATTCGAGAATTGCGAAAAAGAGTAGGGTCAAAACCAGCTCTTCTCGTAGATGCAGGTCAATGTTACACGAATTTTCCATGGACCTATGATACAGCGTATCGGGTATGCAAAAAACTGGAAGACTGTGATCTTTTCTGGATGGAAGAGCCGCTTCATCCAGATGATGTAGAAGGATTTAAACGTTTAACTGCAAATACAAGCATTCCTATTGTTGCAGGAGAAAATGAATTTACGAGATATGGTTTTGCACCTCTGATTACAGGACATGCTGTAGATATGATTCAGCCGGATGTGACGCGTTCAGGAGGAATATCTGAGTGTAAGCGAATTGCAGCAATTGCTTCAGCGCATCATATGAGAATGGCGCCTCATATTTTTGGAAGCGGAGTAGGCTTTATGGCGAATATGCATTTTATGGCATCAGAGCCAGAGGCATTTATTATGGAACACGACCAGACTTTAAATCCTCTTAGAGAGGAGCTTCTGATAAAGCCTATTGTATATAAAGACGGATATGTAGAATTGATACAGGATTTACCGGGATTAGGCGTGGAGCTGAGGGAAGAAACAATAAAGAAATATGAATACAATGACATTGATGCAGTAAATAAAGGAGAATTTGTCCCAATATATTAAAGGAGAAAATTTTGGAAGAAAAAAAGCAAATATGGAAAGTAACTCCTGTTTTAACTGGAGATTTTGGAATGGTTAGAGATGACATTAAATATAGGAATGGAAATCCGGAAATACAGGAATTTGTACCATCGGTATTATTTCTTCTTGAGTCAAATGAACGTCAAATTGTTGTGGATACCGGATTTGGAGATCCTTCATTGTGTTCTGATAAATTTCAGCTATGCGTAAGACGTAATCGCTCTTTTAAAAATATTTTGAAGGAGGCATCTTTAAATCCGGAAAAGATAGAAGCAGTTATTTTTACGCATCTTCACTGGGATCACGTAGGGAATGCGGCATCTTTTTCTAATGCAGTATATTATTGCCAGAAAAAAGAATGGGAAAGAGCACAAGACCATCCAGATGAATACCCAAAGGAGTGGTTTTCTTGGTTAAGTAAAAATAGAAACAGAGTGCGCTTGATACAGGGGGATGATGCAGAAGAGATTTTCCCGGGAATTTTTGTGCAGTATACAGGCGGACATACATGCGGTTCTCAGATGATAATTGTTTGCATGGAAAATGGATATGGCATCATTACAGGAGATGTAGTAATGACAGAAAAAAATATGCGAGAAGAAATTCCCGTAGGTCTATGTGTGAACGAAGAAGAATGTCAGGCAGTATTTGAGACCATAAAAAAATGGAAACCCGTAATGGTATATCCTTCTCATGATTTTGAGATTTTTAACAGGAGGTAGTTTAATGGGAACGCTAAAAGGTATTATTCCGGTCATACCAACTCCTTTTACTGATGATGGCAAATATGTAGACTATGGGAACTTTGAGGACATAGTAGATATGGCAATAAGAGATGGAGCTCATGGGATTTGTCTTTTTGCAGCAGGCGCGGAATTTTATAAACTTACTATGGACGAGAGAAAAGAACTTTTTCAGAGAGCGCTTCAAGCGAATAAAGGGAGAGTACCGATTGTTGCAACTGTGAGCAGTCATGCTACAGTTCTGGCAATAAGAGAGGCAATTTATTATGAAAAAAAAGGAGCGGCTGCATTGAATATTATGCCGCCGGGTTTCGCATCGCCCACATCGGAAATGCTTGTAAAACATCTGAGAACAATTGCAGATAGTGTGAGAATACCAATTATTATCCAGTATGCTCCTGCACTAAATGGAGTAGAAATTCCGTGTTCCACATTTGAAGAAATTGGTGAAAAGAATTCTCGTGAATTATATATTAAATTGGAAGCATCTCCTACGGGACCCGCCATTACAACATTAAGAAGTAAAACACATAATAAATATGGTATAATCGTTGGTAACGGAGGAGAGTGTATGTATGAAGCGCTGTTTCGAGGGGCGTGCGCTGTAATGCCCGGGGCAGCATTAATACGTCCTTATCGAATGATTTATGATGCTTTTGAAAATGGAGAGAAAGAAAAAGCTTTTGACCTTTTCAATAAATACCTTCCACATATACATTTAATGCAGCGAGATATAGAATCGTTCGTAGCTCTCGAAAAAATTATATTAAAAAAAAGAGGTATTATGAGGAATACTGTTTGCAGACAGCCGGGGAAGTATCCGGATAAACAGACGCTAGCACTGCTGGAACAGCACTTAGATTACGTATACAGAGAGTTTTCCGTAATATAAAAAAGAAGGTGTTAAAGTGAAAATAGGGATAATTGGAACAGGATGGAGAGCACAAGGCTACATGAAAGTAATCCGGCTTTTTTCTCATAGAATGGAAGTTTCAGCAGTGCTGGCTCATTCAGAGAAAAGCGCACAGGAGATGGAAATGTATTTTCCGGGGAAAGTAGAAAGGAATCTGGAGGAGTTTTTAAAGAGGGATTATGATTTTGTAATGGTCCTTGTTCCGGGGAAAAATGTACTTTCATATATTGAAAAGCTTATGGAAAAAGGGATTTCCGTTTTATCGGAAACGCCACCTGGATACGGGGTGGAGGAACTGGAAAAATGCTGGAAACTCAAGGAAAAATATCAAGGAAAAATACAAGTAGCAGAGCAGTGTCATCTTCGTCCGTATTATCAGGCTGTTTTAAATATAATAGAAAGCGGCTGTCTGGGAGAGGTGAGCAATATGTTTATGGGAATGCTGCATGATTATCATGCGGTGAGTCTTATGCGGAAGGTTCTTCATGTGGGATTCGAAAATTGTACCATTTATGCAAGACAATATGATTTTCCTGTACAGCACCATTGCGGAAGGGAAGGGCTTCGCAGAAACGGAAAAGAAAATATTGTGCATGACAGAAGAAAACGGGGAGATTTTATTTTCGAAAGCGGAAAAACAGGATTTTATGATTTTTCAGGCGAGCAGTATTTTAATTACTTTCGTACGCGGCATATGAATGTAAGGGGAACATTGGGAGAAATCTATGATTTCGAGCTGTCGTATCTTGGAGAAGACGGACTTCCTACTATGGGCAGAATAGGGAGAGATGAGCCGGGGCAGTTCGAAAATCTGGAAGGCTGTACATTGAGAAGTCTTTATTTTAACGGAAAAACAGTATATGAAAATCCTTACTGGAAAGAAGGTGTGCGCCTCAGTGACGACGAAATAGCTATGGCTGGGATTCTTGACGGAATGAAACGATATGCAGACGGAGGAGAGGAAATTTATTCCTTGAAGGACGCTTTGCAGGATACGTATCTTTATTTGTCTATGGATGAGGCAATTAAGAAAGAACAGCCTGTCTCTACCCGGAAAATGTGCTGGACAAATACCTGAAAATTTGTAAGGGGCTGTGAGCGCCGCAGGCTGCGGCGCTCTTGTGTTTATTACGTGGTATTTATACCGTCATTTTCTTGAACTCTTTTTTTACTAACAGAATAGCAAGTATCCCTGCGGCACAGTCTGCAATAGGGGCTGCGAACATGACTCCTTCCACACCCATGAACAGAGGAAAGATGATAACAAGAGGAATGAGAAAAATAATCTGTCTTGTCATAGAAAGAAAAATTCCTTTTGTTGCTTTTCCGATGGAAGTAAAAAAATTTGCAGTTACAGGCTGCAGTCCGTTAAAGAAGGTGCAGAACAGGAAAATTCGGAAAAACTTAACGGCAAATTGATAATATAGTTTGTCGCCGCTTCCAAAAACAGAGATAATCTGTCTTGGAAAAATCTGGAAACATAGAAAACCTGTAAAAGCTACCGCAGAAGCAATTCCGGCTGCTTTCAGGTAGGCTTTTTTTACGCGCTCAAAATTTTCTGCGCCGTAGTTAAAGCTGATAATAGGCTGTGCTCCCTGAGAAATACCGATAACAACCGAGAGGAACAGCATATTTACTTTTGAGACAATTCCTGCCACTGCAATGGGAATGTCACTTCCATAAATAGATTCCGCGCCGTAATGACGGAGCGTATTGTTAAGAAGAATCTGTACAACTGTAATGGCGAGCTGATTTAAGAAGGAAGCAGAGCCAAGAGAAATAATGGCATGCAAACAGCTTGCTTTTGGGATGAAGTGACGTAAGGTAAGAGAATGTTCCTGATATTTCGGCAGGTAAAAGAGAATCATGCAGGCAGAAAAAATCTGACCGATTACCGTTGCCCAGGCTGCGCCTTCAATACCCCATCCAAAACCAAAAATAAAAAGAGGGTCAAGAACTGTGTTGATGACAGCTCCTGATAAGGTGGCAAACATGGAGTATGCTGGTTTTCCGTCTGCCCGCACAAGATGATTTCCGCCTGTTGCAAGTATGTAAAATGGAAAACCCAGGGAGGTAATTCCTACATAGGAAAGGGAGTATGGAAGAGTCTGTTCCGTTGCTCCGCAGGCAATGACAAGGGGGGTTAAAAAGCAGCGGATCAGAAGGCAGAGAGAAATGCCGAAAATAATAAGGCTTCCAAAAGCTGTGCCTGCAATGTTTCTCGCTTTATCTTTGTTTTTTCGGCCAAGCTCCAGATTATAATTTGCTGCGCCTCCTATTCCCAAAAGGAGACAGACGGCAGTTGAGATGGTCGTAAGGGGAAAAGCCACGTTCGTAGCTGCGTTTCCCAGCATTCCCACACCTTGTCCAATAAAAATCTGGTCTACGATATTATAAAGTGCGCCCACCAGCATACTGATGATGCTGGGAATGGCAAATTTTTTTAAAAGCTGCCCGATAGGGGCAGTTCCCAGAGGGGATTCCTCAGAAGAAATAGAATGTTCTGTCTGATTCATGGCAGGTATCTCCTTATCTTGTCTGTAAAAATACTTTTAGTCTGGGAAGCTGATTGTTGAGAATCAGTTCTTCCGGAAATAATTCGTTATGAATAAATTCTTCTGCGTAAGTAAAATCTCCAACATGCTCTGCCCCGTGGCTGTCGCTTGATAGAAGAACGGGAACTTCATATTTTCGCGCCCAGTAAAGAATTTCTCTGTTATTTTCTCTGGTATTACCCCGGTATCCATAGGGGGCGAGAGAAGCTTCGTTAATTTCAAAAGCAGTTCCGCTTTTTTTTGCGGCAATGGCAAGAGCTTCATAATCGGCAGGGAAGTGCGGATTGTCGCAGTGTCCCAGGATTTTGACACATGGATGTTTCATAACGTTTATATATGCTTTTGTGTTTTCTTCTCTTGTACCGGTTCTGTAATTTTGGGCATGCATACTTGCAATTGCATAATCAAGACGGGAAAGAAGCTCTTCATCCAGGTCTATGGTTCCTTCTGTGTCAAGTATATTTAATTCTACACCGTATAAAATTTCCACATGAAAGCGCTTTTTTGGAGAAAAGGTGAGACTTCTGAAATAGGATGGAGTGCCGGCGCAGAGGGTTGCGGGACCGTGGTCGGTGATTCCGAGAAGTTTCAGTCCTTTTTGTTCGGCGGATTTTGCCATATCTGATATAGTGCAAATCGTTCCGTGACCGCTTGCGATGGAATGAGTGTGCATATCGGAAAGATACATAAGCTCATGTCCTCCTTTGGTGAATTTGGTTATATTCAGTATGACAGAGTGAAAAAATATTGTCAACACGAAAAAACACGTTTCTTGAAAAAACAAACAAAAACCACACAAATAATCCGGAAAAAACCACACAAATGCAGAAGGAGAAGTGTTGGATTTTGTTGACATCAAAAAAAGAAAAGGGTATAATGAAATTATATGACATGAACCGGAATAAAGAGGAAAGCTGCCTGATAAGCGCGGAGAAGAGTTGCTTTTCAATACGCATTGGTCATGAGAAAGGAGCAGCATGGAAAAATTTCAAACATCTGATATTCCAAAAACAGAGAGGATTCAAAGACTTGTAGATCATTTATATGAGCATATGCCTGTGATTGAATCTGCAAGAGCAAAACTTCTTACAGAATCCTACAAAGCAACAGAAAACGAACCCATTATCACAAGGAGGGCGAAAGCATTTGCCCATATTCTTCGTCATATTCCGATTATTATCCGGGATGACGAACTGATTGTGGGAAGTTCTACACTGGCGCCAAGAGGATGCCAGACATATCCGGAGTTTTCTTATCAGTGGCTGGAAGATGAGCTGGATACAGTGGAAACAAGAAGCGCAGATCCTTTTTATATTGCAGAGGAGACAAAAGAGGAGCTTCGCGAAGTGCATAAGTACTGGAAAGGAAAAACAACAAGTGAGCTGGCGCTTTCTTATATGGCTCCGGAAGCAGTACGTGCAATTGAACATAATATTTTTACACCGGGAAATTATTTCTATAATGGTGTAGGACATGTAACTGTAAAATATGAAGAGGTTCTTGCTGTCGGTTATGAGGGAATCATAAAAAAGGCGGAGCAGGAGCTTTCTGAATGCAATGTAGGAGACGGGGATTATGCGGAACGTTCTCATTTCCTGCAGGCAGTGATTTTAAGTTGTCAGGCTGTAATAGAATATGCCCGGAGATACAGTACTCTCGCACAGGAGATGGCAGAGCAGTGCACAGATGCGGCGAGAAAAGAAGAGCTTCTTAGGATTGCCGAAAACTGCAGCCGTGTTCCTGCCAAAGGAGCACAGAATTTCTATGAAGCATGCCAGTCCTTCTGGTTTGTTCAGCAGCTGATTCAGTTGGAATCCAGCGGACATTCTATTTCTCCGGGACGTTTCGATCAATATATGTATCCTTATTATAAAAAGGATATGGAAAATGGAAATATTTCAAGAGAGTTTGCGCAGGAACTTATGGACTGCATCTGGGTAAAACTAAATGATCTGAATAAATGCAGAGATGCAGTATCAGCAGAAGGTTTCGCAGGATACAGTCTTTTCCAGAATCTGATCGCAGGAGGCCAGAATAAGGAAGGAGAAGATGTGACAAATGACCTTTCTTTTATGTGTATTCAGGCTTCTATGCATGTAAGACTTCCTCAGCCGTCTCTCTCAGTAAGAGTATGGAATGGCTCTCCCCATGAGTTTCTTATTAAGGCGGCGGAACTGACGAGAACGGGAATTGGTCTTCCGGCTTATTATAATGATGAAGTGATTATTCCTTCCCTTCAGAACAGAGGATTAAGCCTGGAAGATGCCAGAGAGTATAACATTATCGGTTGTGTGGAACCGCAGAAAGCAGGAAAAACAGAAGGATGGCATGATGCTGCGTTCTTCAATATGTGCAGACCTCTGGAGCTCGTATTCGCAAATGGGGAAGACAAAGGAGAAATGGTGGGAGTTCCTACAGGGGAAGTGACAGAAATGTCTTCTTTTGAGGAATTCTATAATGCTTATAAAAAACAGATGGAATATTGTATCTCTCTTCTTGTAAATGCAGATAATGCCATTGATGTGGCGCATGCAAAAAGATGTCCGCTTCCATTTTTGTCCTGTATGGTGGATGATTGTCTGAAACGCGGAAAGTCTGTTCAGGAAGGTGGAGCTGTTTATAATTTCACAGGTCCCCAGGGATTTGGAATTGCAAATATGGCAGATTCTCTTTTTGCGGTAAGGAAGCTTGTATACGAAGAGAAGAAGGTGACTATGGAAGAGATGAAAGAAGCTCTTGCATGGAACTTTGGAAAAGGACTGGATCAGCAGTCGGTAAGCGATACTGCAGAAGCAGTTTTGAGAAAAATGAAGGATGCCGGACAGAAAATAGATGAAAATACAGTTTCTTCTATTTTAAAAGCGGTGATGAATGCACAGCCCGGCGAAGAAAAAATGAAACGTTATGAAGAAATCCATAACATGATAGAAGAAGTGCCGAAGTTTGGAAATGACATTCCGGAAGTGGACTACTTTGCGAGGGATGTGGCCTATACTTATACAAAACCTCTTCAGAATTATAAAAACCCAAGAGGAGGACAGTTCCAGGCGGGACTTTATCCTGTTTCTGCCAATGTACCTCTGGGTGGACAGACCGGTGCAACTCCGGATGGAAGATATGCCCACACACCGGTGGCAGATGGAGTTTCTCCGTCCGCTGGAAAAGATGTAAACGGCCCTACAGCAGCGGCTACATCTGTTTCCAGACTGGATCATTTTATTGTATCGAACGGAACTTTATTTAACCAGAAGTTTCATCCGTCTGCTCTGTCAGGCAGAGAGGGGCTTGAAAAGTTTGTGGCGCTTATCCGTTCTTATTTTGACCAGAAGGGAATGCATATGCAGTTTAATGTAGTGGACAGAGATACACTTCTTGATGCACAGAAGTATCCGGAAAAATACAAACACCTTGTAGTCCGTGTGGCTGGATACAGCGCGTTGTTTACCACTCTTTCCCGTTCCCTTCAGGATGATATTATCCGTAGGACGGAGCAGGGATTTTAGGAGATAATATGGATTATTTGGAAAAAAGAGGAAGAATATTTGACATTCAGAGATATTCCATTCATGACGGGCCGGGGATCCGGACTATTGTGTTTTTAAAAGGCTGTGTGCTCAGATGCCGGTGGTGTTGCAATCCGGAATCACAGGAATATGAAATTGAAACGATGAAGGTTCAAGGGAAAGACAAGATTATCGGCAGAGATGTGACAGTCAGGGAGGCTCTGACGGAAGTGGAAAAAGACAGAGCGTACTATTATCGCTCAGGCGGAGGAATGACACTTTCCGGCGGAGAGTGTTTCTGTCAGCCGGAATTTACAGCTGCACTTTTGCGAGGAGCGAAGGAGAGGGGGATTTCTACAGCGGTAGAGAGCATGGGATGCGCCCCCTGGAAAGATATAGAAAACGCACTGCCCTGGCTGGATACTTATCTGATGGATATAAAACACATGAATCCCGGGAAACATAAGGAGTTTACCGGACGTTCTAATGAACAGATGCTGGAAAATGCAAGGCGGATTGCTTTGTCAGGCAAGACGAAACTTGTGATTCGTGTTCCGGTCATTCCTACATTTAATGATACCGTAGAAGAAATACAGGAAATTGCGCAGTTTGCAGCGACGCTTCCGGGAGTCAATAAAATTCATCTGCTTCCTTATCACAGGCTTGGTCAGGATAAGTATGAAGGACTTGGAAGAGACTATTATATGGAAGGAATTCTTCCACCGGAAGCGGAGCATATGAATACTCTGAAAAAAGCAGTGGAGAGAGTTTCTTCTCTTGACTGTCAGATAGGAGGGTGATAAGCAAATGGGATATACGGATAGTATGCTCAGACCAAAGGACTTGGACATGCACTGGCGCTTTATACATATGAGTCAGATGTGGTGGGACTGATTGTCTCGGCAATTGAGCCATATTGTCTTTTTCCGCCGTGTATAACCTGCATGGCAAACAGAGAGGTGGTTGGTATTGTTACAAAAATTAATCATCCGGATGCGAAGGTGAAGAGGGCGGAATCATGGCTGAGGCTTGCAGGATGCAAAAAGATTTTTTTGTGGATTTCAAAACCTGGGAAGGGGTGGCGGAAATCCTGGAATATCTCCGGGAGGACGGCGATGTGATGCCCTGGGAACAAGGAAACAAGAAACCACAATAAAAAACAATAAAAACAACATAATATGCACAGAGAAAACAACAGAAAACAACAAGTATTTCTTGACTTTCCCTGTGGTATGATGTAGAATTACATCAGAAACAATTAAACCAAATGCGCTCAAGGAGGAAGAAAGCATGGTAAACGAATATGAAATCAAAAAACAGATCTGTGAAGTTGGAAGAAGAATCTACAACCGCAACATGGTGGCTGCAAATGACGGAAATATCTCCGTAAAACTGAATGACAACGAATTCCTTTGCACACCTACAGGAGTTTCCAAAGGATTTATGACTCCGGACTTTATCTGTAAAGTAGATGCACAGGGTAATGTGATCCAGGCTAACCCGGGATTCCGTCCTTCATCTGAAATCAAAATGCATATGAGAGTATACGAGAAAAGACCGGATGTGGGTTCTGTTGTTCATGCACATCCTACATTTGCAACAAGCTTTGCAATCGCAGGCATTCCGCTTTCTGCACCGATCATGCCAGAGGCAGTTATCGCTCTTGGATGTGTTCCGATCGCAGAATACGGCACACCTTCTACAGTGGAAATTCCGGACAATCTGGAAAAATACCTTCCATACTTTGATGCAGTTCTTCTTGAGAACCACGGTGCTCTTACATGGTCTACAGACCTTATGGCTGCATACATGAAAATGGAATCTCTTGAATTCTACGCAGAGCTTCTTTACAAATCCAAAATGCTTGGCGGACCGAAGGAATTCGACAAAGAGCAGATTGAAAAACTGTATGAAATCAGAAGAAAAATGGGTCTTCCGGGCAAACATCCGGCAAATCTTTGCGTAAACAAAGACGGACTTAACTGCCATAACTGCGGAAGCCACTGTACATATACAGAAAACAGCACAGCTTCCTGCGATACAGCAGATGCAGATTTAGTAGCAAACATTACAAAACAGGTGATGGCACAGCTGGGATTAAAATAATTCCGCTGCATATATATAAAATTTGAAGGAGGACAATTTCATGCCAATCAATGAAAGCATGGTACAGGAAATTGTACAGGAAGTCATGGCAAAAATGCAGATTGCCGATGCTCCCTCCGGAAAACATGGCGTTTTCAAAGATATGAATGAGGCCATTGAGGCAGCAAAGAAATCTGAACTTATCGTTAAGAAAATGTCCATGGACCAGAGAGAAAAAATTATTACATGCATTCGAAAGAAAATCAAAGAGAATGCAGAAATTCTTGCGCGTATGGGTGTTGATGAGACGGGTATGGGAAATGTAGGGGATAAAATCCTCAAACATCATCTTGTAGCAGACAAGACACCTGGAACAGAAGATATTACAACAACAGCATGGTCAGGCGACAGAGGTCTTACCCTTATTGAGATGGGACCTTTCGGCGTAATCGGAGCAATTACTCCTTGTACAAACCCGAGTGAGACTGTACTGTGTAATACAATGGGCATGCTGGCCGGCGGAAATACAGTTGTATTTAACCCACATCCGGCTGCAATCAAAACATCTATTTATGCAATCAATCTGTTAAACGAAGCTTCTCTTGAAGCAGGCGGACCGGATAACATTGCAGTTACTGTAGAAAATCCTACACTGGAAACAAGCAATATCATGATGAAGCATAAAGACATTCCGCTTATCGCTGCAACTGGCGGCCCTGGTGTTGTAACAGCTGTTCTTTCCTCAGGCAAGAGAGGAATCGGAGCAGGTGCAGGAAATCCTCCGGCACTTGTAGATGAGACAGCAGACATTCGGAAAGCTGCACAGGATATTGTAAATGGATGTACATTTGACAATAACCTTCCATGTATTGCAGAAAAAGAAATCGTGGCAGTTTCCTCTATCGTGGATGAGCTGATGCACTATCTCGTAACAGAGAATGACTGTTATCTGGCATCCAAGGAAGAACAGGACAAGCTGACAGAGGTTGTTCTGGCTGGTGGAAAGCTGAACCGTAAATGTGTAGGCCGTGATGCAAGAACACTTCTTTCCATGATCGGCGTAAACGTTCCGGCGAACATTCGCTGTATCGTATTTGAAGGACCGAAGGAGCATCCGCTTATTACAACAGAGCTTATGATGCCGATTCTCGGTGTAGTAAGAGCGAAAGATTTTGACGATGCAGTAGAGCAGGCTGTATGGCTTGAGCATGGCAACCGCCATTCTGCACATATTCATTCTAAAAATATTGACAACATTACAAAATATGCAAAAGCGATTGATACAGCAATCCTTGTGAAAAATGCACCTTCTTATGCAGCACTTGGATTTGGCGGGGAAGGATATTGTACTTTCACAATCGCAAGCCGTACAGGCGAAGGTCTTACAAGCGCAAGCACTTTCACAAAGAGAAGACGCTGCGTAATGTCTGACAGCCTTTGCATTCGATAATTAGGAGGAGAGAAGAACATGGATATGAATAACGTAAATATTGAAGAAATCGTAAAACAGGTTCTCTCCGGCATGACAGGAAACACTCCTGCAGCAGCACCGGCAGCAGCAACAGCAGCACCGGCAGCAGGAAATGCAATCCCGAAAACAGCCAGAGTAGCAATGCTGACATCCCTGGAGCATTATGACATTAAAGAGTTCCCGATTCCGGAACTTGGCGATGATGATATTCTTGTAAAAGTAGAAGGCTGCGGTATCTGTGGTACAGATGCGCATGAATTCAAAAGAGATCCATTCAGCCTGATTCCGGTAGCACTTGGACATGAGGGAACAGGTGAAATCGTTGCTATGGGTAAAAACGTAAAAGTGGATACAGCAGGCAAACCGGTTAAAGTTGGAGATAAAGTTGTTACATGTATGATTTTCAAAGATGATCCGGAAATCACAATGTTCGACTTAAATAAGAAAAACGTAGGCGGTGCAGATGTATACGGACTTCTTCCGGATGATGATATTCATCTTAACGGATGGTTCTCTGATTACATCTTCATCAGAGGCGGACAGTTTGGTTCCACATTCTTTAATGTAAGCGATCTGGATCTGGATTCCCGTATCCTTATCGAGCCATGTGCCGTTCTTGTACATGCAGTAGAGAGAGCAAAAACAACAGGTATCCTTCGTTTCAACAGCAGAGTTGTTGTACAGGGATGCGGACCGATCGGTCTTATCTGTATTGCAGTTCTTCGCACAATGGGTATTGAAAACATCTGTGCAGTAGACGGAGAGCAGAAACGTCTTGACTTCGCTAAGAGAATGGGCGCAACACAGACAGTAAACTTTAAAGATCACAAGGGAATTGAAGCACTTGCAGAAGCTGTAAAAGAAGCATTTGGCGGACATCTTGCAGATTTCGCATTCCAGTGTACAGGTTCTCCAGTTGCACATTCCAACATTTATAAATTCATTCGTAACGGCGGTGGTCTTTGTGAACTTGGATTCTTCATCAATGGTGGAGATGCAACAATTAACCCGCACTTTGACATCTGTTCAAAAGAAATCACAACAGTTGGTTCCTGGGTATATACTTTAAGAGATTATGTAACAACATTCGATTTCTTAAAGAGAGCAAAAGGAATCGGACTTCCAATGTCTGATCTTATTACAGACAGATTCCCGTTAGAGCAGATTAACGAAGCACATCAGACAAACCTGGCAATGACAGGTCTGAAGATTGCGATCATCAATAAATAATCCTCACCGTAAAGGAGAATTGAAATGGCAGAAGCTGTGGGAATTTTGGAAGTGTTTGGGCTGGTTACAGCCTTTGTAGCAGGCGATGCCGGATGCAAGGCAGCAAATGTCCGCCTGGAG